>QHNR01000002.1 GCA_003218475.1 Verrucomicrobiota bacterium | reverse complement strand
GACTCCGGCAAAGCCTATACGGACTCATGATGGAATCGGCCCCGCTCAAAATTGGGATTGCATGTTTTCCGTTGATCGGCGGAAGCGGAATTCTGGCGACCGCCCTTGGGTCAGAACTGGCTCGGCGCGGACATGAAGTTTACTTCTTCAGTTATGCTCAGCCCGTTCGGCTAGACCTGCCGCAGGAGGGCCTTCATTTCCATAGAGTCGATTTTGCGGACAACGCTGTGTTTCCGTGCCCCGACTACACTCTGCCGCTGGCAGTGAAAATGGCGGAAGTGGCGCGTTCCCAGCAACTCGATCTTTTTCATGTTCATTACGCGGTGCCACACGCACTGGCCGCGTGTTTAGCCTCGCAGATGGTAGGACGGTCAGCTCCGCGCATCGTCACGACTTTGCATGGAAGTGATACGACTCTGCTGGGGCAAGATCCCGATTACCGGACCGCCATCGAGCACGCGTTCGTGCATTCCGATGCGCTGACGGCGGTTTCGGAAAGTCTTCGGAATCAAACGCAAGAAATCTTTCGTTTGAAACGACCGATTGAAGTGATTCCGAATTTTTTCACTCCAAATAAACCGAAGAGAAACCGCGAGGAAGTTCGACGCGATCTCGGCGTAACCGACGAACTTCTTGTGCTGCACATGTCAAATTTGCGACCGGTCAAACGCGTAGATCTTCTATTGCGCACGATTGCCATGGCGAAGAACCGATCACGCCTTCGATTTTTAATTTTAGCAGGCGCCCCTTTTGATTCATACGAACCGCTGCTCGATGAATTGGGAATTCGTGACCGCGTCGTTGTTCGGCAAAACACGGCTATGGTGGACGAGTATTTGGAGGCTGCGGATGCGGGACTTTACACGTCCGAATACGAAAGCTTTGGTCTGAGCATTCTTGAGACGGTGTTTTATGGTAAACCGGTGGTCGCCTTCGACGTCGGTGGCATTCCCGAAGTCGTAGGAGACTCTTGTCCACTATATCCCTTCGGTGATCTAAGCGCTGCTGCTGCTGCGTTAGATGCATTGGCCGAATCTCCGGATTTAGCGCGAGAACTAGGTGAACGGAGTCGCAATCGCGCGCTCGAAAGGTTCTCAGCAGATCGCATTGTCCCTCGATACGAAGCGCTGTACCGTCGCGTAGTTGCCGGCCCATAGGCGCAACTTTATTGAGAGTCTCTATTCTTTTCCAAACAAGGAGTAGCACCGCGCACAAGTGTGCGCATTTATTCTGACCACGAAGCAGGCGCACGGTTCTTTACGGCGCCGGAGACGAGAACAATAGAGCTCACCACTTGCGGCGCAGGTTTGGTTCATCCGGCAGCTGCGGTGTCGATTCAGCTTAATGCGTGTTCGAGATGGCGATGAACAGCAGCGATAGACTCGTTGGATCCCGTTCGGGTGAAACTTTCGAGTAGTTGTGCAAGGCGCGACTCGTAGGAATCGCACTTGGGACATCCGCCATTTGGCTCGACCCATTCGGGATGTTGGACGCGCAGGTCGTCGTGAATCTGTTGCCGGAGCTCAGCGATTGAGTTCGATATTCTCATAACCACTCCCTTGTTCTAGTTCGAGAAATGCACTCAACTTTTCAATGTGCGATGCCTTGGTTGCGTTTATCGCAGAGTCGTCGCCATGGCGTTAGCCAACAAAAAAACGGGCCAGATGGCGATAACCACAATTATTGCGAAGGCGACAAGCTCGGATAGGTAATTGGGCTGTGCCCTGTAGGCGTACCGATCACTGAGGAAACGAGAAGCGCGAACTCGCATCGACTTTGTAGTTTTCATGTCTAGTATCGACAACCATTTCGATGGAAGCGCTACGCCGCAAAAGTAACGCAGCTGTCACTAAAGCGGCTCATTCCCGTCGTTCGCACGCGCGGGCAATTTCGCTTTGGTCGCTGGCCTTGAAAGCGGAGCACTCGTAATCCGATGACTATCGAGCGAGTTCCACTTTCTTTCGTCTTAACCCTTCATCGACCTTCACGCTTTTTTTGCGACCGTTGATGACGAACGTATTGTTTTCTCCCAGAGTTGACCACGGCCCGCGCGGCACTTCGCTAAAGTCCACAAACCGCCAGTCGGTGACATCCGTTTGTTTCAGGCCGAGATAGTCTCGCACAGCAGGGGAGACATCGAGGCCTGCGCCCTTGTTCAGATTGGGTTTTGGACGTTCATTGCCAAACACGTATTGCCAATGGTCCGTTTGGAATGGCCCTGCGTCTTCCCATTGCGCATAAGCAATTCGATTGCCTTTGCGGATCGCGACCCATCGATCTTTACAGGTGGAAACAGCTGGACCCTGGTAGGCCTCCTCGAACCACGGAACAACGCGAGGCGCTTCCGAGTGGTGGCCTGTACGAGCTTTGTCGTTGTAGGGGAGTGCGCAGTAAAATGGGTTCTGCCGCGGTGTAAATTTTACCGGGATATAATTACTCCGATGGGCAGGATTTGGGTCATCAAAACCGCCGTAGTTTTGTGTCCATCGTTTGTCCCAGGCACTTGTGCGATTCGGGACAAGATTATGTCCACCGGGTCGTTCGCCGATCCAAAAGACTGTTGTTACAATACTTGTTTTCCACGGATACCGCCGCGCGGGCCGGGAGGAGGACGATTTTCTGATCAGGGGCTTGTCTTTTTCAGTGACCGCTTCGATTTGAGCAGCAAAGGCCGGATCATACGCGATGAAGAGCGCGAAACAAAAAAAGCCAAGTGAGCAGCGTTTCTCCATTACTTTCAAATCGGTACCCGTTCAAAGATTCCCCAGAGCTGCGGAGAATTACTTCGCGTTTGACGGGTAGGTTATCACTTTAGAACGTGGATTAAAAAACAATATTCTTAGAATGCAATCGCTGAGACACAGCCCCAACTCCAACCCGCTTTGCTGAGATTATCAGCACAAAGAGAACGAGAGAATTTCAACTATGCCCTTTTTGCTTTCGCATTTTTCTCCCGGCGACAAGATCGAGAACTGCTCGGCGCAATTTCGCGCGGTCTGCTGGATGTCCATGTCGAGTTTAAGGTTCATCGCAGCTGCGAAACTTCGTACACCGCCGATTTCTTGATCAAAAAATTACCGCCTCCCAGACCAGACAGGTATGAGAGGCGGTTGTTCCCCCCAGAACATTTTTGGAAAACAAGATCGGCGGCAATGATGGGTCCGCTGCAAAAGATCGCACCATCAGGCACACGGTGGATTTATGTATAGGTAAAAATCCGATGCTCCCAACTCGTCCAGGTGGAAGCTGGCAACGTGATCGAAACGGACGAACACGCGGGCGATTTCAAAGACTGGTGAAGTTTTTCTTCGCATGACGTCGCACTTCCCGCTAAAACGAGTTTCCCATGAGTCCGCTTTCACTGGGGGATCGCAACTGGCGCAAGCGGATTTCATAGGGATATCCAATGACACGACAACTCATCATTGCCTTGACCGTAGCGTTTGTGAGTGTGCCCGGAGCCCGGGCGCAATCGGGACATGTAGCGAAGGTGCTGATCGCACTCGAGAATGTATGGGTGGAGGCGTTGGTGCAGCCTTACACGGCAAAGCTCGAGGCGATCTTCCTCGATACGTACGTCGACACCGATGAAGGAGGGCATCAGTCCGACAAACAAGCCACGCTGGCGGTGTTGAAGTCAGGCGATCTAAAGTTCAAATCCATCAAGTTGTCGAATATGAAAGTGTATACCTATGGCGATGCGGCGATCGTGACCGGCCTAGCAGCGCAAGACGGCACCTTCAAGGGAGACCCAGTTCAGCCCAATATCGTGTTCACCGACACCTTTGTCTTGCAAAAGGGGATGTGGAAGGCGGCAGCGTCACATCGGACGACCGCGCCAAAATGAGATCGCTGGCCGGTCGGTCCCGGCTTTGGTCGGCAGCAGACCCCCGCTGTACGATCCATGCACACTTATGAAGTCCGACCGCGCAAAGATCATCGCGGCGTTGACCTGATTTCCGATGCGCTACCATTCGGTCGGCTTTGGTATGGCGAGCACCGGACGCAGTCAGCAACGCAGTTGACTACGCGAGGTTTCGCAGCCGTTCACATGATGCTGTGATTCGCGTTTACGATAAAGCTGGCAACGTGATCGAGACGCACGAGCACGCGGGAGAATTCAAAGAGTGGTGAGCCAAACGCCGCTTCTGCCTTACTGACCGTTGAGGACCACTTGCCTCGCAGATTTGCTCATTTCGACCTGCGCGCTGACTTTCTGTAGGCCCGCCGCAAGCGCTTCAATTTGCTTTTGCTTGTGCGGGCAGTTTTACCTCCTGTGGTTTTTCGGGCGCTGAGAAGCGTCGAACCGAGCAGCTCGCGTACCGTGCGGCCGGCGGACCGAGAGAGGGCTGTCTCCAGCCAGCCCAGGCTCTCCAATAGCTCGCGCACTTTGTTGAACCGCCGGAACGCCTTGATCGCTGTCGGCCCCAGATGGTCTGGGATACGATACTCCAGCATGTCGTAGACAGTTGGGAGGACGAGCCAATCTCCAAATGCGCGATCTAGGAGCCCGGCGAAATTCTCGTCCTGGTGCAGGGCCTCCGCGACATCGGGCGCCCATCGATGCAAGAGGGAGCCTAGTGCTCCAGATACCTGGCCATTGTTGTCGTCTGGCAAGTACTGGTGACGAAAGCGGCTGGTCTTGTCGATCACCTCCTCGACAAGAGCATTCGCGTGACCTGCCGGGCTCTCGACTCCACGCTCGGCGGCGGACCAGGCGTCCGCCATCCGTACGAAGACTGCACGGCGGATGAGCGCATTTAGCTCGCCGGTGCACGCGGTCTCCAGCTGGAGTTCCGCCATCACGGCTCCCAGCTCGCAGGCGTAGGTTAGCCCGCCCGACTGGCCGTCTCCCGCGAAGACGACTCCACGGGAGGCGCCTCGTGAAGCGTCGACCACTAGGGAGCCGGAGTCGCCGGGCCATGCGCCGATCAGACGCTCGGGAGCGCGGATGCTGAAGCCACTGTCGGAGCCGCCGACCTGAATCCGATCTCCATTGGGCGCCTTGACTACGATAGTGAGGTCCACAGCCTCTACGGTGCCGCTGCGGAGTTGAGTGCGGTACCCCCGATGCTCGACCTCTAGCCCCTCGAACGGCGGCAGGACGACATACGGATGGCGGCCGAGTTCGACGACGCTGAAGTCGAGGTCCACGGTTGACAACGGCGCAATGATTCCAGCGTCCACCCGCGCGCCGAATTTGTAGCCGAACTCTCCGAGCGGCGCGAGGAACATCGGAACGATCCTCTTTACGTTGCCCACGATCGGGCCGCCGGCCGGCTGCCAGACATTTGTGTTGGACGGGAGCAACATGGGCGAGCCCGGGGTGGTGACTACATGGTTATTCGTTAGCAGTACTGGTTGATGATCCAGCCGATCGTAAAGAATGGCGCCGAGGGTTCCGGTGCCCGACGCTGTCTGGATCTGACTTCCACCCTGCAGCGGGCGGTACTGCTTTGTGTCCACAGCGAGCAACCGCGGTTCGGCGATCTCCACGACGTCCGAGGAAACGGCTTCGCCTTCGATTTCGAGCTGGTGTGGGATGCGCTGGTGCGGCTCGAGCAAGTCGAGTGGCACCTTTCGGGAGACGTAAGCGACGACGGCGTACTCGTCGCCCCTGCGTCCCTTCCGCACTTTACGTGCGACACCGACGCCGACGACGTTCGGATAGGAAAGGAGCGCATTCGTATGCTGGCGTGCCGCGGCACGCACAGCTCTGGAGATTTCAGCCATTCAAATCCCTCCTAGTGTCCTGACCGCTTTCGCTTGGACAATAAGTGGCACAGAGCAGGAGTCCAGCGTCCGTCGTCGACCAAACCGAGCAATATTTTCGAGAATCTGGTCACCGGTCTTCGCCCAAACGAATGTTTTTGACGCGCGCTTGTCGGAGGTTTCACCGAGGCAAACGGCGATTCGATCGGATTCGTAGTTGCCTGCACCGGAAACAACATCTGCCACTCGCTTACCATATTCTTGGCATACAGCCTATCTTCTTCACCAAGCACGACAATCTCAAAATCTTTCGGCCATTTCCGATGTGCCGGAAGGGGCGAAGAACCTAACGGGGGAAAGCCCTCCGCCTGATTCAGATCCGTTTGACGACAGTCCGAGTTTTGAAAAAATCTCGCTTACCCGTCAAGATAAAACGCCGCAAGCTGAATCGCCGATTACAGTTCCAGAAAAGCGGTCAGCTTTTGCTCTGCACGCACAACGAAACGCTTTCCGTTGTCACGATGTGCGTCTGCAATCCAGATCGTTCGCCCGTGGGAATCCACGGTTGACCGAAATCGCGCAGGTTCACGGCTTCTTTTCCTCGCAGAGTTTTTGGAAACGCGGATCATTCCGGAGCGGATCGAACATCGGATCGAGCCGGAGTAGCGCGGGAGTGAGCGGCACGTTTTCAGCCAGCGCCCCATAACACGGGATGGAGAGTAGTTTCTGTAAAGCGGCGATGGCGCGATCGGGTTCACCCGTTTGCGCTGCCACCCGGGCGAGGATCTCGAGCGGTCCGGAACCGAAAATGGCGTCTTTCTCGATCGGCACCGTGGACATGGCCCGCTCCGCCAGAGCCAATGCGGCGGCTTTGTCACCAAGACCCATGTTGGTCAGTGCGAGATCACCAATCAAAATAAAATTTCCCGGCTGTTCTTTGAGGAAAGATTCCAGTTCGTTGCGCGCCTCTCGCCAACTTTCCTTCGCGGCGGCATTGTCACCGGCCGCTTCTTGTGCCCAACCTAACCAAAAACGCAGTTCGCCATTGTAAAAGCCCAGCGTTGGATCAGGCTTGGCAAGTATCTCCTCTAGCCGAGGGATGATTTGGGCAGGGCGGCGCTCAAGGATGGCCTGGTAAACTTGCGTTTCCAAGGCCTGGGGGTCGTCGGCCTCCGGGTGGAGCGGAGCGAGGAGCGCGCCAGCACGCGGCAGGTCTCCCTCGGCTTGTGCGATACCGGCCTTGCACGCGAGCGCGTCCAAGTCGTCCGGCGTGATATTGAGAATCTGATCAAACTTTCGCAGCGCTTCGGGGAAACGACGAAGAAAGGTATATGAAAGCGCGTGCTGGCCAAGGAGGTTGACGTTGCGCGGATCGAGTCGCTCGGCTTCGTTGAAGTAACTCTCGCTCTGGTCCCACTGGCCTCGCCGCCGGGCGACATAGGCCAGTTGTTCGGGAATCCGGCTGCTGTTCGGCAAGAGTGGTCGTGCTTGTTCAAAGTAACGCACCGCGGCGTCGTAATCTTTCAGGCAGGCGTAGTGGTAATGTCCCTTGGCCAATATGGCCTCGCCTAGATTGGGCTGGAGAGTGAGCGCGGTCTCGGCTGCCCGCCGCGCCTCTTCACGCAAGGCGATCGTGGGTTGAAGATTCGTCGAGATGTAGCCGACCGCATCAACGTATGACAGCAGCGCCCAAGCAAGGGCGAACTTCGGGTCCAAGCGCACCGCGTCTCTTAGATATTTCTGCGCGCCAAGGAGGGTGGCGGGTGTGGTGGCCGTTTTCAGCGAATAAGCCAGCCCGCGCAGGTAGGCATCATAAGCCTCAACATTGTCCGTCGGTTTGGCGGCGATGACTTGCTCTTCCCGACCGGTAATTTTTGCCCGCAACTGCTCGGCAATGGCTTTGGCCACCTCACTCTCGACCGAAAAAATGTCGGTCAGTTTGCGATCAAACGTATCGCCCCAAAGATGGGAATCATTGGCTGCTTTGATCAACTGCACGTTCACGCGCACTGCATCACCGCTTTTTTGCACGCTACCTTCCAGAACGTGAGCAACCCCGAGTTGCTTGGCGATCTCAGTGAGATTGCCAGGTTTGCTCTGATACCGCTGCGTGGAAGTGCGGGAAATGACTTTCAAATCCGCGATCTTGGCCAGGCGTGTGAGAATTTCCTCTTGAATCCCATCGGCGAAATAAGCATTTGCTTTGTCCTCACTCAGATTTTGAAACGGCAGCACGGCGATGCTTTTTTCCGGAACAATTGATGTCGATCTGGCTGATTTCTTGGAAACCAGAACGAAAGCGGCTGCGATGCCGACGAGTAAAAGCAGTGCAGCTGCCACTCCGGCCCAGCGCACTCGGGTGCGCTGTTTCCTGAGAGCTTGAAACTTTTGTGGGAGCTGACGGTTCCCCACGTCGTCGGACCATAGATTGACGATGGCTACCTGCATCCCGTGCTTTACTTCACATGTGCCCAGATCGTGCAGCAGAGGTCGCCACTTCTCGTATTCTTCCAGATCTTCGGCGACGTGTTTGGAGAGAAGAATGTGCCCGGCGTCGCCGCAATCCATCACTCGCTGCGCCATGTTAAGGCCAGCGCCCGCGAGATTGGCCCGTTCGTTTACATCGACCAGCCCGCCAACTGGCCCGCTGTGGATTCCCATCCGAAGTTGTAGACGCGGATGTTCCTTGAGAGTGCGGCTGATCTCCACCGCGGATTGCACAGGCGCTTCCGGACTCGTGTAAAATGCCAGCGCCATCCCGTCGCCGGTTGGGATCCTAGTCAAACAGCTCGCAGCTTCGGCTTGTTGAAATTGCACGGACGCGCGAACAATCCGCTTCAGTTCCTCAATCGTCGCGTGCTGGTCGCTAATCGAAAGCTTCGAGTAGCCAACGATGTCGATGAACAGGACATGGGCGATTTCGAGCTCGATCTCTTTCTTGATCTCGGCGGGCATGTTCATTTCGGCGCAGTCGCGACGAGTTTTTGGAAGCGCGGATCATTCCGAAGCGGATCGAACATCGGATCGAGTCGGAGCAGCGCCGGAGTGAGCGGCATGTATTTGTCCAGCGCGCCGTCGCCCGGTATCGAGAGTAGTTTCTGTAGAGCGGCAATGGCGCGGTCGGGCTCTCCCGTCTGCGCCGCAACCCGAGCGAGGATCTCAATCGAATCGGCACCGCTCGCCGCGTCTTTCTCAATTGGCAGTGCGGCGATCCCCCGTTCCGACAGAGCCAACGCCGCCTCTTTGTCGCCAAGGCCCATATTGGTCAACGCGAGATCTCCAAGGAGGGTAGAATTGTCCGGCTGCTCCTTGAGGAAAGATTCCAGTTCGCTGCGCGCTTGGCGCCAGCTTTCCTGGGCGGCGGCATGATCGCCAGCGACATCTTGAGCCCAACCTAACCAAAACCGTAGTGCGCCATTGTGATAACCCAACGCTGGATCAGGCTTTGCTAGTATTTCCTTTAGCCGAGAAATGATTTGTGCAGGGCGACGCTCCAGGATCGCCTGGTAAACTTGTGTCTCCAACGCACTTGTGTGGTCGGCATTAGGACGCAGCGGAGCGAGTAGCGCAGCAGCACGCGGCAGATCACCCTCGGCTTGTAAGATAGCCGCCTTATACGCGAGCGTATCCACGTCGTCCGGTATGATGTTGAGAACCTGATCAAACTTTCGCAACGCTTCGGGGAAACGACGAAGTACGGAATACGAAAACGCCTGGTTAGTAAGCAGCCGAACGTTGCGCGGGTCAAGCCGCTCGGCTTGGTTAAAATAGGACTCGCTCCAGCCCCATTTACCTTGCCTCCGCGCGACATAAGCTAGCACTTCAGGAATCCGACTGCTATTCGGCAGGAACTGACGTGCCTGCTCAAAGTAACGCAGCGCGGCGTCGTAATCCTTTAGACAAGCATAATGGTAATAGCCCTTGGCCAAGATGGCTTCGCCGAGATTGGACTGAAGAGTAAAGGCAGTCTCGGCCGCCTGTCGCGCCTCTTCGCGGAGGGGGAAAGTTGGTTGAAGACTCCCCACGAGGTAGCCGTGCGCATCTACGTTTGACAGCAGCGCCCAAGCAAGCGCGAACTTCGGATCCAACCGCACCGCTTCTCTGAGATATTTCTGTGCGGCAAGAGCGTTCGCGGGGTTGTTGCCAGTTTTGAGCGTATAAGCCAGACCACGGAGGTAGGCGTCGTAAGCCTCTGGATTCTCCGTCGGTTTGGCGGCAATCTCTCGCTCTTCATGACCGGTGAGTTTTGCTCGCAATTGGTCGGCGACAGCTTTGGCCACCTCACTTTCGACCGAGAAGATGTCGGTCAGTTTTCGATCAAAGGTATCTGCCCAAAGATGGGAATCATTGGCTGCTTTGATCAACTGCACATTCACGCGCACGGCGTCGCCGCTCTTCTGCACGCTTCCTTCCAGGATGTGAGCCACGCCAAGTTGCCTGGCAATCTCCGGCAGATTTTCCGGCGCGCTTTTGTAATGCTGCGTGGACGTGCGCGAAATCACTTTCAAATCCGCGATCTTTGACAGGCGCGTCAGAATTTCCTCTTGGATGCCGTCGGCGAAGTAAGCGTTCTCGGCATCGCGGCTCAGATTTCCAAATGGGAGAACAGCGATGCTTTTCTCCGGAGCAGGCGGCGTCGATCGCTCACGATAACGGGAAAACATTACGATACCCGCAACGACCACCGCTAGCGCCAGCAGCGCCGCCGCCGCCGCCCAGCGCAGACACACCCGCCGTTTCTGCGCGCTCTTAAATCTCTGTGGCAGCTTCGCATTGCCGAATTGATCGTCATAGAGGTTCACGACCGATACGCGCACGCCATGCTTCACTTCGCACGAGCCGAGATCGTGCAAGAGCGGTCGCCACCTCTGGTATTCTTCCAGATCTTCAGCGACGTGTTTGGAGAGAAGAATGTGCCCGGCGTCGCCGCAATCCATCACTCGCTGCGCCGTGTTAAGGCCAGCGCCGGCGAGATTGGCCCGTTCGTTTACATCGACCAGCCCGCCAACTGGCCCGCTGTGGATTCCCATCCGAAGTTGTAGACGCGGATCTTCCTTGAGAGCGCGGCTGATCTCCACCGCGCATTGCGCAGGCGTTTCCGGACTCGTGTAAAATGCCAGCGCCATCCCGTCGCCAGTTGGGATCCTGGTCAAACGGCTCGCGGCTTCGGCTCGTTGAAATTGCTCGGACGCGCGAACAATCCGCTTCAGTTCCTCAATCGCCCCGTGCTGGTCGCTAATCGAAAGCTTCGAATAGCCAACGATGTCGATGAACAGGACATGGGCGATTTCGAGCTGGATCTCGTTCTTGATCTGAATGGGCATCTGGTCGGGGGGTGCGCGCTAAGCTTACATGAATTTCACAATTGCGCCTCATTCAGACTGTTGAGATTGTCAGCGATGATTTCCCATTACTTCACGCGCCGGATTCTGATTTTTTTGCTCTCCACGCAGCAATTACAAAAGTGATATGCGCGGTCGCAATGACGCGCGCGATATTCACGATTGCGATTGCGTTTCTTTGCATCGCAGCGGCAACCACGCCTTCCGTGACTTCTCGTCATTGAGAACTCATTTCCGGGCCGCTTATTGCATGCGCCTTTTATGCGCAGCTATGGGGATGTCAACAAATTTGAGAGGAAAACGAAGAGGGGTCCTCGTTTCCACGGGCGCGGAATTTTCTTCCGTCAGAGCAGAAGCCCGGGAAGATTTCTCGTACCAAGAATCGCACGGCAAAATGCTTGTCAGAAAGAGAACGAGAGAGTTTCAACCATGCGCTTTTTGCTTTCGCATTTTTCTCCCGGCGACAAGATCGAGAACCGCCCGGCGCAATTTCTCGCGGTCTGCTGCATTGCCCATGTCGAGTTTAAGGTTCATCGCCTCCGCGACGGTTTTAGCGTAAGCAACGCCTTGCTGCTCAGCCAATCGCTCCCAGCGTTCATCGGCCATAACCTCGATAAGATTGGAGACAGAACGCTTCTCTAAAGAGGCCATTTGTTCCAGCTTGTTTCGTTGCTCTTACTGGCAACGTGATTGAGACGCACGAGCACGCGGGCGAGTTCAAAAAGTGGTAGCTTTTGCTAAGCGGCTTGTGCGGTTCCTGGGGGACCGAGCCCGAAAGACGACTTGCCGCCTTGTAGCGTTTTAATGCAAACTGCCTCTATGCGGCAGGGAATAGATTGCAAAATGCCGTCTAATTCTCGTTAGGCTCACAAATATTCGCTTTTATGATCAAAGGACTTCGAACATGCATTTATCCCGCGCCGGATCTGGCGAAAGCGAAGGCGTGGTACGAGTTAGTCTTCGAACGGAAACCATATTTTGACGAGCCTTTTTATGTTGGATTTGATGTGGGAGGATTCGAGCTGGGTCTGGTACCGGATGCTGAACCTGGCAACGCTGGGGCGAAGGCTCTGTGGGGCGTCGACGATATCCAACAGGAGATCCAGCGGTTGCGGACGGCTGGGATCACTATCGTTGGAGAAATTCAGGATGTTGGTGGTGGCATAAAGGTCGTCGATATCAATGATCCGTTCGGAAATTTGGTCGGTCTGATCGAGAATCCGCAATTTAGAGCGGAAAAGGTTCAATGAAGCATAACCAATCGCTGGGGCTAACCACTGGTGGTTGCAAATCGCTGATTCCAATTCCATAAGCGCCGTCAGCTTTTCATCCGCACGCACAATGTAACGCTTTCCGTCGCCGCGATGGGGGTCTGCAATTCCCCTTCGTGGCGTAACCGAAGGTTGGCCTGTCTATCCTGCAATAGCCCTTTCGTCCATCGCGAAAAGCTTCCGTGGAGATTCCATCAATAGGGCCACCGCGGTAACGATCGCTGTTCCCGTATCCGGCCATTGTCGTAGCCATATCCGCAAGGGTGACCACTGTAATAATCATATTCGTAAACGGTCGGAGTGTAATACCCATAGGGGTAAGAACCGTGGCTATAATAGCCGGACGGATAGTACTCGCACGCGGTTAACGTCACCGAAGCGACGCAAATTAAGGAAAGTATAAGGTTTGCGTTCATAGAATGTAGTCCTTCTGTTTTTCTTGTCCTAAGACTAATTTTCGCAGGGTTTCGCGGCTCTGCCCATGGGACCTTCGTCCAATACGCATCATCCCGCAGAAAACTCCCTGAAACGGCTCCCTGCATCGAAAATGACCGTAGCTACGTTCAGATGAACGTTCTGCGGTATTATTGTCTAAACGCCGGCCAAAGTCAGTGCAGAGGTCATTTCCGTGGCGAGAACCATTCCTTTTGTCGCTGGCCACAGGCGCGGAAGTCGTGCATGCCTGTAGATCGGCACGTTCCACCAGACCCGGAAGAAGGTCTTTTGGGACGTCCATCACCCAGAGAAAGCGATCGCCATTGACTTACACGACGAGCGCTACACCACGTTGATTATCGAGGTGGCAGACCCAGAAGCCACGATACGCGAAGATTCAGGGAGCTATCGCACCCGTGAACGCCTAACCGACCTTCATGGCTACGCTGCATGGGGAATTCACCCGGTGATGAAAATAGCAGTCAACGACCGAGGAAAGCGCCTTTTTGCTTTCGCATTTTTCTCCCGGCCACAAGATCCAGAATTGCTCGGCGCAATTTCTCGCGGTCTGCTGGATTGTCCGCGTCCAGTCTTAGGTTCATCGCCTCCGCCACGGTTCTTAACGTAAGCAACGCCCTGCTGCTCGACCACCCGCTCCCAGCGTTCATCGGCCATAACCTCGATAAGATTGGAGACGGAACGCTTCTCTAAAGAGGCCATTTGTTCCAGTTTGTTCCGTTGCTCCTCACGCACCGTCAGGTCGAGCTTCGGGTTGTTCTTGTTCTTTTTGGATTTTGCCATTCGCAGTTTCTTACACCTCGTTCTTCATAGCCGATCACGCAGGTTGAAAGCGATAATCCATATACACTACAAAAACGTCGTCGTAAAATTTGTTGCTTGACATACGCCATATCAGAGTATACAAGGCGTATTACAATAAGCGGCCCAGAAATGAGTTCTCAATGAACGAGAAGTCACGGAAGGCGAAACAGCTGTTCCCCCCAGGACTACGTTAAACCGCACGACTTCAACAATGAAAAAGACAACAACAATAAAAACAACAACAATCGCGATGCTAGCCCCGTGCCTCCTAGCATGCGCGCGCTTCTAGCGGGCTGCGCTACAGCGGATTTCACTCCTTATAGCGGCGCTCAACAAAATTGGCCAGTCGCCACAGGCGGGTTTATGGATACGAAGTATGCGGTACCGGTGTTCTATGGTACGCCAAATCGGCCGTACGAAGTAATCGGTTATTTAAAGGCAGAAACGGACGCGTACCGCAACACACGAGATCAGGTGGTCGGCTTCATGGCGCGCCGGGCGCGGGAGCTCGGCGGGAATGGCCTGATTCTTGTCGGCACAAGTAGCCATTATATGGGTTCTGCATCTAGCGCCTCGGTATATGGAAATGTGTACGGTTCGGGATTTAGCGCGACTGGTTTTGGGACATCGATTCCGCTGTTTGGCGGCAACGGCGATGCGGTTGTAATCCGCCTTGGCTAAGTAACTAACTCATCGGTGAGAATGGCAGCGGCCAAGGCAAAAGACAAATGGGAGTAAACATGACTCACAGATTTTTGAAACGCCTCAACGAAAGTAGACAAACCATGAAAACACTAATAACAGCAGTGCTGATCGCGTGACGCTTGGGATGGTACAAGCCGAACCGCGTCAGTCAAAAGAGCGCAACCGCAACTACATTCTGCGTCGTCAGGAGGCTGGGCTAGTGCAAGGCACGCCAACATCGCGGCTGATAATCGGCAAGCGCGAAATCGATGTCTATCGCAACGGACTGATGTTCGAAGGCGATCACGTGGTCGGCGTGAGCAGGCGGAAATGAAAACACCCGACGGTCAATTGCAGCCGTGTCGAGAGGGATGCGGCGCTATGGTAAAACCGGCCAACATGCAGCGGCACGTCAGGGCAAAGCGTCCGAAATCCGCGGCTGAGGTTATCGCCGAGCGAGCCGGACGAGTCAAACGCCGTCACGGTCGCAGATTCCAAGGGCAAACAGAGAAAGCGATATTCGCACGCTGCCGCGATTGCGGCAAGCCAGCCATTGTCGGGGAAGATCGTTGCTATACCTGTAGCTGCGACTAAACCGACGTGACGCATCAAAACGAGTTAGGGTGTTGATCGCGCAATATGCTTACGGCTGACGAACAAAGAGTCCTGGACGCACTTCTGCCGTGCCGACGCGTTGGTTGTGATGGGGCCATTCCGTTAGTGTCTCTCAGGTTTGCGCGGGCGCTTATAGAGTATCGTCTCCGCACAGACAGCGCCTTCATGCTCCCCGGCACCTGTCCTGAATGCGCTGCGGAATGCGCATTCACATATTCGGACGTGATCAACCGCATCCCCTCGCATCTTCGACCTGCTGCCCTTCCCGCCGACCGATTCTGGGCACTTATGCTTATCGCTGGCCCGGAAATCGCGTCGGGCGAGTCCGGGTTCGTCGGAGATCGTGCCCTCATTGAACGTGTCCAAGACTTCGGCGATGCTTGGACAGGCTACCTTCGTTCCGTCAGCGCCTTCACGCCTACTTTGCCTGCCGGGACTATCGTGTGCGGCAAACGCTTCGGCACATTTCCGGTATGCACTGGCTTTCAAGGTGCTACGGCTATCGAGCGATTACCGCTAGTGTGTCCCACAAAGGCTGACAGTGCTACGTTTTATGCGACTCCAGATGCTCCAGACGACCTCAAGCTAGCGCAGCCCATGTGCTCTAATCCAAGCTGTCCTCACTTCTTCGGGATGAATTATTCGCAGTTTTGCGCCCTCTTGGACTCGCAGCGGGACATCGAATGGTTTTGGGGCGGTATTCCTCACGTTGTTTTGGACTGCCAGCGGTGCGGCACCAGCACTGTCATAGACAAGGAGACTTATGCGACGCTTTTCCATTTATGACGCAACGCCTGATCAATGCGATGCAGCGAACATGGCTCCGGCGTTAGCCTTGATGAATGAGTTCAAGCCGTGGATTCAGTGTGCGAGCAAGTTCAACGAGCCGTAAGATGAACCATTGGAAGAAACAGCTTGTTGAAATCGAGGAGCAACTCCAAGCCGAGACGAAGCCTCTTGGAGACATTAGCCTCGCGGTCGTGCGCGCAGCTACAAACTGCCGTGACGCAACAAAGCCTTTCATCAAAGCACCAACCGAGGACAAGCGAATCGAGTGCGAGATTCTTATTTTTTACGAGTTCATTTACTTTTTCCTGCACATGACCATGCGGCAGGCATTCGCCGTACTTACAGAATCGCAGATACAAGCCCTTCAAGCGTGTCTAGGCCCTCTCATCTCCTCCACTGCGATAGATTCATATTTTGCACATTGGCCGCAAGACTTAAAGGGGAAGATAACGGGTGAGTTTTATGAGAAACTCAACCGAGCAGAGGTTGAGTATTCAACCGTCACCCAATCTGACACTGCGAGGCAGGGCGAGGGGCTGTTTGCCGCCAAGTTGCGAGCGTTATTCATGACTCTTGGTTCAAACATTGCGAGTTTGGCTGTGAACGACGAGAAAGATCTAACGGTGATCGTCCCCGTGACACAAGCCGCGATAACGCAATGGAAGGATATGCGGCTTAATTCTCTCATGGCGAACATCGCGAACCGTGGGAGCGATTGGTTGCAGCGCTTGGCGGAAACGTTGGCGAAGGATTCATGAGCTTCACCCGAGACCAAGCATTGGAAGTGTTTCACCGGCGCTATCCACCGGACACCGTCCATTGGTTTACGATCATCGATACACTGCCTGATAGATTCCGTAGTTATCAGGATCCAACAAACTGCTGGTTCATTTTGTTTTTGGAAAATCCGCTTCCAATGCGTCTGGGACCGAGTCGCATAGTTGTCGTTTCAAAACGCACAGGTGAGGTCTTTTGTGACGGTGTCGCAAATGATGAGGGATGATGGGTCATTTTTTGGATGCGGAGGCGACGCTATGAGTTCCGACCGTCCTAACCAGGATATTATCGACGCGTGGAAGGAAATCTGTCGTGAATCCGGCGCAGTGTAGCCGGTAGGACCAGAGTACTATCAATGGTTCGCCAGCATGTCAGACGAACAGATGAGTGCGTTACTGCGGCTAATACTCCTTGATCGTGCAGAAGAGATAAACTCCTGGGCGTTCGCATACCCCAGAATGAAAAGTGACCAGGACATTTACGACTATTTGGAGTCACACCTAGAACTGTTTGCATTGGGATTTCTGCAAATCGGGGCTGACGGTCGGGTCGGTTGTTACGAGCCCGTTGGTCCCGCGCCGACTCCGGCAGAAGAACGCGAGATCGATCATCGCATTCGTTCCGCTAGCCCACTCGTTCGACCAGCTGTCTTTGCTCTTCTCAACATAAAGGCAAACGCACGAGCACGCTGGCAAGTGTAGAGAGTGCTACTGCGACAAAAGCGGGCGTTATGTGGTCTTTAGCGGGTTTACCAATGCCAACATCTGAAGCAACGGAGTTACATCTGCCGTGTAAGCGCCATAAACGCATGGGCACTCTTCAAGCTGTGGAGGTTAGGGTGGCTCGCGCATTGGCCGAGTACGAATTAACTGGTGATCCAACATATCAGGCCAGTGCCTGTTGCTCCGTCTGCGGTGAACCGAGTTACTATACGTATAACGAGATTCTCAATTTCATGCCCGTGGCATGGCGACCCCAGCCACTTCCAGAGTCACACGGTTGGACGCTCTTGTTGATTGAGGTTCCTGCAGCGGAGCATCTCACCGAGCGCTACCTTTTTGGGGAACGTCTCCTAGTCCAGTTTGAATTCAACGATAACGAGTATTGGTATGGCACTCTTAGGTCTCCTAGTGGCATGGCACCGTCCATGCCTTTAGGCTCTCGCATCGGAGGCAACTATTTGTCCGGCACGCCCATCGTCACGACGTGGTTTCCGGAAGGACACAGCAAAACGATCCCCGTCGAGTGGCCGGCGCCAGGCACGCAAGATATTGGTTCGTTCTTTATCCCGAAAGATGCGCCCGACACGTTACTCACAGCAAACCTGATTTGCAGTAATCCGTCGTGCGGACGTTTCTTTAGCTACAACTACTCCCAGTTGAATCAAGTTTTGGATGAACAGGCCACCATCGGGTTGGTTTCACACGTCAAGCGAATTCTTACTATTACCTGCCCGAAGTGCCAGACTGCCCGTGTTGTGGACGAGGCATGCATTAACAGCCTTTACAAACTTTGACCTAACACAGAGATCGCACGCATTGTATGGTGTCAGGCACATTGGTTAATTGGAAAGAAGCCCAGCAGAAAGCAGCACGCACCGCGAGATGGGCGGTCACGATGGCGAAGGTGCGCATTCGACGGGTTGCATCGCGCACACGTTGGCAGCTCGTGACATTTTACGGAAACTCCGGTGCTGAGTCGGTCGGTGTGGTGGATATGCTGGCTATCCGCAAAGACCACAGCAAACCGATGGGTGCTGCTAAGCGCGGCGACGCCTTGCAAATCATGCTCATCCAAGTCAAAGGGGGCACTGCCGCGAGGCCAACACCAGAAGACGCGACGCGGTTGCGCGTAGTCGCAAAGAGACATGGTGCGTGTGACGTCCTTCTCGCAACGTGGAAGAAAGGAACGGCGGCGCGTTTCTTCCGCTTGCGGCGAGCCTCTGCCGGAGACGCTTGGGCTGAAGTCACGGACCTCGACTCGATTTTTCGCTGATGCGACGCACCGCTTCAACGCACCCGGGAACTTTTTTCCAAAGAACCTTGCTTTTGGAGAAAGATGATCCGGCACTGACATTGCAGCAGGTAAGGGAGTTCATTTGGGAACAAGCGAAAACCTGAATCAAACCGGTTGACGATGGCTTGTTAACCGCCATCGCTCCCACAGCCAGGGACATCCGAACGTCGAAGTAAATTCGATGCATTTGTACTTTTAATAGGAGACACCATCGAAACCGGAAAACTTCGCGTCGTAGCTCCTGTTGAATTAGTGGAAGGGAAAAGAAATGAATGAAAAGTTTCCGTTAATCAGTGGTGGCCGGATTCCGGGTAGCTTTAAAAATTTCGTTGATCGCGAGATTCGCGAACGACGTGGAGGCGAGCGGCGACTTGCCGAGCAGCGCGCCACGAAGCATCGGCTCCTGGCGAGAAACTCGTGCGTCGCCGACGCACGAAGTTATCGCATTGCCAGGCGATTCCCCGTCAAAAGTTTCGCGGTCATCAATCAAAGCGCTGGCTGACGCAAATAGGCTGCCAAATTCACTCGGTCACAATGGCACTGTGACTCGCGTGCACGGTGAAGCGAGCAACGTGATTGAGACGCACGAGCAAGTGGGCGAATTCAGAGAGCAGAAGCGCTGCTAGTCACGGCACGTCACGAAACCCGAAAAGCGGAGCCTGGTGTCGATAAGTTCGGTTGCGCTTGGACAATGTGTTCGGCACGGTCCGGATACGGGTGGCCCCAGCGATCGCAATTGCAACCTGGAGTCCCTTCACTCGCACGTTGTGTCACTTTACAACCTGCAACGTTCTGGGATCTGGGCTTAGGTGATCCGCTTTCGTTATGTAACAAAAGAATTGTTTTCATCAGTTACTCCTTTTTTGCTTGGCAAATCCGCATCCGGCGCGATTCGCAAGACTTCACGCGGATTGGCTTTTGCTTTGCGAAACTCGCTTAGACCGAAACCAACCGCGATCATCTGAAACTCCTCCTCGACGCCGAGCGTAAGGGCTGGTTCTTTCTTTGTTTAATCCTCGACTATCGCGCACGGCCTGATGATCGCCTGGTAACTTAAGGTGCCTTTTTGCGACTTATCCTCGCCTGAACAATACGCCGTTCTTGCCATCGCGGCGTCGATCTGATTTCCGAGGCGCTGCCATTCGGTCGGCTGCGCTATGGCGAACCTAATGCGATCAACTACGCGATCGGCCACGCAAAGTTTCGGAGCCGCTCACACGACGCTGTGATTCGCGTTTACGATGATGCTGGTAACATGATCGAGACGCACGAGCACACGGGCGATTTCAAGGAGTGGTAAAGGTTAAGGACGGTCCGGCCAAAAATCGATACAACTATGACTATAGCGGGCTGCGATTATTAGCTGTTGCGAAATATGAAGGACTCCCTCCCTGGGGGACTATCCACTGGGTTCGCAACTTTGGCGGCGCCGAGATTATGTCTTATATCCGGCGCAGCTCCCATGCCGAACTGACTCTGAAACTCCCGGGTGGCGCGGTGAGGAATTTTTAGCAAACGCACTCTTAAGAATTTGCCTTAAGGCACACGCTCAATTTGCGCGCTGAATACGAAACATTGGATGGAAGAGATTTGCCTTGGCTAGACCTTATGAGGCCCAGGGCTCTGGCGTCTGCCAGGTGATCTCTTCCACATTTGCCGTAGCCGCAATCGCCGCTTCAAGTTCGAGAAACGCCGTTAGCTTTCATCAGCAATGACGGGTTCAGGTACTTAGGGGAACCGGACAGGGCCCTCGAAACGCAGAAGGAAGCCGCCGGTGCCACTTAAATCAAGCTCCACAATCATAGTTTGTTGCTGGCTGACCTGAATCCGTTTCACTTTCCGTTCAGTTTCGCCTGGGTTAAGCCCGATATAGAGACCGTCAATTTTCTCGAAATCTTGGTTGAACAGCGTGGCAGTCGCGTGTCGCGAATATCCTATTGATGCAGTAAAGTCGAAAGTAACTTTTACTTCTCCCGGCCCGCCTAAAAAGCTGAAGTAGTACCGGACGTGCTCTTCTCTCCCTGCACCGGTGCCGCGAACCTCACCGGAGCGGAGTCGCGTTGGGTGGTCACGATCAGTCGAGAACGAAGTCGCAGACATCGCGGCGGTAGGCTCAACAGGCGCTGGAGTTGAAGTTCTCGCCTTGGGATACTCAGAGGATGACGGCTGAACACTCGCTGTTTGGTTCGCTTTGTCACCTCTCTGTATCGTGGGGGATGACTCCGGCGTGGCTATCGGGCTCGACTTGGCGGCGATGGGCGTCGGTGTGGGCGTGCGTAGGTTGCGGCGCAGGGGGGCCTCCGTCGATCCATCTCCAAATGGCGACCGCCCCGCCCGCGACTAGTGCGACGAGCAATACTATACGGAGCAACGGAAATTTTGTAGCTCTCAAGCCACCTGGTTTCCGAGGCACCACCTCGGGTGGTGCCGGCGGCGGCGGCGGCAACTCCTCTTCTTTTACCGTGGAAGAGGGGGTTAGCAATCTCTGGATCATCTGCACGAGTCGCGCATGGTGCTGCTCGATCGGCGGAGTCAACGCATCGAACCAGTGAAGGCGTTGGAGGTAGAAACGCAGGTCGTCGCCCAAAGGGCTGTCGTCCACGCGGAAATTTAAGATATGAATGCGCGCATTGGCTGCTAGCTCCACTTCGGACAACACCGCTGCGGAAACATTTGAATGCTGCGAAAAGATGAGCACCATTACCCGACTGTTATTGATGCGCGGGTGATCTCTCCGCTGTAGCTCCTGGCAGGAACTACGTCGCGCGGCGCGATCCAACAGCGAATGCGCGCTGCTTCCAACGCGCCACAAAGAGCGTCGGCAGCTAGCTTGTCCTCCGAGGAATACGAAATGAAAACGTCATGGGCCATAGCACCGCAACGTCTTTGGACCGCTCTAGCATATCACGACTAGCGAAAATCTCCCGCTGATTCGTGTGTCTCGATTACGGCGCCGGACTCATCGTGAATTAGCGGCATCGCGTGTGACATTTTCAAGTTCAAGAAACGATGTAAGTAGTTCGTCAGCGCTGACAACGTAACGTTTTCCGTCGCGGTGCGCGTCCGCAATCCAGATCGTTCGCCCTTCACAATCCACCGCTGAAACGTAACCCAAACTCCAACCGCGTTTCTTGAGATTGTCGGCCGACGTCCCTTTTCAAGGTTAATTTTCTCTGGACGACCGATCGGGAAGCTGATGTGATACAAAGTGGGGTCACATTCGATGAAAAGTGGTCTCGCTTCGCCACACAAATGAGAGATTTCAGGACGATAGATATTGCAGGATTGGCAACTAGGATGATCCCGGTTCTGCGACCCGGGTTCAATTGGAATTCGCCGATTTCGCTGATCGGTGTGCGCGCGGCACTTGAACCCTCACCGGCTGAGAATCGAACGGACGTTTACGATGACATCATCCTGAGAGTCCTTGACGGAACCGTCACGCAGTGGGTCGCTTCAGTGGATCCGACCAAGGCGTTGGTGATGACGCCAATCAGCGGCCAAAAGTACGCAGCTCAACTCTCCAAAGGCATTTATCTTTTCGAAGGACATTTGATGCACGGGAAATATCATTGCCTAGGCCAAGCCGAGGATGTGCCCATCGAAAGGCTGAATCACGACGGCACGGTTAATCACATGGAAAAAGGTGATTTCGGGATCTGTGTTCATTCCGGAGGGCCGGGTATGGCCACACACCGATTTAGCGCTGGTTGCCAGATCATCGAGAATCCGGACGGCTATTTCGGTGATCCGACTTGGAGCAATTTCTGGCTACCAATTCTCAACGGAATGAAAGAACACCATCTCTCCACAATTCCGTATATGCTCGTGGATATCGGTGATTTGGGGCTGAATTCCAACACATAGGAAGTCAAGATTTCCCTTCACTCCTTTCCAAAGCGAAGGATGGCAACAACTCATGAGAGGAAAAGACGAAAGGTGGAAACGGGGTACGTCGATTACGGTCCGGCGTGTGAACGCTTGGACTGAGCAACATATTCTATCAGATGCTAAGCTTTGCTTTTGTTTCGGTGTTTTTTGCGCTTCAACGAAGCCTACCACTACCCGTACGGCTTGCCGTATGCCACCCCCCGCAGTCACAGGCACGTCGCTCCCTGCTGGCTTGGCAGGTAGCGACGCGCACGTAAGACAATACAATGGCTAAAGGAACGTACCGATTGCAGCCAGCAACGCAGTTGACTACGCGAAGTTTTACAGCCGCTCACACGATACCGTGGTTCGCCTTTACGATGAAGCGGCCAATGTGATCAACATGCACGGGCAGGCCGCTGGCGATTTCCGAGAGTTCGAACTCAGAACAAGGCGCGCCTAATCGCAGGTGCCTGCCATATAGGACTTAAGTCCAACATGTGCACCCCGCGTTCACAAAGATATTGCAGCCATGAAAAAACCTTTCACGCTCTTGGCCTTTAGAGAGGCACGAAAAAAATTGGAGTTTGTCTTGCCCGTTGATAGCCGCGGTCACAATGATTTTCGCGCAGCAAAGGTGTTGCCCCGCACGAGGCGAGGCTACGGCAGAAAGCTAGGGGCAGTTATCCTTTAAAAGGATGGCCTTATTGAGTTTCAGCTGTTGCGACAACCCTTCCAGCTTCGCAGCCGATCTCGTGAAGCTGGCAACGTTATCGAAACGCACGAGCACGCGGGTGAGTTCAGAGAACCATAGCGCTGCGCGAAACAAAAAGCCGCCACGCGGTGAAGCGTGCTTTGCTCTCCACACGGCAATGACAAAATGATATGAACGGGCGCGATGACGCGGACGACACCACTCGTCATTCCCGCGATTGCGCTCGTTTAGCGTGACTCCTCGGGGATTCCCCCTACGCTGATCCACGATGAAAGCAATGTTCTGCGCATTGTATTTTGGCGCCTTTACCTGTGTGACATTGGCGGGTGATCTAACTAAGTACCGTTCTCCCGATGGGAAATTCGCCATGCTTTTAGCAGAAGCCGATGATGAAATAGGCGTAACGAT
>QHNR01000020.1 GCA_003218475.1 Verrucomicrobiota bacterium | reverse complement strand
TAGTAAACAAATGTGCGCGCCGGAGCGATCTCGCACTCGAAAATCGACGGCGTAAGTTCCAATGACAAAAACTGCGTGAATTGATTGTTTGGTCCGGCCTGTGTGCATGAAATGCGAAATTTGTTGTCCGGGAGCAGAACAAGCAGCGCACCTGTTTTCGCTTCCACGTGCATCGGTTCCCGCACGTCGAAAAACTTTCGTGGCTCCTCCTGAACTGTTACGCCGGCTTTCTTGATCAAATCGACGTAACCCTGCGCGCTGCCGTCACCAATCGGCGGTTCGTTTGCGTCCATCTCCACCACAGCGTTGTCGACGCCCATCGCCCAAAGTGCGGCCAAGACATGCTCGACTGTATGCACTCGCACCGAGCCTTCGCCGATAGTCGTGGCGCGCTCTACGGTCTTCAGATTTTCGATCTTCGCGTCAATCGTAGGCTCGTCCTGCAAATCCTTGCGTTTGAATTTGATCCCGTGATCGACTGGCGCGGGCTGAAGTTTGAGGGTGACTTTTTCACCCGTGTGCAGAGCGGTACCGCTAAAGCTGGCCGGCTTGCCAAGCGTCTGCTGAAATTCGGGCGACGAGGCCATGCACGGTTAACTAGCAGAGATTCTGATATATGACCAGCGGTTGTCGCCCACGAGGGTTGGCGCTCGAACTCTCATCACCACCCCTTGCTTTAGCAAGGCGCTAAGACGTCCAACGCAGACCTTAACCGCTTTAGCGGTTTTTGGTAAACTCTAACAAACCGCTAAGGCGGTTCACATCATCAGCACCGCCCATACGCCTCGCTGAAAGCGAGGTGCTAATGAGATCTACTTATCTCAGCTCAAATTCCCCGCAATCAAAGGCCATCATTTTATCGAGATGTGGGATGCGGAATCGATGAAAACCGGAGCCGTCATCCTGCCAAATATCGACCGACTTGTCGCCACTCTTGACAACCAGCACGCGCGTTAAATTCGGTGACTCGCTTACCGTGAACAACGGCAGGCCATCTGCCGTTTCCAAATAACTTCCGTCACTGTCAAATCCGGCGGCTACCTCAATCATTGATCGTTTATCGCCCGCCAGCGGATTTGCCATAAGTTTCACTTTAACGCTGGCAGGACTGTTTTGAGGCGGAGACTCTGCGACCTGGCCTAGATCTTGCACTTTAAGAGGACCAACCAGGTAGCCGCGAGCTCGATATTTTCCGATGGGCAAATCTTCGGCATCGTCATTTTTGCCATCCCACTGGGTTACCAGAGCGTCCGCGCCGATTGTAAACTCGCTCAGGTTTGCTTCCGCATGCAGAATGCGCACCAGTTTGCCGGCTTTATCGTAAACGCCGAGGCTGATCGATCCTTCCAATGGCGGCGGCACGAAGCTGATGCGAACAGTCCTGGCAGGTGAACCTGAAGGCGTTTGCTCTGGAGTTGGGAGAGTTGTGAGAGATTCTTTTGGTGAGATCAGGGGCGAAGGAGATTCCCGCGGCATCGCAGAAGACGTGGGGGTTGGCGATTCCTGCGCGGCAGCGACAGAAGCCAAAGTGGCTACCAGAAATGCGAAATTGATTTTTCTTGTCATGTCGAGCGAAGTCGAGACATCTCGTACTTTGCCAGAAAGGTATCGAGAGATTCCTCCCAGCCTTCGCATAAAGCTACGGCCGGGCAAGCGACTTCGCGCGGAATGACAAGTGGCCTAGATGTAGTAGCGCCAATTCACGTTTGAAAAAAGGTTGTCGCGCGATTCGCAGTCGCGCAGAAATTCTTCATCAACCTCATTGGTAACAAATTGATCGTGTAAACGGCTGAAGCGAGCAAGATGCTCGGTGGTTCGTTTGGTGGCGTACTCACGGGCAGTCCCGGTCTTCATTAAAAATGCCCAGTCGCTGGATTGCGCGAGCAAAAGTTCGCGCGTGAGTTGTTTGAGCACGCGATCCGCCATTGGCCTGCAGTTTTCTGCATGCGTGTGCGCAGCTTCACTCATCTTCTGAGCTGCGATGTGCAGGTGCGGATAAGTCCAGGCGTTACTCGGATCGAGCCACACGCCGAGATGGCCGTTCTCGCCCCATGTCGAAGCTGCAGGCTCAATGATTTGCTGTGTGGGGTGCCCCGCCAGGTATTCACTTGGCGTTGTCAGGCAAAAATCTCGTTCGTTTGCCGCCTGGCGAACAAATTGTTCGAGGAAACGCGGTCCTTCGAACCACCAGTGCCCAAACAATTCTGCATCAAATGGGGCGACGACAATCGGGTCGAACCCGAAATCGCCGATTTGGCAAATTTGCTGCCTTCGTTGTTCCAGAAAGTGACGCGCGTGTTGCGCCGCAGCATCTTCCGCCGCGCCGCGATCATATAACTGTTTGTCATTCCCGGATCCGGTGATCCGGTAGTACTTCACACCCGAGAAATTTCTGTTTCGCCGCGCAATCGGCCCCAAATGCTCCGCGGGAAGATCGAAACCGATGTCGCGGTAGAAATCGCGGTACGCTGGATCTCCTGGATAGCCTTCATGCGCGCTCCAGACTTGTCGGCTTGAGTCACGGTCGCGTGCAAAAGCTGCCGGCCCCGCAGGGGTGTAGCAGGGAGCATAAATCGACCGGCACGGGCGCGGTCTTCCATGCAACAAGCCGTGTGCGTCCAGAATGAACCAACGGATGTTCGCTTGCTGTAAAATTGCTTCCAAGCCTGGTACGTAGGCGCATTCCGGGAGCCAAAAACCGCTTGGCTCCGCGCCAAAAAGATCCACATAAACGTCGCGGCCGATCAAAATCTGCGCACGCGCTGCTTGAGGCGCTTGCTGTTGAAGAATGGGAAGCAAGCCGTGCGTGGCAGCGCTGGCGATGATTTCGAGCGCGCCGTCGTCTCGCAGTTCGCGAAAAAGAGACAGGAGACCACACTTTCGTTCATCGACAAAAAACGCGCGAGTTTCGCAAAAGATTTTGAAGTAAAAATCTGCGAGTTCGCGAAGCTGCGGATGATTGCGGTGCCGCTTCTGTTCGCGCGCGCTGAGATCGATCAAATTATCCAGATGGTGCACATAGCGCTCGCGCAGGAGCTTATCCTGAAGCATCGCGCACAGCGTTGGCGTGAGAGACATCGTGAGTTTGAATGGAACCGAGTCGTCCAGTAGCCGGCGCATCATCCGCAGCAAAGGAATGTAAGTCTCCGTGACCGCCTCGAAGAACCAGTCTTCTTCGAGAAAGTTCTCATGCTCAGGATGCCGAACGAACGGGAGATGCGCGTGGAGAATGAGCGCGAGGTGACCGGGCATGCTAAAGATTTAGCGTGTCATTCCGAGCGAAGCGAGGAACCTCTCAAAAGTTCCGTGGATCACGCAGAACAAAGTGCGCTGCAATCGTTATGCCCGTCGGCGTTTTTCCGCATTAAATCCCGCCACGCTACAACTGCGAGGTTCCTTGCCTAGAAAACAGTCGGGCCTAGGGATGGCGGTTCAAAGCGTCCGACAAAAGTCCTGAAAGCGATCGAGACCTTTTTTGATTACGTCAAGGCTTGTGGCGTAGCTGAGCCGAATTGTGCGATCGTCCCCGAAAGCCGCTCCAGGAACAACTGCAACGTTTGCTTTGCTCAGTAAGCGGTCGGCGAAATTTTGAGAAGTGAGCCCCAGCTGACTGATGTTTACCAGCATGTAAAATGCGCCCACAGGTTTGACGGCCGTAACGTTCGAAATCTTCGAGATGCGGTCGAACATATAATTGCGACGCATATCAAATTCCTCGCGCATATCGGCTAGGGGTTGTTGATCACCTCTCAACGCGGCAAGCGCGCCATACTGCGAAAACGATGAGGGATTAGAGGTGGTATGGCTCTGGATCGAATCAACGGCTTTAGCCACTGCTTCCGGCGCCGCCAGATAACCGAGCCGCCAACCTGTCATGGCGTAGGATTTGCTGAATCCGTTGATGGTGATGGTAAGGTCGTACGCTTCTTTCGACAGCGACGCGATGCTCACATGTTTGGCGTCGTCGTAAACGAGTCTCTCGTAAATCTCGTCGGACAAAATGTAAATGTCTTCCTCGGCTGCGACCTCAACGATTGCCTGCAACTCTTCACTTGTATAAACGGAGCCAGTCGGATTGCCCGGGCTGTTCATGATCAACATCTTGGTGCGCGGGGTCATTGCATTTTCGAAGTCTTCGGCCCGCATCTTCCAGCCGTTGCGCTCGCTGGTGGGCACAATCACGGGTTCGGCGCCGGCTAACCTGACCATGTCCGGGTAGCTGACCCAGTATGGCGATGGGATGATGACTTCGTCGCCCGGCTGGCATGTTGCGAGGATCGCATTGTAGCACGAATGCTTCGCGCCGTTGCTTACGATGACTTGGGCGGAGCGATAACTTAAGCCGTTATCAGCCGCCAATTTTTCCGCGATGGCCTGGCGCAGCTCCGGGATGCCGGCGCTGGGTGTATATTTGGTAAAGCCGGCCTCCAATGCATCGATAGCGGCTTTTTTGATGTGATCGGGCGTGTCAAAATCCGGTTCGCCTGCGCCGAAGCCGCACACGTCAATGCCTTCCGCCTTCATGGCTTTGGCTTTGCTATCGATCGAAAGAGTGAGCGAGGGAGTCAGTTGGGCGGCGCGTTCGGAAATTTCCATGGTGGTAAGCTTATTCAAAATGGAGCGCAAACTATTGGTGGCGATAGAAGTTTTCAATCAGAGGTTTGAAATTATTCTCATCAATCTGGACGATCGCCATTTCGCGTTTCGCATTCTCGATCGAATCCGACGCATGCGCGGCATTGACCATAATCGTCTGGCCGAACTCTCGACGAATTGATCCCGGTGGGGCTTTGGCCGGGTCGGTCGGGCCAAGCACGTCGCGAATCTTGCGCACGGCATCTATGCCCTGATACACGATCGCGATTGATTTTTCAGTTCCAGGAGCATCGCGCTCGTTCGGGGGACATTCGCTGGGCTTTCGACCAGCCATAAATTCGATAATGCTTTCCCAGTTTTCGCGGCCGCTCTTTGGACCGAGTTTTTTCTCAAGGACTGGCAGCACGGGCCCGTAGAATTCCTCCGCTTGCGCGACGCTCATTCGATGGACCTTGAAGCCGATGATGGTGAGCCCCGAGCGCGAAAATACTTCAATGACTCCGCCTGGTCGCAGATTTGGAAACCTAAAATTGTCGGGTTTGATGAGAACGAGTGTCTTTTCGACCTGTGCGCCGGGTGAAAAGCGGACGCTGCGATCCAAAATACCGCCGTCAGATTCAGAAAACTCCGCCCAGAGTTTCAAATCGCGTTCGATCGCGTTCGGATCGAAAGCCGCGAGCACGCCAGGCTCGAAGTAAGTTACTTTGCCAGAATCATCCGTGATGTAATCGCCGTATGTGTCGCGAATCGTTTCGCCGCTGGTCCGCTCGTGCAGAATGTGGCCTACCGTGCTACGAATCCTTTCCACCGCGTCCGGGCCGCGAAAGATGAGGAATAACACACGAGCCTGCTCACCGTTTCTTTCGCCGGTGAAATTTTCCAGGACGTACTTACGTATCAGCTCCTGCGTCTCTCGATGACGCGGATCGGTTTCCGTCACGATCGTATCCGCGTATCGCTTCGCCAATTCCGCGCCCGGCGCAAACATGCGTCCACCGACGAGATCGAGCCCCGTGCGGGAAATCAGCCGGCCAACGATGCCGCCGGTGCGCGATTTGCGCATCGAGTACGGCGTTACGATGACGTAGGCAAGCTCTTCAGTCTGCATTTCGACTACCTTAGCGGCGGTCGACGAGTGCCGCAAAATTCTTCGCCCAAAGATTCGAGGGAAAACTCACCCATCGCGCACCCGAAGTTCGGGCTCGCGGGGATCTTTTGGCGAAGCTACGCCGCCGATTTTATTTCTTCGCGGGCGATGGCTCGTTTTTCATCCCAGCCATTTTCTGCGCCAGACCAGCCGCGAATTTTTCGTACTCAACATTGTCGATGCTAAACGTGCCGAGCATGTAATTGGAGTTGCTCCACGACCAATTCTGGTCCGCATCATTGTAAGTCATCTTTGTCGTGCGTCCTTGTTCGTATTGGTGATGCAGTGGATCCGCGCCCGGCGGGTTTACAATTTTCGGCGCACCACCCATGCCGCCTTCGACCAGGTGCCCATGAAAGGTGCCGTATTGCCCAATGGTGATTTGATGCTCTTTGCCCTCGATCTTTCGAGTGATCGGCGCGTAGCGCGATTGCGTTTTCTTTGACACACCCGGCGTCAACACCGCGCCGGCGATGGCTTCCAATGCTTTTCGCTGCTCCGGGTTGGCATTCTCGTCGATGTAGTAATATGCAAAGTTCCAGTTGCCATACGATTCCATCATCGTCTTACCCTCTGGACTTTGGCCCATTGTAGCGACAGCCAATCCGTCGAGCTTTGTGTTTCCGTAATTGCCTTTTTCGATGAACAGAACTTGGCCGCCACCGCAAGTCATTTTGGTCGGTTTGGAGTTAAACCAACATGGACATGCGGCATCACACGAGCACGCTTCTTCGAGCTGACCGGTGATCTTCCATGGTGTTCTATCATTGGGTTGGTCTGCGGCTCGCAGGGAAATCCCACTGCCAAGGAGACACATCACGAGCGCACAGAGTGGGGGAAGGGACGTCGTTTTCATAGTGCCAAATTTTATAACGACGCGCGCCATCGACAAATCTATTTTGATAATGGTCGAGCGCGAACGCGGTGCGAGGACTCACCGCACTCCAAAAGCACTTTCGTGCGAAATTGTGAACGCTCGATTTCTTTTCGCGAAAGCTTTGGGAGTGCGACGCGTCTTCGCGTCGCTTTCATTACGTTAGGAGCTGGGTGTTGTCGTGACTGGACCCCTAAAGCCACGCTGAAATCACCGGATCTCCAGCCTTCGTTTTGCGCTGCGCGCCAAGCGAAGGCTGGAGCGGGTGACGAGGCTCGAACTCGCGACGTCCACCTTGGCAAGGTGGTGCTCTACCAACTGAGCTACACCCGCGTTTTAAGAGAGGAATAATAATGTCCAACCGCCCGCGCCACGCAACCTTTTAATTGCTCCCGCAGGCTTGAAATCGTTGAATCCAAAGTGGCCACTTAGTGCATCCTATGACCAAAGCACCAATATGAAAAAATTAATCCTCCTCTGCATTTGCTCCATTGCGCTGGTTGCGGACTTGTTTGCGCAGGCCCCCACAGAATCGCCCGTCGCAAGCCCACCGGCAGCAACAGTAACACCAACGGCCACAGCCAGTACTTCTCCATCGGACATTGCCGACAGAATTCACCAGAAGCTGGAGAAGAAGCTTCGCGGCCACCACGGAATCACCATTGATACAGACGATAAGGATGAAGATGCCGATCTTCGAAAGATGCGTGACTTCGTCGCAATTCCAATCGTGGCGATCGTATTTCTGTCAATATTCGGCGCGCCTGTGCTGATCGTAATTATGATAGGGATGTTCACCCTTTTAGTGAGCCGCATGCGGCAGCGGACCATCCGCATGATGGTGGAGAAAGGTCAGCCAATTCCAGCAGAATTGCTTGCGCCAGCCGCGCGATCGGTGCGCCGGCGGTCCGACGTACGCCGTGGAGTTATTTGGGCCATGGTTGGGCTCGGCATGATGATCTTCTTTGGCGCCGTGAACGATTGGGAAGGAGGCGTATGGTCATTGGGATTGATTCCGTTCTTGATCGGGCTCGGCTACCTGATGGTGTGGAAGTTGGAAGGCAAAAACAACGTTCCTCCGCCTCCGCCGGGACCGTAGTATCGAGGCTGTGGAGCTAACTGATGCGGACCTTATCGCGCGAGTTCTTGTCGATGACGATCAGCACGCATTCGGCGAGCTCGTGCGCCGGCATCAATCCAGCGTGCGTGGTCTGCTTCGACAACTCAGCCGCACAGATATCGCCTTGGCCGATGACCTTGCACAGGAAACTTTCATTCGTGCTTACAAAAACATTCGCAGCTTTCGCGGCGAGGCGCGATTTTCCACATGGCTTTATCGCATCGCTTACAACTGTTTTCACGAGGATGCGCGCAAACGCAAAGAGCTTGTTGGCGTGGACGACGAGCTATTGCAAGCCGAGCATGATCCGCAGACTATCGATCCTGGTTTGAGACATGATCTGATGCATGCCCTGCGTTTACTTCCGGTACACGAACGCACTGCGATTGTGCTTTGCTGCCAAAACGGATTATCGCACGATGAAGCCGCACGCGTGCTCGATATTCCCCTCGGTACCGTAAAGACGAATGTGCTTAGAGGGCGCGAAAAACTGAAACGCTCACTGGCGGCGTGGGGACCAAATTGATATAATGAACGCAATGATCGACGACGAAACGCTGGACCGACAACTCCGTGAGGCGACGCCGTATATTGACGATGAAGGCTTCACCGCTCGCGTCATGGCGAAATTGCCCGCCGCCCGACGCGAACCGCGATGGCTGCGCGCAATGATTCTGCTCGGCCTGACATTACTCGGAAGCGGAATTGCCTATTTGCTTTCCGGCGGTGGCCGTTTCATTCGCGAAGGCGTGATCCAGTTGTCGGACTTCCCGATCTGGCTGTTGCTCGTGTTCGCGTTCGGTTGCGGCCTAGTAGTTGGCGCCTTTGCAGTCATCGTTGCCGTTCACAAAACGCCAGAGGTGCGCGATGTTGCCCGGCTGCGGTTTTGAAACGGCGTCCCGGTTAGGCCGTGGATAACTCGCGGGCCTGCTTAACATCGACATCGATCTGGCGAGCGAGCGCCTCGACACTTTCGAATTTTTTCTCCGGTCGGAGATAGCGGATGAATCGTACTTCGAGGTCTTTTCCGTAAATGTCGCGCTCGAAATCGAAAAGATGGATCTCCAGAGTGCGCTCAGATTTCCCGGCGCCCACGGTTGGCCGATAACCGAGGTTCACCACCCCGGGATAAATGACCTCCTCCAGCTTCGCTTGAGCGAAATAGACGCCGTTTGGTGGGAACTGTTCATTGTGGGCGCTCAGGTTTGCCGTTGGAAATCCAATCTTTTTTCCGCGATTGTCGCCGCTCACAACAGTTCCAAGAATTGTGTATTCGCGGCCAAGCATCCGCGCTGCCTTTGGCAGATCGCCTGCTTCCACGGCTTGACGAATCGTCGTGCTGCTTACCAGTTCGCCGTTGACTTTCACCGGCGGAATTCCCACGACTCCGAAATCGAAGCGGGCCCCGAACTGGTTGAGCAGCTCGAGATTCCCGCGCCGATTTTTTCCAAACGACCACTCGTGTCCCACACAGATTTCACGTAACGACTTGGAATGTTTCACTAATTGCTGCGCGAAGTCTTCCGGCTCGGTTGCAGCAAATTGTTTATCAAACGTAATGATCAGAAGATGGCCCACTCCGAGGTCGCGAATCAAAGCGATCTTGTGCGAGGTAGCGGTGAGCAAATGAGGCGCGGCTTCCGGTCGCAATACTTTTTCCGGGTGCGGATGGAATGTGACCACGACAGGCGTTCCGTTGGCCGACCGGGCGTGTTTAGCGGAGGTCGAAATAACGGCTTGATGACCGAGATGCACTCCGTCAAACACCCCGATCGCGAGAAATATGGGGCCACGTAATTCCGATAACTCGGGGATGGATCGAAGCGTTTCCATCAATCAAATGACGAATGACGAATGATGAATGACGAAGGAAATCCAAATGACGAATGACGAAAATGTTGGCAGCCACGTTGTCGTGCTTCGCGTTTGGTTATTAATTCGTCATTCATCATTCGAGCTTAGTCATTGTTTTCATGCTCCGCGCATTCTCGAAACTTCCGGAAGACTCAGCATCCGGTCGAGAATTTCTTCGCGTGTTGCATTTTTGATCTTGTCCACCGTGATCGCATTCGTCACGTCGAACCGGCCGGATTTCAACCGACGCAGTGATTTCAAGTGTGCGCCGCAGCCGAGGGCGTCGCCGATGTCGTGCACGTACGTGCGGACATAGAATCCTTTGCTGCACAGGACGCTGAAGTCGACTTCAGGCAATGAGATCCGATCGATTGTGTAGTGATAGACGTGCACCAGGCGCGGCTCGCGCTCGACTACTTTTCCCTTGCGAGCGAGCTTGTAGAGCGGCACGCCACCGTGCTTTTTTGCAGAGACCATCGGCGGCAGCTGATAAAAATCGCCGCGGAACTTTTCAAATGCGGCGCGAATTTGATTTTCATTCAGCGCTGGGACGGCCCGCTGCTGAATTACTTCGCCTTGTCGATCCTGCGTGTCGGTGGTCACACCGAGCACAAACGTGCCAGCGTATTCCTTATCTTCGCTCATCAACAAATCCTGGACTTTTGTGCCACGCCCAACTGTGAGCAGCAGTAAACCGGTGGCGATCGGATCGAGCGTGCCGCAATGCCCGATTTTTTTGGTGTCGAGCTTTCGCCGTGTCAACGCAACGACGTCGTGCGAGGTCATGCCTTCAGCTTTATCGACGAGCAGGACGCCGTCAGGACCCGCGCTTAAGGGCTTCAAGAACTTCCTCCAGAACCTTTTCTTCGACTTCGGCAAGACCTCCGCGAATGCGCGCGCCGGCAGCCAGTGTATGCCCACCGCCGCCCAATTTCTGGCAAATCGCGCAGACATCGACGGTTTCGTCTTTCGAACGCATGCTGACGCGCACTTTGCCTTCTGCAAGTTCTTCAAAAAAAACGGCGACGATCACGCCGCGAACTGCCCGAAGATGATCGATGAGACCTTCGTTGTCTTCGGGAAAAACTCCCAGATCTGCTGCGGTTTTTAAGCTGAGGCTAAAACTTGCGACTCGATCGTCCGCAGTAAAACGCATGGTTCGAAGAAGCTCTCGCAACACTTCCAGACGGCGTCGGGGATAGTTCTCGTATAATTGCTGGCTTATTTTTCCAACGTCGAGGCCGCCAGCGCGCACAAGTTCCTCGGCGATCGCGAAGGTGCGCGCGTTAGTCTTCGGATATTGGAAGGAGCCCGTGTCAGTGGAAATCGCGGCATAAAGATTTTCTGCAATGTCGTGATTGAAAGGGAGGCCCTGGCTCTTGATCAGGTTGAAAATGATTTCTCCCGTGGCTGGCGCGCTTACGTCGACTATCACCAGATCGCCATAGCCTGGATTGCTGAGGTGATGGTCGATGTTGATCCAGATTGTTGCCGAGCCAACCGCAGCGAGCGCAGTTCCGAGCCGATTTTGAATCGCCGTATCGAGGGCGATGGCGACATCGACGGGGGCGGGCGTCGCCGAAGGTTTGGTCAACAATTCGGCGCGCGGCAGGAAGGAATATTTTTCGAGCATGCCGTCTTCATTCCAGACACGAACGTCCTTGCCGAGCTGCTCAAGTGACAGTGCGAGCGCGAGTTGACTGCCGAGTGCGTCACCGTCCGGGCGAACATGACCCAGGATCGCGAAATGCTGATGCTCGCGCAGCACCTTTCCGATTTGCTCGAACGTGGTGTTGCTCACTCGTCCTCGCCGCTGGGTTTTTCAAGGTCCTGCAAAATCTCAAGGACGCGCGCGCCGCGTTCTATAGAATCGTCGAGATGAAAAACCAGATGCGGTGTGTATTTCAAAACAACGTGGCGGGAGAGTTCAGCTTGCAGCGCGGGACGACGCGCTTCCAGTTTATCAATCACGCTCGCGCCGGTTGCGGGTCCGAGAATGCTTACGAACACGTGGGCGCTCTTCAGGTCGGGCGTAACATCAACGGCGTTAACGCTGACGAGCACGCCTTCGAAGTTTATTTCGCGCGCAATGATTGCACTCAGCTCACGTTTTACGAGTTCATTTACACGTAGTTGTCGGTGTTTCATGTTCGTTGAAGCGACCAACCGATGCTTGTCATGTTGAGCGAAGCGAAACATCTCTGGTTGGCCGCTTGCTATTGCGGAACAAAATAGTCAGAGATTCTTCGCTTCGCTCAGAATGACAATGCCTTTTCAGTCCTTAACGGTCACAATTTCTGCGCAATCTGTTCGAGTTGATAACACTCGATCACGTCGCCTACCTGGTATTCGCTGAAGTCGCCCAGCTTGATCCCGCATTCCAGACCGGAGCGCACTTCTTTCACGTCGTCCTGAAAACGTCGCAGCGTCGAAATGCCGCCGTCGTAAACTGGCTGGCGCTTTCGCAGAACACGAGCCCGCGCAGCGCGGGCGATGCGGCCATTAGTAACCAGGCAACCCGCGACAATGCCTCTGGTTAGCTGGAAAACTTGCTTCACTTCTGCGTGTCCGATCACTGTTTCGCGGAGCTCGGGTTCAAGCAGCCCGGCCATGGCGTCCTTAATCTGGTCGAGTAATTCGTAAATGATGCTGTAAAGCTTGATCTGCACGCCTTCGCGTTTGGCAGCAGAAACAGCCATCGACTCGACCTTAACATTGAAACCGACCACGACCGCGTCGGAAGCGCTTGCCAGCAAAATGTCCGATTCCGAAATCGGTCCGACGGCGGAGTGAATAATTTCGAGACTGATTTTTTTGCTTTCGATCTGTTTCAACGCCCCGAGGAGCGCTTCGAGCGAGCCTTGCGTATCGCATTTCAACACGATGCGCAGAACTTTTTGGCCTCCCGCCGTTTCAAGCAGAGTTTCCAGCGTTGCTCTTTGGGGAACGAACAGCTTGCTTGCACGTTTCGCCTCGAGGCGTTCATCGCTCAACTGTTTCGCAGCGCGCTCGGATTCCATGACGAGGAATTCGTCACCGGCATTTGGCAGCCCGGTAAACCCAAGCACTTTCACCGGGGTGGAAGGTCCGGCCTCTCTGACCGGTTGGCCGCGATCGTCCAGAAGCGATTTTACCTTGCCGCTGTAATCACCGCAGATGAACGGGTCACCGACTTTTAACGTGCCCATCTGGACGATGACAGTGGCAGTGGGGCCGCGTCCCGCTTCCACTTGCGCTTCAATGACAGTGCCGCGTGGTCTGGCCGTGGGCGATGCCCTAAGCTCCATCACCTCCGCTTGCAGCGTCATCATCTCAAGCAGGTGATCAATTCCAGTGCCCTTCGTTGCCGAGACGGGACAAACAATCGTTTCGCCTCCCCAATCCTCCGGAGTCAATTCGTGTTCCTGGAGTTGTTTCTTCACCCTGTCGATGTTGGCCGAAGGCAGATCGATCTTGTTGACTGCGACCATGATTTTCACATGCGGCGCTGCTTTGGCGTGATTAATCGCTTCGATTGTTTGGGGCATGATGCCATCATCTGCGGCAACAACCAGAACGACGATATCGGTTACATTAGCGCCGCGTGCGCGCATTGCGGTAAAGGCGGCGTGGCCGGGCGTATCGATAAAGGTGACTGTCGCACCATTATGATTGACGGTGTAGGCCCCGATGTGTTGCGTGATCCCACCCGCTTCACCAGCCGCCACACGCGTCTTGCGAATCGCATCCATCAGCGTTGTTTTGCCGTGATCGACATGGCCCATAAATGTGATGATGGGACCGCGCGGCTTGAGTTCCTCTTCCTTTTCGATAACCGGCGGTGGCGGCGCAACCACTACCTGTTCTACTTTGTGAACGCCGGCGCCTTTCTCACGCCGCTCCTTCTCCAGAATAAACCCGTGGTTCTCAGCGATCTTTGAGGCGATGTCGGGTTCGACTGTCTGGTTGATGTTGGCGAAGATGTTGTACGTCATCAACTCGGCAATGAGTTGATGCGGCTTTAGCCCAAGTTCACTTGCCAGCTGCTTAACAATAATCGGGGGTTTTATCAGAATGACCTTCTGAGACGCGGCTTCGGCCTCATCAGAAGGTGCGCCGACGACCGGCCCAGCTGCAGTGCCCGGCGCTTCAGTCGGAGGCGCTTGCGCAGGTGAAGCCTTGGATGCCGCAGGTTTCGGCGGCGCAGCCGTAGCCTCTAGCGAGGCTCGGATTCGCGAGATCGGAGGCAAAACGTCGCGTCTCGTTTTTGGCTCGGCATCTTCGCTCTTCTTGCGCGATTTTTTCCGATCGATTAACGAGACGCTCTCTACTTCGGGGGGACGCGCCGGAGCAGATCGCGGCTCCGATTCTTGCGGCGGAATTACACCCGACTTACTTGCTCCAGTTGCGGCTGCGCTTCCCCGCGGGCTGTCGCTCTTTACTTCCTTCTTCGGGATCTTTGACTTCGGTGCGGCGGCTGGCTTGTGAGCAGTAGTAGTCTTCCGCACCGCCGCGTGCGCGGCTGGCTTGCGAGTTGCAGTCTTGCTGCTCGTCTTCGTTGCCATTGTTGTTCCTTCAAAATTTCGCTCATGGCTCAAGCATTGCTAAACCAGAGCCATGTTACTGTACGAGTTCCTGCCGGTGCACTGCCTCGTAAATTTCGCGCGCCCTTGTTTCATCGACCGCGAGAATATCCACTAAATCCTGCACGTCAGCATCGCGCAATCCCTCCAGATTAGTAAAACCAGATTTCACAAGGGTTAGCGCCTGCTCTTCGCTAACAGGCAGGGCACTGGCAAGTGTCTGTGCAGCTTGCGCCACCTTCTGCTCCACCACCGTTGTTGCCGATGTGTCCTTGCCAATGTTGATTTCCCACCCCGTCAAGCGCGACGTCAACCGCGCGTTCTGCCCCTTTTTTCCGATCGCGAGCGAAAGCTGGTCTTCGTCGACGGAAATCTGGACGCTCTTCTTCTCAGTATCGAAAGCCAGATTCTTTACTTTCGCCGGCTTAAGCGCTTCCAGGATGTATTCCTTTGGATCGGAACTCCACCGAATGATATCGACCTTTTCGTTATTGAGTTCGCGTACGATGTTTTTGACGCGTGATCCGCGCATGCCGACACAAGCCCCTACCGGGTCCACCTTTTCGTTTGCGCTCCACACTGCGATCTTAGTGCGATAACCGGCTTCGCGCGCGATCCCGCGAATCTCCACAGTGCCGTCGGCGATTTCGCTCACTTCGAGCTCGAAAAGCCGGCGCACGAAATTGGGATGACTGCGCGAGACGATGATCTCCGGTCCGCGGACGCCGTTTTCGACCGCGACCACGTACGCGCGGAGACGGTCACCCACATTGTAATCTTCCACGACAACGCGCTCGCGCTGCGGCATGACCGCTTCAAATTTTCCAAGATCGAGAATGACGTCGGACCGGTCGAAGCGCCGCACAGTTCCACTAACGATCTCACCTGCGCGGTCCTTGAACTCCTCGTAAATCATTTCCTTCTCAGCCTGGCGAATCCGCTGCATCATGGCTTGTTTTGCCGTCTGCGCCGCGATGCGCCCAAAATTTTTCGGAGTGACTTCTACTTCCACTGTGTCACCGATGTTGGCGTCCGGTTTGATCTTGCGCGCCTTCGAAAGCTCGATCTCATCTTGCGAATTGGTGACTTGGTCGACGACCACGAGATTGGCCAGTGCCCGGATTTCGCCGTTCTTCGGATTAATATCGATGCGCAGATCGCGCGACGCGCTGACGCTCTTCTTCGAGGCGGAAAGCAGGGCGTTCGAAACCGCCTCGAGCAGGATTTCGCGTTTGATCCCGCGCTCCCGCTCCAAGTACTCGAGCATGTCAATAAATTCCTTGTTCATGAAAACATGCAGCCCGCAGACTAAAAAGAGTGGGACACCAGTTCCCACTCCGATCAGCGCGCGGACTAGACACTAAGGATAACTGCGGGAGGACTTCTCGTCAAGCTGCGCTCCAGTTTGATTTGACGTTCAAAGCTCAATGTCCAACATCCAGCATTCAATGAATTCGCGCTTGGGAACCCTCGCCATTGTCCTGCTGGCTTGGGCTTTGATTTACCTACCGTCGCTGGGTTCTATCGCGATTAAAGGAGAAGAAGGACGACGAATATTGCCGGCAATTCGGATGCTCGAGACCGGAAACTACATCGTTCCACAGGTCGGAAGCAACCCGTACTATCGCAAGCCCCCTCTGGTGAATTGGCTGGTAGCCGCCTCATTCAAAATTTCTGGAGTGCGTAACGAGTGGACAGCGCGTCTCCCGTCGGTGCTTGCCGTGCTTGCTGTGGCCATGGCATTTGTCACTATTGCGCGCCCGAGTCTTGGCCCGAGAGGATCAATCGTTGCGGCGCTAATCTGGATGACGAACATTGGGATGATCGAGAAAGGCCGGTTGATTGAAATCGAAGCGCTCTACGTCTCGCTTTGCGGTCTGGCAATTATTTTTTGGCTGAGCTTTTGGGATCAAAAAAAGTCGCCCTGGCTCATCTGGACTCCGGCATCGGTCTTTCTTGGCATAGGACTGCTGGCGAAGGGCCCGACGGACCTGGTATTTTTTTACGCGATCGTGCTTGCCGTACTTTGGCATACGAAAGATTGGCGGCTTTTGTTTCATCCCGCGCACTTCGTCGGGCTTGCCATCATGCTGGCGATCCCAGCAGCGTGGGCCATTCCTTTTGTGCAACGCACGACGACGGAGGCGGCGGTAGATAAGTGGTCAGCTCAATTCACCGGGAGGTTAAGAGGTATTGATTTCAAATTTTTCAGTTGGATTCAAAATATCCCGCGCAGCCTCATGTATTTTCTGCCTTGGGTTCTCCTGTTGCCGTTCGCCCGTTTTTCAAAATTTCATGATCGAGCACAGCAGCGTTTCGCACGCGCGCTGGCGTGGGGAATCGCGGTACCGTTTGTCGCGGTCAATCTGGTTCCGGGCGCTGTCGCTCGGTACAGCATGCCGGTGATAGCTCCGGCCTGTTGGTTGCTGGCGATGACTTACGTCGAAGGCGCATTGCAGTGGCCCCGAAATTGGACGAGGAGCGATCGAGACTGGGCCAGGGTCGTGGCGTTTTTTATCGCGCTTGGCATCGCGATCGGTGCGATTGGCTACCCGCTTACCTCAGTCGTTTTAAAAAACAGGCAGCAGGTGAAGAAAGCCGCCGCGGAAATCAATGCGCTCGTGCCCGCGAATGAGACGCTATATGCAGTGAATCCAGATTATCAGCCGGTATTCTTTTATGTAAAACCGCCGGTGAAATACGTCAGCCACATCAGGAAATTGCCGGCTGATGCGCGGTACTTTCTCGTTCGAACCGAAAACGAAACTGAGGCGACAACTACCTCAAAGTGGGCTCCCCTCCGCGCACAGCCAATTGCTCGCGTGCATGATTACAGCAAACGCGAGATGGCTCTTTTCAAAGTGGCGCCTTGAACGGCGGCCATTGACAGGCTGTCAGATCAGGAATTGGTTAGCATACTAACGAATTTCAACGCGACAAATATGTCCGACGGCGACACAGCTGAAAGCTTGGGTCATTTGCTGCACGGCACCGCTCGTGCGTGGCGGCAAAAGCTCGACGAACGTCTTAAGCCAATGGGTCTGAGCCAGGCCAAATGGCGGACGCTAATGCATCTCTCGATTGCGCAGGAAGCGCTCACGCAGGCCGAAATTGCAGCGCGACTGGGTGTGGAAGAGCCCACAGTCGTCACATTATTGCATCGGTTGGAGCGGGAAGCTTGGATCACGCGCACAAATTCTCCACATGATCGCCGATGCAAAATGGTGCTGCTCGGCCGGCGCGCCCAGCGTGTGATTACGCAAATCAACGCGACAGCGCAGAAACTTCGACACGAATTGTTAGCTGGTATCCCAGAATCTGATCTCCAAGCGTGTATGAGAGTCCTGGCGCGGATTCGAGAGCGAGCGGAGAAAGGCGAGCGGCGCGAGACCAGCACGCGCCAGCATGCAGCTCGCGTTTTCCCAGAGCACAACGGCCAGACCAAACGGGGACATTCGATTCCAAGAAAAAGTGCAATTTCGCGGCGCGACGGAGGGTTGAAATGAAACTTAACACGGAAGTGAGCGATGTTAAGACGTTGGATCACGGCACGCCCCAGCGCTCGAGGAACTCTCAAATGAAACACACCCGCGCGGCGAATCAGAGGATTCCTAGGTGGGCGTACTTGCTTTTCATCATTCTGGCAGGGTTTGTCACTTACCGGATCCTTCAACACAGGGCCGCCGAAATAAAAACGGCTCAGCCGCCGGCGCGCCCCGTGACTGTAGCCAAAGCCATTACAAAGGATGTGCCGATTTACCTGGATGAGATCGGCACATGTGCAGCGTACGAGACCGTGCAGGTGCAGGCGCAGGTGAGCGGCAAGATCATCGAGCGCCTTTTTCAAGACGGCTCGGACGTGAAGAAAGGAGATCCCCTTTTTACAATCGACCCGCGTCCGTATCAGGCCGCTGTCGACCAGGCAAAAGCGCAGGCCGCGCTAGACCAGGTAACGCTGAAGCGACAAGAAGATCTTCGCGCCAGAAAGGTAATAGCGCAGCAGGACTACGACACTGCTGTGGCGAATGCACAGAAGTCTCAGGCAGCGGCGGAGGCTGCCCAAGTGAACCTCGATTATTGCTACATCAAGTCGCCGATCAACGGACGAGTCGGTCTTCGCAATGTTGACGTTGGCAACCTGGTTGGACCCTCGACTCTGCCACTCGTCACAATTCAGGGTTTGGATCCGATTTACACCGATTTCACCGTGGCCGAGAACGATCTGCCGCTTGTGCGAAAATATCTCGGCGGCCCAAACGTGAAAGTGGACACATACCTAGCGGACGGGTCGATCACCCCGCGCATGGGCGATTTGTATTTTATCGATAACGCAGTGCAGCCCGGATCGGGGACGGTGAAAGTCCGCGGGGTCACAGCGAATGCTGATCGCGCGCTTTGGCCGTCGGAATTTGTCCTGGTTCGTTTCATTCTGGACATGCTCAAGAACGCCACGCTTGTGCCGTCGCAGGCCGTCCAAGTTAGCCAGAGTGGGCCATTCGTTTTTGTGGTAAAGCCGGACAATACTGTCGATCTACGACCCGTGAAACCAGGTCAGCGCCAGGACGGCGATCTTATCGTGGTTGAGAGCGGCGTGAAACCCGGCGAGACCGTTGTTGTCACCGGCCAGCTCGCGCTTTCGCCGGGAGCGAAAGTGGCGCCGCAACCGTATGCTGCTGAGACGTCGGGCACGCTTCAGTCTGGACAGGTCGAGACTCCAAAAAGCGCAACCTCGGATGAATGACGCAGAGGAACATGACGGCGAACGTGAAGTAAGAGATCGGGATCGCCCTAGATCAAGGTCGTTCGCCGAAGATCAGCCGGAGCCGACGGCAAAGTTAGTTCCAGTCGAAGGCTCGGGACTCTCCGGCCCGTTTATTCGCCGGCCCGTGATGACCGTGCTGCTGACGCTATCCGTGATCGTCGCCGGTCTCGCGACTTACGGAAAACTTGCCGTCAACGATCTGCCCGCAGTGGATTATCCGGTTATTCAAGTTACCTGCTCGTATCCCGGCGCGGACCCTACGACGATGGCCAACAACATCGCGACGCCGTTGGAGAAACAATTCTTGCAAATTCCCGGTCTGGACATCATCACCAGCACCAGCACGCAGAGCAACACGTCGCTGACCTTGCAGTTCGTGCTCAGCAAAAGCATCACCGACGCTGCAACCGACGTGCAGGCCGCGATCCAACGCGCTACAGGGAAATTGCCAATCGATCTGCCGAGTCCGCCTACGTTCACAAAGACGAACCCGAACGACCAGGCCGTTTACTTGTTAGGCCTATTGTCAGACACGCTGACCGACTGGGACCTGTACAAGTACGCATCCACGGTTGTCGCGCAGCGCATCAATATTCTGCCGGGTGTTTCGCAGGTGAACATTTACGGAGTGCAGGGCGCGATTCGAATCAAGGCCGATCCATCAGCGTTGGCTGTGCGCGGTCTGACGATGGATGATCTGGCCAGCGCGATCAAAGCGGGCACAGTCTATTCCGGCGCAGGACAATTCGACGGTGCGCATCGCACATTTGTCCTTCAGCCGAATGGACAGATCGATAAGGCTGAGGGATATCGCAATCTGATTGTGGCGCGCAACCCGACTGGTTTGCCGGTTTACTTGAGCGATGTCGCTGAGGCGTACCAGGGCGTTCAGGACGAACGCATCTCGCGCTTTTTCTGGATGCGCGGTTTTAAACCGCCCGGCTCGGTGGTGGTGCTTGCGGTGTCACGGCAGGCGGGCGCAAACGCCGTGGAGGTGGCGAACTCCGTCAAAGCGCTGTTCCCTGAGCTGCGCGCGAGCCTGCCGGGCTCGATCAAATTCACGCCGGTTTTCGACCGTTCCCAAACGATCGTCAATTCCGCTAACGAAGTGAAATGGACGCTGATAATCGCGTTCGTGCTGGTAGTGATGGTTATCTACGTGTTTCTCGGCCGCGCTACCGACACGCTGATTCCGGCTGTGGCGTTGCCAATGTCGTTGCTGCTCACCGTGGCCGTGATGTACATGCTCAATTTCTCCATCAACAATCTGACTTTGATGGCGCTGACCCTGGCTATTGGGTTCCTGGTCGATGACGCCATTGTGTTTTTGGAAAACGTCGTGCGCCGTGCCGAGCACGGCGAGTCGATCGTAAAAGCGACCTTCAACAGTGCCGGTGAAATTTCGTTCACCATCCTGTCGATGACGCTGTCGCTCGCCGCGGTTTTCATTCCCTTGGTTTTCATCCCTGGACTGCTTGGCCGCATCTTCCGGGAGTTTTCCGTCACGATCATCGTTGCGATTCTCGCCTCTGGACTTGTGTCGCTCACCCTTACCCCGTTGATGTGCGCGCGCATCCTGGGTGAGCGTAGAGCCGGCCACCGACGCGCCTGGATGGAACGGCACACCAGCAATTTCATCAAACGCGTGATCGCTGCCTACGGCCGGTGGCTCGACAAATTTCTCGACCGCGCGTGGCTCACTGTGCCGATCCTGATCATCTGCATCCTCGGTCTCTGGTTCTTCTTCACCCATTTGCCGTTTACGTTGTTGCCGCCGGGCGACAGCGGTTTCGTTCGCGGCGTGTTCATCGCGCAGGAAGGCTCGTCGCCGGCGCAGATGCGAGCGTATCAAGCGGAGGTCAATAAGAAACTCCAAGCGGATCCAGCCGTCGGGCAGTTTTTCACGCTCGCTGGTTTCTCCTCGCGCACCGCATTGTCGCAGGGGCTGCTGTTTCTTTTTCTGAAACCGCGCGGTGAACGTCCGCCTATCGATCAAATCATTTTGCGATTGCAAAAATCGCTCGGCTCTATTCCCGGGATGACCGCGGTATTAACGCCGAGCCCTGTGCTGCAAATCAGTGTTGGTGCAACGAGCCAGACCCAGGGGCAGTACGCTTACACCATTAGCGGCATCGTGCCGGGGGATGTTTATGCCGTGGCCGACCAACTGCTGAAAAAACTGAAACAGTTTAAAGGCTTCCTCAGTGTCCGCTCAGACTACTACCACGACACGCCAAATCTTCGGATCGACATGAACCGGGATCGCGCCGCTACCTATGGCGTTTCTACTTCTGCAATCCAAAGCCTGTTGCGCAACGCTTACTCGCAAAACTACGTCTATCTCATCAAGGAACCAGACGACCAATACCAGGTTATTCTCGAAGTCAAAGACAAGGACAGGGCGCACCCTGGGGACCTGGACGATCTCTACGTCCGCAGCAGCACCAGCGGCAATTTCAGCGCGAGCGGCTCAGGCGGAGGAACCATAGCGACGACTACCGGCAACATGGCGAACCTCGTACCGCTGCGTGTTGTAACATCAACAAAAGAAGTTATTGGTCCGCAAGCTGTGAACCATTTGAATCAGTTCACAAGCGTTACGTTTAATTTCAACCTGTTGCCAAACGTCGCCATCGGCGATGCGACCAAGTTCATCGAGGACGCCTTCGCGGAAATCCATCCGCACTATCCGACCGTGCAGGGTATCTTCCAGGGGGAAACGCTCGTGTTCCAGCAACTATTCCGTTCCCTACCTCTGCTGCTGCTCGCCGCGGTCTTTGTTATGTATGTGATTCTGGGAATTCTTTACGAGAGCTACGTACACCCGTTCACAGTTTTGTTCCCCGCGATTGTGCCCGCAGTCGTCGGCGGACTGGCTACATTGTATCTCTTTCACTCCGTGCTTTCGCTTTATAGCGTCATCGGTCTTTTCCTCTTGCTAGGCATCGTCAAGAAGAACGGCATCATGGTTGTCGACTTCGCCTTGCAACGAATCGACGAAGGCTGGGATCTGCGCTCAGCCATTCACGAAGCCAGCATGGAACGGTTTCGTCCCATTATGATGACCACGCTGGCCGCTCTCATGGGTGCGGTGCCGATTGCGCTGGGGTTCGGCCAGGACGCCGCATCGCGCCGCCCGCTGGGTCTGGTGATCGTGGGCGGTCTGATTTTCTCGCAACTGATCACGCTCTTTGTCACCCCGGTGATCTACCTCTGGCTCGAGTGGTTCCAGGAGCACGTGCTCGACAAAGTGCCATTCCTGCGCAGCAAGCACACGCATCACGAAGGCGAACCTGCGCGAGGCGATGGAGAGATTGAGCCGGAGCCAGCTGCCGTCCACTGATTTCTTTGTTCTCGTTAGTGCTGTAGCGTGCGCTGTCCTCAGCGCGTCAACTCAACGCGGTCAAAAAATCCGCGGAGGACAGCGCATGCTACAGCCATGTGCCTCCGAGGTTCGTTATCCATTCCAGCTTCGCGATTCCTTATCCGCAATTTATCTTAGAGCATGCGAGCGATGGTTCTGGATAAGCCAAGAAAG
>QHNR01000150.1 GCA_003218475.1 Verrucomicrobiota bacterium | reverse complement strand
CGGTGTTCCGACGCCCACCGTAAAGATCCGCACGCCCGCGTCAGCCGCTTCTTTTGCAGTTTTTACGGCATCACCGCTTAATTCCTCGCCGTCGGTAAAGATGATGAGCGCGCGGTTTCCCGTCGCGCTTTTACCGAAGCTCTGCGTGGCAAGAGCGATGGCGCTGGAGATATTGGTTCCCCCTTCAGGAATAGTCTTCGTGTCCAGATCATTGATTGCCTCAACCACGGCATCGTAATCAATCGTAAGGGGGGCTTGCAAAAAAGCACGGCCCGCAAAAGCAATTAGACCGACACGGTCGCCTTGGAGTTCGTTGAGCAAATCCTGGACCGCAAGCTTGACGCGATCGAGACGGTTCGGCTGGACGTCATTGGAAAGCATGCTGCGCGATGTGTCCACAGCGATTAGCAAATCGAGCCCTTTACGTTTTACATCCTGGAAGGTATAGCCCCAGCGCGGCTGTGCGAGACTGACAAGCACCAGGGAAAATCCGAGCAACTGCAGTGCAAATCTCGTTATGCGCCGCGGCCGATTTACCGTTCCCGCAAGCTGCAGCAGCAAACGCGCCGAAACGAACTCCTGCAGCCGCCGATGACCAAGACGCTCCGCGTGGACAAAAAGAGTAACCAAGAGGGGAACCAGCAGTAATCCCCAAAGCCATTCTGGTGCGCCAAAACTCATACGTTCGCTAGGAGGTTGAAACCTTGAAGAGTTAAAGCGGCAGTGAACATCATTGTCATTCTGATCCCGCAGTCGCGGGAGAAGAATCTCTGATTATTCTTCCGGCAGCGCGCTAAAATGGTAATCGGAGATGTTTCGCTTTGCTCAACGTGACAGGGTGAACGCTTCAACCCTTCAACGCTTGAACGCTTCAACCTTTTTCTCATGGCAACTTTTTCCAGATCGTTTGGGATAACAAAATCTGGGCCAGCAACAGCCCGCAGCCGCTCATAAGACACAACGGGAATAGGTCGCGATATTGCTGATACTTCTTTACGCTGACCGTAGATTTCTCCAACTTGTCTATGTCACCATAAATTTGTTCGAGCGATTTCGTGTCAGTCGCTCGAAAGAATTTACCGTCCGCAATTTTCGCAACCTCCCTGAGTCCGCTTTCGTTAAACTCTACGCGCTGATTTTCGTAGAGAATATTGCCCAATGCATCGGTAAGCGGGCCTCGGGTAGTAAAGATCGGTGCCGGTGCAATTCCGTTGATGCCAGCTCCAATGGCATAGAAGTGAATCTTTAAAGCTTTCACTGCCTCGGCGGCAGTGTTCGGTGGAATTTTACCGGCATTATTTTCGCCGTCGGTCAAGAGGACGAGCACCCGACTCTTTGAATGTTTATCATTTAGCCGATTGGCGGCCGCTGCGATGGCCGATCCAATCGCAGTACCGTCTTCAACGAGTCCTATCCGCACTCGATCGAGATTTTGTAAGAGCCAATCGTGATCCAGCGTCATCGGGCTCACGACATACGGACGACCGGCGAATGCAATAATGCCGATGCGATCATTCGGCCGTCCTTCGATAAATTTACGTGTGACTTCGCGGATCGCGTCCACCCGGGTCGCTTCTTGTCCGCCGATCGTAAAATCTTTCGTAAGCATCGACCCGGAGACATCGAGTACGAGGATGATGTCGATCCCACTGGCTTCAATTTGGGTAAGGCTCTTGCCGAGCTGCGGACGTGCGAGCCCAACCACGAAAATGGCAAGCGAAGCCAGCAGCAGTGTTCGCAGAATTTTCCCTGCGCGCGCGGCACTTTGTTTTCCGATTGCCCGAAGCCTCGCTGTGGATGAATAAGTCAGCGCGGCCGCCGGCCCGCGTTTGCCACGTAAATATGCCAGCAATGGAATCGCCAGGAGCAACAAAAGCAGCCATGGACGAGCGAACGTCAACGCGCTATTTGCCGGCCACCAATCAAACAGTTGCAAGTTGACCTCCTTTCACAAAGCGGATCGCTTCCTGGAGTAATAATTCGCTGTCCGAGGTTGTCGCTTCGTACCGCGCGAACTTGATCAGGTCGCAGCGGTTTAAAAAATCCTCGAGCAACGATTTTTCGTCGGTCGAGAACGAGGACGTGTTTGCCAGCGCAGTCAGAAACTCAATCGAAGTTTGTCGCGTTGCCGGCAACCCGTATTGCTGCGTCACGTATTTTCGCAAAATGTTGGACACGCGAATGCTGAATTGATACGGGCTCGTGTTTTCAATTTCGCGGCTAATTTGTTCGAGCTGTTCGAGCGCAAGCTCGCGCGGCAGCTTCGGCGGCATCTGCGGTTTGCGGCGCTTTGCGAACAACCACACCACGAGGCCGAGAAGCGAAAGTGCAACAAATGCGATGACAAAAACCAGCCAGGGCGGAATCAGTGAATAATCTACCGGGGGCGCAATGTCGTGGAATTCCTCGGCAGCGAGCACCAAGAGCGCTGGGGTAATGGAGTAGTGGCGTAACGGAGTAGTGGAAGGCAAATTCATTTCATTACTCCATCACTCATTGCTCCATGCCCTGTGGTTCCCCTCATCGAACACCAAGGCGGCGCCCGCGTTGTTTAAAGAACGAGCGGAGCGACGGCAAATAATCCTTCCCGGTTTGTAGTGTGATCGCATCAATATTATTCCGCCGAAGGGTACGGGAAAGTTCTGCTTCGTGCCCGTCGACAACGCCCGTGAACAAAGCCCGCGTTTTTCGATCGGCTGTGTTGATCTCGACCTGTTCCCCGGTCTCGGCGTCCTCCAATGTGATGATACCAATGTTCGGCAACACTTTCTCTCGTTCGTCGTGAATTTGAATGGCTACGAAATCGTGTCGCCGTCCGCTCACTGCGAGCGCTCGTGAAAAATCAGGCGCCTGAAAATCGGAGATGAAGAAAACTACCGCGCGTCGCGTCACGATCTTGTTCAGGTAATCAAGGGCCAGGGCAGGTTCTGTGCCCCGTCCCTGCGGTTGGAAAAACAGGATCTCGCGAATGAGTCGCAGCGTGTGAGAGCGGCCTTTTTTTGGTGGAATAAAAAGCTCGACGCGATCAGTGAAAAGAATGAGCCCGACCTTATCGTTATTCCTGATCGCGCTGAAGGCGAGCAGGCAGGCGACTTCTGCGGCCAGCTCGCGTTTGGATTGTGTTGTGCTCCCAAAATTCCCTGAAGCACTGACATCCACGACCAGCATCACGCTTAGCTCGCGCTCCTCGGTGAATTTTTTCACAAACGCGTTGCCCATCCGGGCCGTCACGTTCCAGTCGATCGAGCGGATTTCGTCACCCGGCTGATATTCGCGCACGTCTTCAAAATTCATGCCGCGGCCCTTAAAGACGCTGTGGTAATCGCCTGCGAAGGCAGCCTCGACCAGACCGCGGGTTTTGATTTCGAGGGTTCGAATCTTTTTTAGAATTTCGGTTGTGGTCTTTGCGCGCTCGTCATCCCGAGCGGAGCGAAGCGAAGTCGAGGGAGCCCGTTCCATTACCGAGAAGCCCTGACTGGGCGCAAGGCGTACATTTCCGTAAACAGGTCGCGTCACTCAGGATTTCTTCTTGCAATGAGCGCTTCCTTTTTCGCGCGGCTCCAGCGCTTGAGTTGTTTTTCTCTCGCTATCGCGCTGGTTGGATCCCGGTACGCCTCGAAATAAATGAGCTTGTGGGCGTTGTACTGCCGAGCAAATGCGCTTCCGAGTCCGAGCGAGTGTTCGCTCGCCCGCCGTTCAAG
>QHNR01000019.1:1347-20583 GCA_003218475.1 Verrucomicrobiota bacterium | reverse complement strand
CTCGCTCGATGAAATGGTCAAATTTGTCCATCAACGCTATGGCAAACCGCGAACGAAACGGCCGCGGCCAAAATCGCCGGGCCAGGAACTTGCACACAAGCTGACGGAGATTGAAGAGGCGTTTGCCAGTCGGAAACGTTCAACATCCAACGCCCAACGCCCAACGCCGAATAAGAAACTTCGTCATTCGCCATTCGTCATTCGTCATTCAGCGCGCGCGAGCCGCGCGGGCGTCATCGGTTTCACCGGCCCCGGTGGCGCGGGCAAAACGACGCTGATTGATGAGCTGGTGCTGCGTTTTCTGAATCGAAATCCAAAGGGAAGAATCGCGATTTTGTCGCACGATCCGAGCGTAGTCGGCGAGGGCGCACTGCTGGGCGATCGCGCCACCATGATCAACTCGCAGAACGATCGCGTGTTCATGCGCAGTATGGCCACGCGTGGACAAGCCGGGGGACTTTCACCCGCAACGCACGATTGCCTGGCGCTGCTCGCGCGTTCGGATTTCGATTATGTTATTATTGAGACCGTGGGAACAGGCCAGGAGGCGATGCCATTTCAGAAAGATGGACTCATCGATCTGACGGTGTTGGTGATGAATCCGGATTACGGCAGCCGGTTGCAGTTGCAAAAGATTGTGATGCTTGATCTGGCCGACGTCGTGGTGGTGAACAAAAGCGATCTTCAGCGCGCTCGCACAGCTCACACAGAAATCGAACAACGGCTTGAACAGAACCGGCAATCTCAGCACTTGGTTGACACTGTGGCAAAACGCCATCGCGATCCTGGCGTGGACAAATTGTTTGAGCTAATTTGTAAATGCCAATAGGAACCTGTCATGTCGAGCGAAGTCGAGACATCCCTGGATATTCTCAAGACGGAAATAATTAGAGATTCCTCGACTCCGTTCGGAATGACAGAAATGTAAGAATCGAATCTATGAGCAAGCTCGGAGAAGTCGTTGAATCGGTCGATAAGTACAACAAGTTTGTTCTCGACCAGGTAAAGCGCGCGCGCACCGATCAGAAGTTTGGGCGCGAACTGCTGGGACTCTGGAACGACGTCAAAGCGAAAATTCCCGGCACCCGTACGCCAACCGGATTGCCGTTGCCGCGACTTGCATTGCCGGAAATCGATGAGCCAGGCGAGATCGCGCGCTACATCTTTGGCGAAGGCTTACCTGGTGAATTCCCATATCTGACCGCGGCCTATCGCGAGATGTACCTCGAGCCGGTTCGCGAGATCGAAAGCTTCGAGAAAGACAACGGTAGGGCGCGAGCACAGCATGCTCGCGGTGGCGAGGGCGCGCCGGACAAGAAGATTCCGCAGGCAGAAGAGCCGACGCGTTTGTTCTCCGGTTTGATGCTGGCCGAGGATACCAACGAGCGTTTTCATTACCTGACACGACACCAGCGCACGCATCGCCTTAGTACCGCGTTTGATGGCCCGACTCTTTATGGCATCGACAGCGACGCCGATGGCGTGTTCGGCAAGATCGGCGAAGGCGGCGTGGCGATTGATACCGTCGAAGACATGGTGCGGCTCTACGATGGATTCGATCTCGGCTCGCAGAATTTCTCAGCGTCGATGACCATTAGCGGCCCGGCGCCGATCATCATGGCAATGTACATTGCCGCGGCCAAACTGCGGTTCGGCCGGAAAGTTGTCCCGAAATTGCGCGGCACAATTCAGGCCGACATTTTCAAGGAAATCCAGGCACAGAACGAAACAATTTTCCCCATTGAGCCGTCGCTGCGTTTTCTCAGCGACATGGTCGAGTTCACCACGCGCGAAATGCCGCGTTGGTATCCAATTTCGATCAGCGGCTACCACATCGGCGAAGCGGGCTCCACGCCGGTGCAGCAAGCTGCTTATACGCTCTCGAACGGATTCGCCTACGCAGAAATGTTCGCAGGGCGCGGAATCTCGGTCGATCAATTTGGCCCGCGCCTGTCATTCTTTCTCGATTGTGGTCTCGACGTCGAGTACATCGCGCTGGCGCGCGTGTCGCGCCGAATCTGGGCAATTGGAATGCGCGACGTGTTTGGCGCCGGGCCAAAGGCGCAACTTTTCAAGTTACACACGCAAACCAGCGGCCGCTCTTTGATTGCCGCCGAGTTCAAAAACAATCTCACGCGCACCGCCGCGGAATTGATGCTCGCTTACATGAACGCGACCAACTCGTGTCATTCAAACAGCGCCGACGAACCGTTCACAACGCCAAGTGAAGAATGGATTCGGCTTGCCGCGCACGGACAGGCGATCCTGCTGGAGGAATCGGGCATTTTCAAACACACCATGAACATGTTGAGCGGGTCGCCCGGGATGAAGGCGGTCGAGCGTGCAGTAGAAGCCGCGATCCTCGATGAGTTCCGCGAAATCGATCGGCTCGGCGGCGTGTTGGCGGCGGTGGAAGAACGTTATCAGCGCAGCCAGATCCAAAATGCAGCGCATCGGTACGAACAACAAATTTACGATGGCACTCGTCCAATCATTGGGTTGAACCGCTATCGTGACGGCGCCGAAGAAATTCCTGAAGTGAAACTTGTGCGCACTCCGCGCGCGAAACAGCAGTTGCAGGTCGATCGGCTTGCGAAATTCAAAAAGAAAAATGCGGAAAAAGCCAAGCCGGCGCTGGATAAACTCGCACAGGCCGTCGAGCACGGTGAAAACTTCTTCCCGCCGCTCCTTGAAGCGGTGGAGGTGTGCTCGTTGGGTCAAATCACCGGGCGTTTGCAAGAAGTCGTCGGGCGCTTTCGCCCGATGGTGTGACACAAATGCTGTAGCGTGCGCTGTCCTCAGCGCAGTTGCTCCCTTCGCGCCTCCTCCGCTGAGGACAGCAGACACTACAGCCGCCGCTTCTGGCTCCACAAGCGTGCGACAATGCGCAGCTTCGAAATCTTTGTTGAGAGCAATGGCTGGCAAAGCATACACGAGCGGCTGGAATTATAAAAGCTGGCGGAACGGCTTCTACGGCGACACGCCGCGGAAACGATGGCTCCGTTTCTGTGCGGCACGCTTCACCGGCATTGAAGTGAACGGCACCTTCTACAGGTTACAGGAGAAAAGCACGTTCAAGAAATGGCGCGACGAGACCCCGACGGGATTTCCTTTTGCCATCAAAGGACACCATTACGTCACACACAACAAAAGCTGCTCGACGTAGGAGAAGCAGTGATTCGTTCTCGCGAATTGGCATCGCCCCTGCGCGAGCGGCTCGCCGCTGTAGTCTGGCAGCTTCCGGTGTTTTTGAAAAAGGACATGCAGCGACTGGAGAAGTTTGTAGAAACTCTGCGCCACTGGAAAACCACGCGACACGCAATCGAGTTTCGTCACAAATCGTGGTTCGATGACGAAATAGCCCCAATGCCTCGAACGCCATGCGGTTACAGTCTGTATGTCCGATGCCCCGGACTGGCCGATGTGGGAGGAAGTGACGACCGACTTCGTCTATGTCTGGTTGCACGGTCACACCCGGAAATACGCATCGAGCTACAGCAAAGCTGTGCTGACAAGATGGGGCGACGCGCATCCAGTGTTGGTTAAACCCAAGCTGTGACGTGCACGTCTATTTCGACAACGACGCCGAAGGCGCCGCCCCGCAAGACGCGCTTACACTTCTGGAGATGCTAGGTTGAGCACAGTCGGCGCCGGATTGAGGAATGCCACCGGCTCATTCAGTTGCCACGCGCAAGGCGAAAGCGACGCGAGGACGCGTTCGCACTCCTAAAGCTGGCGCGAAAAGGAATTTCGCACGAAGTGCTTTCGGAGTGCGGGGGGCGTCTTCGCACCGCTTTTGATTTCCGTTTCACGCTTTGAATCGGTCTGACAAGTCGGACATAAGTTGGTCGCGATTGCTCCGACGAACTTCGATCATGGTGACGGCGGCGCGCTTTTTGATCGCGTCGGTGAACGGAAACGATCGCGCGGTGATCGTTCCAAGAATTGGTGAACGGGTGTTGAGCGTCTCATTCACCACATTGCAAAAAATGGCTGATCGGATTTCCATTGGCCCGATTTCATCAATCACAACAAGCTGTCGTGCACGGACGGCTTCTCGGATCGCGGCGACGGCGATGTTCTCCAACGCAGAAAGATCGAGTCCATATTTTCCCAAGCGCTGCGACGTGTCGAAATTCACGTGTGCAAACACAGCCTCTTTGCCATTGATCGTGACGATCTTAAATCCGATACGCTCACCGCGCTCGCGAATTTCCATCGTGTAAAAACCCCCAGCCGCCTGCGGCAGCTTTTCCACGACGCGCTTGATCAGCGTTGTCTTCCCGCAGCCGGGGCGACCAGTGAGCAAAACTTTCTGGTTCATGTCACGACATGCGTTTCTGGCAATGCGCGCAAAACCAGGCGGTGCGTCCGCCAATCGTTGCGGATTTCAATTCGCGGCCGCAGCGGGGGCATCGGCCGCCTTTGCCGCGATGCGGCAGCAGCCAGGATTTGGGCATAAGATTTGCATCAGCTTTGGCCTCGATCGCCTTTTTCAAAATGTCGCACGCGGCCCGGAAGAGTTTCGCAACTGTTTTCTCCTTGAGAGCCGAAACTTGCGTCGCAGGGTGAATCCGCGCGCGGAAAAGAATTTCGTCGACGTAAATATTGCCGATGCCCGCGATCAACTTCTGGTTGAGCAAAATCGTTTTCACCGCACCGCGATGTTTTATAAGAATGTCTTTAAATTCCTTAAGATCGACATCGAGCGCGTCCGGCCCGAGCGCACGTTTTTTCAAGAATTCATCGACATCTTTCAGCAACCCGATCTCGCCGAACATGCGCTGATCCTCGAATGCGAGGCAGTGGGCATTGGCGAAAACAAAAAGCACTCGCGTATGTTTCGGCTCCTGCTGCTTATGCCTGAAATACTGAAGCGAACCGGTCATGCCGAAATGCAATCGCAGCCAGAGGTCCCCATTGGCGCGCACGAACAGATGTTTGCCGTGGCGACGACTAGATTCGAAGCGGCGGCCTTTCAATCGGCGCGCCAGCTCACTCCCGGGGATGCCTTTCAACACGTATGCGCTCCGCACATCGACACCGCTGATCCGCTGGTGCAACGACGTACGATCCAGGTAACGCTTAAATGTTTCGACATCAGGCAGCTCTGGCATGGTGTACGTGACGCAGGCAATCGTGCCTGCGAACGCTCAGTGCGCAAGGAGACACGACGCCGCAGACAGGATTGTCTGCGTCACTTCTTTTGCCGAGTTTGGGTGAAGCGATGTCTTCCAATTTGATCGACGGTTTTTTGCAGTTTTTGAAAAAATCGCCTTCCGGTGCCGTGTTTAATCCGTGGTGGGAAGTCGATAATGAGAACGATATCAGCGGGGGCTCACCGGCAATACGTCGGAACCAGCTACGCGCCTATTTGCAAAAGCGGCTTCGGAAGGCACACATCGCAGTGATCGGCGAGGCGATTGGCTATCGTGGCGGTCACTTCAGCGGAATCCCCATGACTTCTGAGCGATTACTGCTTGGGCGAAGCAAGAAAGTCCCGATGAAATCCAACGATTTCTTCTTCGACATTAATCCGCAGCGCACGAGCAAGCCCGAGAAATGTCCGGAGGGGTTTTCCGAACCGACTGCAACGATTGTGTGGGACACGCTCTTGCGGCTTGGCCTAAAGCCGGACCAATTCGTGCTGTGGAATGCGTTTCCGTGGCATTCGTTCGATCCGCGCGGCGGCATGTTGAGTAACCGTATGCCTAACAAGTCCGAGCAATCCGCTGGCCTGTCGGTGCTCAAAGCTTTCCTCGATCTTTTTCCGCACGACGAAGTCGTCGCGCTTGGCAACATCGCGGCTTCGCAATTGGAGGAATTGAACGCCGAAATCCATCAGGTTCGCCATCCCGCCTCCGGCGGCGCGAAGCTTTTTCGCCAGCAAATCGGCAGGATCGCAAATAGGCTGATCTAGCCTGCTTCAAGAGAGCGTACGTTGTTAGCCACTACTGATTGCTTCTCGGTCAGGCGCAGCAGGATTGCTTTCACAGTGTCGGAGACGAAGCTCGTCGTTGTAACGCTGATCAAATCAGATGCGAGTTCAGATGGTGGCTGGTATGCAGCGTTCAACTTTTCGAAATCTTCGAGACGAGCATCTGAGGTTTCCTCAGCCTTTTCATCCCGAGCCCTTAGCCGCTTTTTGATTTCTCCTCGGTCGGCATCGAGTTCTACAATTTGAAACAGCACCTTCGCTTTCTTGCATTCGTCGCGCAGAAACTTACGGATCGCGCGAGTGGAGAATGTGGCGTCGAGGACGAAGCCGTTGCTGGTGTCCAGTGCTGCAAATCCGTCTTCCAGAAGTTTCCTGTAAGTTCGTTGAGTCATTTCCACCGAATAGATTTTGTTGCGCAACTCTGGCGGCGAGCGTCGAGTGAGCGGAATACCGGCGAAGGTTTTGCGAATTTCGTCAGAGGAAAAGACTGGCCAATCCAACTCGCTAGCGAGTTGCTTTGCGACCGTAGTTTTTCCTGTGCCGATCCGGCCCATTACGACCAAGAGCAACGGCTCGGAACCGGTTACGGCATAGCGCAGAGCCAGACGAAAATAACGCGCCGCTTGTTTCTCGTGCTCCTGAGGATTTGTCGTTTCTTTCTCCATCGCCTGAATGCTTTCCACCTTCCCGCGCACGAAAGCGCGGTAGCACTTGTAGAAATTCGTGACCTTTAGCATGCCCGCGTCATGGAACTCGCGTGCGGCATTTCGAAGGAGCAGATTCCCCAAATCGCTTCGGCCTTCGAAATCGAAATCCATCGCCAGAAAGGCGAGATCGTTTGCAATGTCAAGGAAACGGAATCGGTCGTTAAACTCGATGCAATCGAAGATGGTAGTCGCTTCCGGACTGAGATGAACGTGATCGAGATGCAAATCGCCATGGCAATCGAGAATCCGATGCTGTTCAATCCGCTCGCAAAATAATTTTTCATTCGCGGCGTAGAACTGGTTCGTGAAGTGGCGAACCGTTTCGAAAGCCAGCGGCGAAATGGTGCGACCTATGAATGGTTCAACCTGCACAAAATTCTCGTCGGTGCTGATCTTTAGTTTCTCCGGCGTTCCCCATTGTTCGACTTCGGCGCTCGGAGTTTCAGACTGGTAAAATCGATGCAGCCGCGAAATCACACGATCGATTTCTTTTTCGCCCACCAAACCTTTCGCGAGTAGTTCGCTTAGGAACCAGCCGTGCGGGAGTTCTCGCATCTTCACGCTGTACTCGGCGATTTCGCCTTCGGCGCGGAACGAGAAGCCGGACCCGCTTTTGTAAATCGGCACGACAGCCAAATAAACTTCCGGGCATAGCCTCCGATTCAGATCCACCTCGCGCTGGCAAAAATGACGGCGTTTTTCCAACGTGCAGAAATCGAGAAACCCGAAGTTCACGGGCTTCTTGACCTTGAAAACAAATGGCGGCGCAATAAAGACCCACGAGATATGAGTTTGCATCAAACGCACTTCCGCTGGCCGGTGTGGATGCGACCCGGGTGATTCAAGAAAAGCAATCAACCGCTCGTGGGAGTTCGATCGGTCGAGTTCTGCCAATTGAACGTTGGATGTTAGGCGTTGAGCGTTGAACGCTTTCTTCGTCCTATGGCCTGGGCGGTTCGCTTTTCTTAAATGGCGCGAACAAATCGATCGGAACTGGAAGAAAGGTCGTGGTGTTATGTTCGCTGGAAATTTCGCGCATCGTTTGCAGGAAACGCAGTTGCAACGCAATCGGCTCCTTGCTCATCATCGCCGCGGCCTGCACCATTTTTTCCGCAGCCTGAAATTCGCCCTCGGCGTTAACGATCTTCGCGCGGCGTTCGCGCTCGGCTTCGGCCTGCTTGGCCATCGCGCGCTTCATGGTGTCGGGCAACGCCACGTCCTTCACCTCGACCGCGGTGACTTTGACGCCCCACGGTTCGGTTTGCCGGTCGATGATCTCCTGCAACTTCAGGTTGATCGACTCGCGCTGCGAAAGCAGGTCATCCAAGGGGGCCTGGCCGAGGACGCTGCGCAGCGTCGTCTGCGACATCAGCGAGGTGGCTTTGAGAAAGTTCTCCACTTTCACGACCGCAGCTTGCGGATCGATCACGCGGAAATAAACAACCGCATCGACCGTCACCGGCACGTTGTCACGCGTCATTACCTCCTGCCGCTCGACGCTGATGGTGACGACGCGCAAATCCATTCGCACCATTCGATCGACAATCGGGATGAGAAAAATCAGACCCGGCCCTTTCGCGCCGAGCAATTTCCCCAAACGAAAAATCACGCCGCGTTCATACTCACGCAGGATCCGGATCGCCTGCGGAAGAATGATTACGGCAAGAATGATGACGGGTATGGCCCAACTAATTAATTTCGGCAGTGCTTCGAGTAATTGCATGGCTTTATTTTCCTTTGGTTTTAAGTTTTACAGTTAATCCTTGCACGGCTGCAATGTCAGCCAGTTCGCCTTGCGCAACAGGTGTATCGCTGACTGCATTCCAGTATTCACCTTCCACGAAAACCCTGCCGCCGCGCGAATCGATTGGTGTCAACGTCGTCACTGTTTTCCCGATGAGCGTTTCCGCTCCCACTTTCACCGGCAAGAGTTGCGCGCGCAGGCCTTTTCCGATGACGAAAACAAAGAAAGCCGCAGTAACGAGTGTCGCAGGAATAATGTAATTGAGCGACAAACGAAAAAGCGGATCGGCGCGATTGAAGAGCATGAGGGAACCGATCAGAAACGCAATGATTCCGCCCACAGTCAACACACCATGCGTGGTGGCGTAAACGTCAAAGACAAAGAGCATCAGCGCGAGCGCGATTAAGGCCAATCCGGTGACATTGACCGGCAAAATGGCCGCAAGATAAAGCACGAGGACTAACGCGATGGCACCCACCACACCGGGGAGAATTGCGCCCGGCGTAGTCAGCTCGCCGATAATTCCATAGATCGCGACGAGCATGAGAATGAACATTACCTCCGGTCGCCAGAGTTTTTGAAACACATGTTCCGACGGCGACATCTTGATCTCTGAAACCTCGGCGCCTGCGGTCTTCAGCGTCTTCCCATCCACCACACGGCCATTCAATTTTTGCAACAGATCGGACATATCCGAGGCGATCAGATCGATGACTTTTAATTGCAGCGCTTTCTCAGCCGTGATCGATGCGCTTTCTTTAACGGCCGACTTGGCCCATTCAACATTACGCTGGCGTTTGCCCGCGATTGTCTCGATGTAGCTTACAGAAAAATTCTCCAGTTTCTGCTTCATGGTTTCGTCGGGCTTTTCTTCGCCGCCGCTGGGAAAGCCGCCGATGGAGACCGGATGCGCGGCGCCAATCGTCGTGGCGGGCGCCATGGCGGCGATGCTGGCAGCAATTGTGATAAAACAGCCTGCGCTGGTCGCGGTCGCGCCTGTCGGAGCGACGTAGACGACCACCGGCACCTGAGATCCAAGAAAACTTTGTACAATTTTTTGTGTCGAATCGAGCAGGCCGCCCGGCGTATTGAGTTGGATTACCAGACATTGCGCGTTTTGCGTGCGCGCCTCTTCAATACTGCGCGAAATGTAGCTAGATGTCGCGGGCCCGATCGCTCCATCGATGTTGATGAAGGAAACCTTTTCGGCTGCAAAGCCTGTCGGAACTGTCGCGCACGTGAGCCAAAAGCTGAGAAGTGTCAACGCTCTCTTCATGATTCTTTCTAGGCGTCGTTCGGGCAGTTCAAGCTCCTCTCATCGGCTGAAGCTTGATGGCCAGGTCGTCGACGTTTGGCTTCACGATCTTCTCGTAGTCGCGATAGCTCATCTTGATCGCGTCGGTGTGCGTGCCTGCCTCGAACACGATGTAGTCCTGCTCCGACAAATGTTTGTCCACATATGTGGGCAAATTATAGAGGTTCCCAAACGGCGGCATCGCCCCGATGGCGCAGTCGGGAAACAGCGACTTGAACTCTTGTTCCTTACCAAGCGAGACAGCGTTGCCGATTGTTTTCTCGGCCTTCTCGAGATCAATTTGGCGATCTGCTGGAAGCACCATCATCAGATGCTGATCTCCAGATTTAACGATTACAACCTTCGCTTGATGGCTTCCTTTGACATGTTCGGCTTGCGCGATTCGTTGCGCAGTGACCGCCTCAGGATGACGCAGGATTTCGTACTGTGCCTTGTTTTCGTTTAAACAATCGATCAGCCGCTTTGGTATTTCCATGAGCACCTCCTCTAGAAAAGTATCACTTTCCCGCGCCATCTCTACTTTCCCGCGCCGTGGGAGCTTCCCTCCAGCGTCCTACGGCGCCGGACGCGCAACGGCAGCAACCGCAAACGTGGCCGGATGTAATTTCGCCTTCGCGAATGAAGCAAACACCGCCGCAGAGCGTCCGGCGCGCGAAACATTTGTGTATGGCTACATGCGAGGTTTGCGAAAACGAATATGACAAGGCGTTTGAAGTGGTCATCGGCGGGGAGCACCACACCTTCGACAGTTTCGAGTGCGCCATCCACGCGCTGGCGCCGGTTTGCGCACATTGCAACTGCCGGATCGTCGGGCACGGCGTTGAAGCTGACGGACAAATTTTCTGCTGCGTCCACTGCGCGCGCAAAAGCGGCAAAACGCAGTTAAAAGATCGGGTTTAAGTGTGGCGCGGCCGAGTAGTTGGAATTGAGCTGGTTTCCTTTTCAGCGTAGTCCCAAAACATTGGGCTCACGTGCAAGTGGCGTCGTGATTGTCAACGCGATATCGGGCGTTGATTTGATCGGATGCGCTGGACTTATCGGGTTTGGCGAAATAGAGATATCAGTATGAATTCACTTCGAGGTTCGATGATTGGACTGGCATTCTTATTCCTCGCAGCTTTAACAAGCCACGCGCAGACGCCGGCGGAAAAACCCTCGGCTCCGTTAAAAGCCATCGCGGTGCTTCATCCCACCGCGGGGAACAAAGTAAGCGGCACCGTCACATTTACCGAAGTGGCCGATGGCGTACAGGTCCATGCAGAGTTAGCAGGGCTCACGGCCGGCGACGATGGCTTTCACGTCCATGAATTCGGCGATTGCAGCGCGCCCGATGCGAGTTCTGCTGGCGCTCATTTTAATCCCACCAACAAACCGCATGCCGGACCGGACGCGCCCGAGCGGCATGTAGGCGACATGGGAAACGTGGAGGCTGACGCTTCCGGCAAGGCGAAACTGGATTATCTGGACCATCAAATCTCGCTGACGAACGACCCGCAGTCGGTGATCGGGCGATCCGTTGTGGTGCACGCGAAAGCGGACGATCTGAAGTCCCAGCCAGCGGGCGACTCCGGTGCACGTGTTGCCTGTGGCGTAATTGGGCGAGCAAAAAGCCAATGAAGGCGCGGCAGGGGCTGGTTCTGTTGATCTACGGCTGTTCGATCAACTCAGCCCTGGGAACCTCCCGAATCTCTTTGCTCGACAGGGCGGTTTTGATCTGTTCAAGTGAAAAGAGAAAACCTTCTTATGAGACAAGTACCCAAAACTGAATTGTCGCCGGATAACGGCTGCATCATCGACATGAAATGGCAACTCGGTCCGCTGAGTTATCACGCTTCTGCGGCTGGGAAAGAGGCGGTACCGCTCGTGACAGAGGTGATACGCCTTCCGGAGCTCGTGCTTTACGATCATATTGGTTTCAAGGGGGCCTTCGCACGCACGAACTTGAGTTTCCACTTCGTGGGCGACTACTGGAATGATCGGATCAGCTGTCTCATTGTCGTAACCGGGGTCTGGCGATTTTATCGTGACGACTACTACAAGGGACCTTATTGGGATCTTGGCCCCGGCTATTACGAAAGTTTCTTTTCGGAGAAGGGTCCCGACGACGTGGTCAGTTCCTTCCAGTGCATCGCGCTGACGTAGTCGTCGTGCGCCGGATTCTGAAATGTGTCGGCGCGTGACACAAGAGCCGCTATAACGTCGCAAGATTGACAACTTCGCGCGCGCAGCCCCAAGAGAGCGTGAAACCGGAGCCGCCGTGGCCGTAGTTGTGAATGACAGAGCGGCCATCGCGCAATTCATCGCGTTCGAGCAGGATGCCTGATTTCCGGAATGGGCGCAGGCCGACGCGCTCGGCGAGAACATTCGGTTTGTCGATGTTCAGAACGTGGCTGCACTCAGCGATGATTCGTTCTGTTGTGGCCGCGTCGACGGCGAGATCACTGCTCAGGTCGTTTGTTCCGCCGAACACGCAATCGTTTCTGCGAGGGATCGCGTACATGAGCGGCGCGTCATCACAAACAATCGCGCATGAAAGACGTTCGATTCTCGGCACGATCGCGACCTGCCCGCGATGTGGCTCGAGATCGACGTCGTGCACAAGTTCGCGCGCGCCGATGCCCGCACAATTGATCACCAGCCCGAATTGCTGATCGACGTCTTCGAGTTGTTGGAAGCGGACATTCGCGTTGATTTCGCCGCCAGTTTTGCGAAAACGCGCGGCGAGATAATCCAGGTAAATCGTCGTGTCCATGAGCGGTACGCGCAGCGAGAAACCACTCTTAAGCGATTCAAGAGATGTCTCGACTTCGCTCGACACGACAGAAGGGGAGCTCGGGATGACAGGTTCTGCGCCCAAAGGGATCGCCCAATCTGGAATTTGAGTTTCTTGGGACCGGGAAAACTGCCGCAGCTCGATTATTGAGACACCGCTTGCTGGAACACGCGTAAGATCGACAAGGACACGAAAAGTCTGGAGAGCCAAGGGAATGACTTTCTCTGCGGGTTCGGCATCGTAGGGAAACCAAAGCGCCGCAGCCGCGCCGGACGTTGTTTGCTGTCCAGTCTCTTCGGCGAAGATCGCTGTGCGATAGCCGTGCTCGGCGAACACGACGCCACACGTCAGGCCCGACACGCCTGCGCCAATGATGGCGACTGTTCGATTCATTTCCAAATGGTAGGGACGGATCGCCGAGCCGTCCCCAAAATTCTTGGCTTTCGGCGCGCCCTCGCCACGGCGAGCAGGCTGTGGTCGCCCCCTGCAAATGAACGTGCGTGCGAAGTCCGCCAGCAGCGTCTAAGATTGGTTCGACATGGTTTCAGTAAATCGAGACGCGCTTACGGAAAGAATTCTTGCGCGCGAACGGATTTCGGCAGACGACGCGTTCGAGTTGTATCACTGGCCGCTGGAAGAACTCGGTGCGCTTGCTAATGCGAGACGCGATTTAGCAAAAGCGAAAAGCTATGGCGGACGCGGGCGCGAGATCGTGACTTACATCGTCGATCGCAATATCAACTACACGAACGTGTGCAACGTTTACTGCAAATTCTGCGCATTTTATCGGACGGAACGCGACGAGGACCATTACGTGCTCTCGTTCGAGCAGATCGATCAGAAACTCGACGAGCTTTCTGCGGCGGGCGGAGTTCAGATTCTGATGCAGGGTGGGCACCATCCGAAATTGCCGTTCCAATGGTATATTGATCTTTTGCAGCACATCCGGAAAAAATATCCACACATAAACATTCACGGATTCAGTCCGCCGGAGTTTCAGCATTTCGCGGAAACTTTTGGGATGCCGCTGCGGGAAGTAATTTCGCAATTCAAGAAGGCCGGACTCGGATCAATCCCGGGCGGCGGCGGAGAAATTCTCGTGGACCGAGTACGGCAGAAAATTTCCCCGTTAAAGATAAACAGCGACCAGTGGCTCCAGGTGATGCAGGTCGCGCACGAGCTCGGATTGAAATCGAGCGCCACGATGATGTTCGGCCATGTGGAGACAATTGAAGAGCGAATCGAACATTTGCGGCGAATTCGTGATCAACAGGACCGCAGCGGGGGATTCACCGCGTTCATTTGCTGGACCTTTCAACCGCAGCATACGGTGCTGAAGGTGAAGCACCCCACGGGAGTGTCTGAATATCTACGGACACAAGCGCTGGCCCGGATTTTCCTCGATAACATCGAAAACGTGCAAAGCTCCTGGGTCACGCAAGGACCGGGAATCGGACAGATCGCGCTCAGATATGGCGCAAACGATTTTGGCTCCGTGATGATGGAAGAGAACGTCGTAAGCAGCGCGGGGACAACATTTCGACTGAATGCCGCGGAAATTGAATCGCTCATCAAAGATGCCGGCTACGAAGCGCGCCGGCGAAATAATTGGTACGAACTTTTGAACTGAGAGTTCAAGCAAACGTCGTGGACAAACCGCCTGATTCTGTGAAAATCTCGCCTTGACGATGCTGATCTTCTTCCCGATATAGCTCGCGCCTGTCCTGCGTGGGCTTGTTCCGCGGGGCTGCGCTTCTTAACCTATGAGACATTTTTCTGGATGGATGCGCCCCCCGCCATTTGCACTTTGGGTCGCCTCCATTTGTGCGTTGCTTGGTGCGGGAGTCGCTCAAGCACAGGCGCCTCAGGCGGCGCCAGGCCCTCCTATTATCCGTTCCATCGACGTGCAATACACAGGCCCCCAAACAGTCAGCAAGGAACGGATTCTGGCGCAACTGCGCACGAGGGTAGGCCAACCCTACTCTAACCAGGTGGTCGAGCAGGACATCGCGGCACTTTACAAGACTGGCTCCATTCACAACGTTCGCATTTTTGCTCAGCCTGAAGGGGATGGCGTGAAGGTGATCGTGGCCGTGCAGACACGGGCGATCATGCGCGAGATCGAAATCGCCGGAGCCGAACGGATCAAGGCGAAGAGACTGCGCAAAGAAATCAAGTTGAGACTCAACCAGCCAGTTAACGAACAGCAACTGGAGGAAGCGCGCCAAAAAATAATCGAAGTTTATCAGGGACGAGGATTCACCGACGTCAGCGTCCAATTTCGTATCGATCCAATTGACGAGAAACGCGGCACGGCGCGCGTGGTTTTCACCGTCAACGAAGGGGTGAAAGGAGCTGTGCGCGCGATTCACTTCGAGGGAAACGCGCATTTCAGCGAACGGGTGTTGCGCAAACAAATGAAAACTCGCGGCAGGACGCCCATCTATTTCATGGACAAATCCGGGCGCCTCGATGAGGTGCAGTTGGAGCAGGACCTGGACAAAATCCGCGAGTTTTACCAAGACCACGGCTACATCGATGTGGAAGTCAAAAGTGTCCGCAGGGAGCGCACGGAGAAGGGTCCGATGGTCATTACCGTCGTAATTTCCGAAGGCCCGCAATATCACGTACGCAAGCTGACCGTTTCCGGTTACCAGGCGACCAGCGAAGACAAAATTCGTGCGCTTTTAAAAATGAAGGAAGGCAGCGTCTATTCGCCAAAACAACTGCGCGATGACGCGAAGGCAGTGGCCGATGCGTACGGCAGCGGGGGGTACGTCGACCTCGTGGTTTTGCCGGAAGGCGAGCCGGCCGGTCCCGCGCAAATCGACGTGCACTATAAGATCGAGGAAGGCGACCGCTCGTTTGTAAACCGGATCAATATCGAGGGCAACACGCGCACCAAAGACAAGGTAATCCGCCGCGAAGTGCTCGTGGCGCCGGGAGATGTGTTTAACACTGTTCGGGTGGACATAACCAAGAAACGTCTCGAGAACCTGGGCTACTTCGCAAAGGTCGAGACTTATCCGGAAGAAACAGACATACCTGGGCGCAAAGATCTCACCATTCTTGTGCAGGAAAAACGGACCGGCTCGCTCAGCTTTGGCGGCGGGTTTAGCACCGTCGATCAATTGGTGGGATTCATGGAACTCACCCAGGGCAATTTCGATCTTTTCAACTGGCCGTCGTTTACTGGGGGAGGCCAAAAATTCCGGCTGCGCCTCCAGTACGGTACTCAGCGGAAAGATTTTGTCCTAGCCTTGACCGAACCGTACTTCCTTGATCGACGCCTTTCGCTCAGCGGGCAGCTTTTTTTTAATGAGGCGAATTATCTGAGCGCCGATTATGACCAGCGCAATTACGGGTTCTCGATCGAGCTGCGGAAACCGATCAATGCTTATGTCTACGCGACCTTGGGATACATGCTGCAGGACATTGATATTTATAATGTGGCCGCCAGCGCGCCTGCTTTCATCCAGTCACAAGAAGGGTCGTTTGTCGAAAGCAAGATCTTTAACAGCGTTGTGTTTGATTCGCGCGACAATCCCTTGCTCTCCCACCGTGGACAACGCGTCACCTTTTCACCCTTTATTGCCGGTGGTTTCCTTGGAGGCGATACGCAAATTTATGGATTGGACCTGGAGGGATCGCAATATTTTCATCTGCCGAAGGACCTCATCCTGCTCATCAACGGCGAAATTGCGACGGTGAGCCAATGGGGGAACGGAAATGAGGTGCCAATTTTCGAGCGACTCTTTCTCGGCGGGTCAAATAATCTCCGCGGATTCCCATTTCGCGAAGTCGGTCCGCAGGAGAACGGCGAACCGGTTGGCGGCCAATCAATGGCGCGCGCTACTGTGGAATTGACTTTTCCGATCATCGAAAAGGCGCGCGGAGCAATTTTTTATGATACTGGCTTTGTTAACAGTAGCGCGTGGTCTTTTGGCTTCAATCATATCGCCTCGGATATCGGCATTGGCCTTCGGCTTGATTTGCCAATTGGTCCGTTACGCCTCGATTATGGATATCCATTGCAGCGTGACGGATATAACGGGGGAGGTCATTTCAATTTCAACGTGGGCTATCAATTTTGAACGAAGAAATGTGGTTGCAGTCTAACGCGATTCCACCCACCGTATCGTCTGTTTTATGAAAAAATCTCTGTCCATACTCTCTGCGTTGGTGCTGGGCTTTCCGCTTGCGGCTTTCGCACAGGGCACACTGAAAATCGGAACGGTCGATATGCAGCGCGCATTTAAGGAATATAACAAAACCAAGGAAGCTGAGGCAAAAATCAACGATGCCAAAAATGCTGCACGGAAAGAATATGACGACCGGGCGGAAGATTACAAAAAAGCGCTCGACGAAATCAATAATCTGAACAAGCAGCTCGAGTCGCCGGCCCTTAGCGCGGATAAGAAAACGCAGACGGCAAAGGAACGCGATGACAAGATTGCGAAAATTAAGAACATGGAGCGGGAGATCAGCGATTTCCGTCAAACGCGCGAACGGCAATTGCAAGAGCAGTTGATGCGCATGCGCGAGGGAATTGTAAAGGAAATCACCGATGTCGTGATGGAAAAAGTCAAAGCCAATAATCTGGACCTGGTATTCGATAAGTCCGGCATGAGCATCAATGGCGTGCCCGTTTTGATGTACTCACACGACAACATCGACTTCACGAACGACATCATCACCGTGCTCAACAAGCCCGGCCGCGCCGCACCGCCGGCTGTAAGGACTTCGGCCAGTGCCTCTGCCACGCCGGCAAGAGCTTCGAAACCTTAACTGACATTCGAAATTCCAAATAATACACGCGGGCTAAACTCGCGTGTATTTTTGCGTACACATAAAAGCAAGTGCCGGCGTCATGATTTGTCAGCGGCAGTGACTGCGACAATGCTCATTCAAACCAAACTTCGACCGACGCAATGCGTGATCACGGTCTTATTCGCGTTTTGCACAGTTTCCCTGGCGGCGAATTGGCAGGCGACGCTAAGTAAGGACCCCCCTGGGAATTTCCCGGTCCTGCGGCCTCTGCACGCTTCCTATCGGTTCGGATGGTCTGGATTTACCGCAGCTACGGGGGAGGTTCGCTTTGCCAGGCCATCTGAAGACAGGTTTCAGTTCGATGGGACGGGCCGAACCATTGGTTTGGTTCGGGCGCTATGGAAATTGGATGTAAACCATCGCGCAGTCGCGAACGCGGAAACGCTGCACCCTATCGACACTCAGCAAACAGAAAGTTATCAATCAAAGAAAATTGTTACCAATCTCACTTTTACAAACAGCGGAGTGGCTCGGTCGAGAACAGAAGGAGAAGGTGGTGCTGCCGGAACAAAGACTCGCCAATTTAGTTTCCCTAACCTCTTCGACCTCCATACTGCGGCGCTCTATTTGCGTAGTCAGCCGCTTAGAGATCGCAGCGTTTATCGCATTGTGGTTTACCCCGCGACCAATGCATATCTGGGCACCGTCACAGTCGTCGGGCGGGAGAAAATCTCCGTGCGCGCTGGCACTTATAACGCGATCAAACTTGATTTGCAGTTGAAGCGAATTAACAAGCGTTTCGAATTGGAGCCGCACAGGAAATTTCGTCGTGCCACAATCTGGGTGTCGGATGATCCAGAGCGACTTTTGCTTCGGGTCGAGGCTCAAGTTTTTGTCGGCACAGTCTTCGCGGAATTACAATCAGTGCATTTCGATGCTCCGCGATCGTGAGAGATGTGACGACTCAATTTCCGAGCAAGATCCAGCTAGTATTCAGGAACCCATTCACCGCGAATTGGTGGCTGAGGACGTCCACGGCGGGGTTGAGGAAAAAACGGCCTGCGGCCGCCGGGCAACAATTGCAGCGCCGCGAGTGTCTCCAAATCCAGGCGGCCAGTTACCCGAAGCCCTGTTCGCGATTGATAAGCCCGCAGGGCAAATTCCATTGCTGGCCCATAGAGTCCGTTAATCTCTTCGTGATAGAGGCCATGACGGGCCAGCGCGATCTGAGCCGAAAGCACCACATTGCGTTGCACGGGGGGAGGAGCGGCCTCGAATGGGGTGCCAGCAAGAGGCCCTCCTCCGGGTGAAGTGCCCGGCGCCACGGGATTGGACGGGTAGATTTGTTGGTCCTGCGGCGCGTTGTCGAACGGTCGAGCTGGTGACGCAGAGTTCGCGTTTGGCGTCTCGCTCGGAGATCGTTCGGCGGGTTCGACAGGCGCGGCAGGGCCGGGCGATACACGCTTCGTGGCCGGTCGCGCTGACGCAGAAGAATCAATTCCAAGGGACTTAAGCGTCTCGCTATTGAGCTCGCCGCTAACCTGCAACCCGTTCCGAATTTGATAGCGACGAATCGCTGCCGTCACGTTTGCATTCATTTCACCGCTGACTTCGCCGTAGTAAAAACCCTGATCCTTCAACGCCTGCTGCACACGTTCGACCAACTGATCGGCGCGCATCAGCATCGTCGATACAATGAAGATCAGAGCAGCGATCCTGGTTTTCATCCCGAGGCTATTTTTGACGCTCTGCTTCCCCGCGTATTCAGCGCTTCTCCCCACCTGTCGCGGCCAAGGTTGACTTCCGTTGGCTCGCCGCGTCACGATAACGCAAAATACCGTCCGCGACGGCCGCGGCAATCTGATCGCGATAATCCTCGCTCGCTAGTTTGGAGATGTCCTCCTTGTTTGTGAGAAATCCGCCTTCAATCAAAATCGCAGGAGAAGTCACGTTTGCGATCACGAAAAACTGTCTGGCTTCTGTGCCCCG
>QHNR01000019.1:0-1096 GCA_003218475.1 Verrucomicrobiota bacterium | reverse complement strand
CAGGAGCCGGTCGATTCGACGCGCAACATCCAAGGTCAGATCTTTTTCCAACACGCCGCCGCACATCGCGCCGGAGTCTTGACCGCCGTGGCCGGGATCAAGAACAACGACTGCAAATGGCTTGGACGCAGCTGAGCTGTTGGCTGTTCTGGATTCGATTTTACCGACGGATCGCTCCGCCTGACGGAGTTGCAGCCAAACAAAGGATGCGACCATCAACAACAAGCCGCACAACGCCAGCAAATTTCGAAACGCTCGTTTCATCGGTCACGTGTGAGAGAAGACTTCTTCTCTGCATAACTTATTCGTTAATCAGGGAGCGCAATTCCGTATCGGATAACGACCGGTAACGAATTGCCCTGCTCGCATCGCGCTCGAGCACTGCTGCTTCAATTCCGCTAGTTGCGAGTTGTTCCTGTCGATGTTTCAAAACAGCGGCCTGGTCGGGCTGCCCGTTTGCATCGCTGGCTTTTAAAGAGATGTGCCCGATACTCCAGGCGTTGAGCGCAGAGTTAAGCGCCAGTTCGAAGCTCGCATCCGGCGCATGTTGGCTCTTCAGGAATGCCTCCATCAGTTCTCGCGATTGTCGTGTGCCGCTGAGCACTGCGAAGTCCTGCCGCGCTTGTGCGTACGTCGCGCCATTGGTTGCAATCTCGCCGTCATACTCCACCCGTAAAAACAGATCTTCATTGGGGCTTTCGCCCACCTCGGCAAACAGCATTCGCGCCAGATAAGGCGCGCCATAAACCTGTTCAAACGCGCTCTTCATTACGGGACTGAGCGAATAATGCACGAGTCGCCGCAGGGAAACATCTGCAGCCGAGCGGGTGAAACCTTCTGTGCTGGCGAGCTCAATAGCCGCCATTCGCAACCGCTCGATGTCCCCGGGATGACCAATCGCCCCCATGGCGATCCGATCGTAGATTTCAAAAAGTTTCTGCCGCGTCTGACCGACGGTGAGAAACAGAATGCCGTCGCGATAGCCGACCGCTGCGATCGGGCTGCCCGGGGCGAGCTGGGCTTCGATATACTCGCGGCGATTAGCGATCGCTTCGACCCAACGATACGGCTCTTCGATCATGCAACCGTTTCCTTG
>QHNR01000018.1 GCA_003218475.1 Verrucomicrobiota bacterium | reverse complement strand
ATTCGATCAAAGACCACCCTCGCCTGCGTATCTGTATCGATATGCTTGTTACTGGTTCGCGTAATGGCCGTGGTACTGCTCATCAACTGCGACACCATGAAAATAACTATGACGAGCACAACCACCGACACGAGTAACTCGACGAGGGTAAACGCGGAGCGCCTGCGCCGCATTATAGCGATCGTATTTGGTTTCATACTCATCGATTAACGGCGAGTACGGTGGTGACCGATCCTGCCGGCACGCCGCCGTTATCAGGATCTGCTGCTGCAGGCCACGTAACACGGATGCTTGCCAGTGAAGTGGTTTGCGTCGGTGGCGACATGTACGTGATCTTTGCCCTAAAGACCGCGTTTGCCGGCGCACTGGTGATTGGCTTTCCCTCGTTCGTGAAATACATCGTGTCAGGCGTTGCTACACTTTGCCAGTGGCCATTCAAATTAGACCAGTCACAAGGATCATTCGGGTCAGGCGGATCGGGGCAAGCCTTTGAAGTTTGCCCTGCAGGCAGTCGGACATCCGCGCGCAGGAAGGAAGAGATTTGTGAAATAATCTGGTTGGCAGTCGTCTGCTGGCTGCTGCTCTGTTGAGTCTTTAGTCCAGTCGGCAGCAATCCCAACAACACAAGCAAGCAAAACGCGGCCACGCCCAGGGCCAATGTTACCTCAACGAGTGAAAAACCCGCGGTTCGGCGCAGGGGGCGTTGCATGCGCCAGCCATTTTGATGCGTGCTGGTTACGCAGTCAATCTGAGCCGCCCGACTGCGAAAGCACTCGCGACTACGGCGACGTGTGACAATGAGAAGTGAGTTCATCGGCGATAAATTCTTACGTCGCCAGCGAAGCCGTTTATCTGAACTGCGACGAGATTCGGAGGAGTCGGACTAGGCACGGCGGCTCCGTGAGTCGGCATAAGTCCGACCTCAGCGATCCGCGCTGGAGTGTAATTAGTGTTAGTGATAACACACTCGCCGCGCGGGCTGAACTGAATTGCCTTCGTGAAAGCATATTGGCCAGGCGACGTGCCGACGGGATAGTGAAACGTCAGCGCAGGGCTCGGAGGAGTCGTGTCACCGATCTGCGCAGCAGTCGACGTTGCGGCAGGTCGCGTGTCGAAGCTGTCTGGAGGGGGTGTGGCCGTTGCCGCTAAAAACGTTTTTAGATGCACATTATCAATTTTAGTCAGTTTGCCGACCTGAAGTAGCGCTGTTTGGTTTGGCGGTCCGTCTAAGATCACAGAACTGGCCAGGTTTCCGGTATAGAGCATGGTGCCATTCTTCGATGCGACGATCGATATAACAATTCTGCCAACTGCCGGCGTGTCTGGATTGGGTGAGGCTGGGTTTGCGACGTTCTCCTCAAAGAAGCCGATCCACGTGTAAGTGTTGTTTGCCTTGGCGTACGTGCGGGCGGTGTCGAGCACGCCTTTGATTGTGTATGCGGCGCTGGTGACGTCTGAACCCCCTTTGATTGTCGTGAACGCAGGCGCGATCAGCACCATCAGGAGGGCAATGATGCCGACGACGATTAATAATTCGAGCAGGGTAAATCCTGCTTGAATTGACTTCATAGCTGGCTGCTGATGGCCAATTGCAGGTCTGCGACGAAAGCTGCGAATGTCTTTGGAACTGAGGCGTTGAAGCTGCAAAGCGGTTGTGCGGGGGTGTACGCGCTGAGCGCTCACGCGGACCCGGCCAGTGATGCTGGGGGCGAACATCGGGAAGTGCAGTATAGTGAGAAGCATGAGAAAGACAAGTGCTGAATTCCAAGGGGGTTCACACGTCAAGCGCCAGTTTAAACCGGCGGCTCTTTGCGAAGCGAAACGAAGAAAAACCACGCCGATCAAATGTCAGAATTGTGTCTGTCCCTGACAAGTCCGCGATCCAGACGAGGGTGGCGTCCGGAAAATCCATCGGCACATTGGCATATTTGCTCATCAGCCGAACGGCGGCACCCAATGCTTCAGCAGTAAAAACATCCCGCACTTCGGTCGCGCTGTCGGCGAGAAATGAAGCCAGGCTGGCCGATCCATCCCGCACATCGGAGAGAAAGTAAAAAGCCTCGGTAACCACTGCGCCAGTGGTGACAAGTCGCGAGCCGCGCAAACGCGCCATAAAGCTTTGCACTCGGTCGTGGTCCGGTTCCGATCGGTCGAGCAACGCAACCAGCGGGCCTGTGTCGAGAAGACAAGCGCTCATCAACGCCAATTGCGCTGGCGAATATGTCTCCGCCAGGAGTCCTTCTCCCAATGTTTTGGCGGGCTGGCAATGCTCCCAACCAAATGACGGACACGCTCAAAGTCGAATCCCCGCTGTATTTCTCGCTCAATCAAGTCGCGAACAAGAGCTGACTCGCTTCGTTTCTCGGCCGCGGCACGGCGCCTGAGGGCTTCTCGCTGTTTTGCGGGGAGACGGATGGTCAGCGTAGTTTCCATGAACAAACGTAAGGCATGTAAGACAGAATGCAAGACATGATCGGCACGAAGAGCTTCGCGCGCCGGCCGGATCTCGGCCTTGAATCGGGCCACTGCCAGGGGCCAAAAAAAAATGAAGAAAAGACTTCACAAGCGCCAAACAATACTCTATAAATCCGCCCATGAATATGGAACGCCGCTATATTTTACTCGTCGCCCCAGTCGCATTTGCCCTGGTAAATTGGCTGCCAAATGGCCTCTCTGCTGCTGATCTGGAGGAAGCAAAGGTTACTCAAGTAGTGCAGGACGTTAAAGTGGTACCATCAGGTTCAGCTGCGCGTGCGGTGACGGTCAACGAGACTGTTCGCCAAGGTAACGCGGTGCAAACCGGGACCCAGTCCAGGAGCGAGTTAACGTTCAAAGACGAAACAATCACGCGTTTGGGCGAGAAAACTATTTTCAACGTCGGCAAAGAGGGACGAACAATCGACATGGGCAACGGCCAATTTTTGCTTTATGTGCCAAAGAACAAGGGCGGGGCAAAGGTCAAGATGGGTCCGGTCACGGCAGCAATTACAGGCACAACGGTATTGGGCAACGTCTATCCGAGCGGAATTATCGAATTTACGGTGCTCGAAGGATCGGCGTGCATCAGCCTGGACCGCATGGGCCAAACTTTGCTGGTCATGCCAGGTCAAATGGTAGTTTACGATCCGATCTACATGAGATTGGAGGACCCCGTTGAGGTTGATCTTCAACAGGAACTCTCTTCTCCTCTTATTCGAGACTTTCGCCAATTGCCCAGTGCGCCGCTGATTCAGGAGGAAATTCAAAGGAACCATCAAGTTGTGGCCCCGAATGGCGATTTGGATCGCGCGGTTAGAGCAGCGGGAGCGGCCAGCATCGCCACCGCCACGCCGGACCAATTTATGCGAGGATTCAGTTCGCTCATTGTTCGTTACCCTCCGAGCCAGCGTCGCACGCTTGTAGCCGGAGCGATAAGAGCCCGCCCTGATCTTGCAGACAGGATCACAGCTGCGGCGGGGCAGGTGCGGCCAGTGCGGGGCTACGGGAAGGACGCAAAAGATTATAAAGAATATAAAGAATATAAAGGCAAGGAAATTGCGCTTCCAGAGTGTCCGCCGTTTAATCAGCTGGTGCAGCCGTTCATACCCGCTCCGCTCACGCCACAAGTTAATTCGCCTGAAAAACCCCCGACAAACAACGGCGATTAAAAGCGGACGATACGCAAAAAAAATGCGCCTTCGGTGGAATGCGTTGTCCTCAACGCGTTGGCAAATTTACTGCGGCTTGGCCGCCTGAGATTCGCGCCGTCAGCGATTCATCTGGCATCGTCCCAGCTACTTCGTTCTCGTTTCTCTGCGCCTTCGCCAGCGTGACGGGCGTTTGGAAGTAGCTGGGCCGATCCACCTTGGGCAGGTGGAATGCATTGCGAAAAAACAGTCGCGACTTTCCTCGCATGCCACGGCGCGCCAGGTGCACAACCAAAATGGAACCGTTACGGTTGCGAAGTTGCCGTCGATCACGTTGAAAAACATTCCAACAGACTTGCACCGGAAACTCAAAAAACGTGCCGAGGAACATCATCGCAGCCTCAATCGGGAAATCATCGCGACTTTGAAGACGGCAGCCGACGCCCCGCGCGCGTTTGATGCAGCCGACTTGGAAGCGTCCGTCCGCCGTGCCAGGGCTCTGTTCCGCCGGCCGGTGACCGAACGAGAGATCAATGCATGGAAGCGAGCGGGGCGGATGTGATCCCGGGCGCATGCGGACGCATCGAAAATGATTTGCGTGGACACCAACGTGATCTGTTATCGCTACATGGCCTCGCCGCACTCAAAAAATGCCGACGCAGCCTGGGCAAAAGATTCTGATTGGATTGCACCGCTGCTATGGCGTTCGGAATTTCGAAACACACTGGCCGGGAGCGCTCCGGCGGCGTTTACTCACTACCGAAAAGGCGATACAGATCGCAAATCTTGCGGAGTCCATTTTAGCTGAAAACGAGTTCACGGTCTCAACGTCCGCGGTTCTGCAACTGGTTTCTCGGTCGCGCTGCTCGGCTTACGACTGTGAGTTTGTTGCTTTAGCCAAAGAGCAGCGAGTACCGCTCGTCACTTTGGATCGCCAAATCCTGCACGATTTTCCAAGAATCGCCGTTTCTTTGCAAGAATTCATACGCGAGTGAGCCCTGCTCGCTGACATCCGACATCTGACCTGGCTTCCGTGACTGAGGACGGGCACAATTGCGTTGCGGCTGAAGATCCATTCGACGTTGCTCAGAGCAAGCTTGCCGCTACAGTTTGCGACTTATGCCGTACAAAGATGTTGCTCCACCCGCAGGTGAAAAGATTACCAGAACCGACAGGTTGAATGTCCCGGATCAACCGATCATTCCGTTTATCCGCGGCGATGGCACAGGGCCGGATATCTGGGCGGCAAGTGTGCGAGTGTTCGATGCCGCAGTCGAAAAAGCGTACGGCGGGAAAAAGAAGATTGCGTGGTTTGAGGTCTTCGCCGGTCAAACAGCAAAGGACAAATTCGATGAATGGTTGCCGGACGACACAGTCGAAGCGTTCCGGGAGTACCTGGTTGGAATCAAAGGACCGCTGACCACACCCGTGGGCGGCGGCATTCGCTCGCTGAACGTTGCGCTACGGCAGCTGCTCGATCTTTTCGTGTGCCTGCGGCCGATACAGTATTTCAAAGGCGTCCCCTCACCCGTCAAGCATCCGGAGAAAGTCAACATGGTGATCTTCCGGGAAAACACGGAAGATATTTACGCCGGGATCGAATACGCCGCCGGCACGCCGGAAGCGCAAGAAATTCTTAATTTCCTTCAGAAGGAATTTCCAAAGCAGTTCGATAAGATTCGCTTCGGCACAAAGCGGAAAGCAGCGGATTTCTGGAAAAAGGTCGGCGCCACGGAAAGCGACGACGTGTGTGTTGGAATTGGGATCAAGCCGGTCAGTCGCTCGGGCAGCGTGCGATTGATTCACAGCGCGATTTCGTATGCGATCCAGAATCGGCGCAAGAGCGTGACGTTGGTGCATAAGGGCAATATTATGAAATTTACCGAGGGCGCTTTCCGGGATTGGGGCTTTGAAGTGGCGAAGAAATATTTTGGCGCGGAGGAGTTTGATGGCGGCCCGTGGTGCAGGATTCCCATGGGCAAGCCGGGCGCGGGAATTGTGATCAAAGATGCGATTGCCGACATCACGCTCCAGCAAGTGTTGACGCGGCCGGAAGATTTCGATGTGATCGCGACACTCAATTTAAACGGCGATTACCTGAGCGACGCGCTGGCGGCGCAGGTTGGTGGAATCGGTATCGCGCCGGGAGGAAACATAAATTACATCACCGGCCACGCAGTTTTTGAAGCGACGCACGGCACCGCACCGAAATACGCCAATCAGGACAAGGTGAATCCCGGCTCGGTGATTCTTTCAGGTGAGATGATGTTCCGTTACATGGGCTGGACGGAAGCTGCCGATCTGATTCTGAAAGGATTAAGCGGCGCGATTGCAAGTAAACGCGTGACCTACGATTTTGCGCGTTTGATGGAAGGAGCGACCGAAATCAAGTGCTCGCAGTTTGGCGACAACGTGATCGAGCATATGTGATCGCTCGTACTCGATCGAAATGACCCGCCTTCGCCAAGGCTTCGGCGTGGCAGGCGAGATCCGAATGACGAATGACGAAAGAATGGCTAAACCAGAAGCGCGAAACAAAGGGACGGCGTTCCCTCATTTGCGATTCCCAGCAACCATAGCCCTGTCATGTTGAGCGGAGCGAAACATCCAGCTACTTCAAATGCTCGACATTTTTCGGCCAAACGCGACGGCGTGGACACGTTCTCGAGTTCTTCGGAATTGAAACCGGACTTGGAAGTAGCTGGACTCTTCGCGAAGCCTGTCCTGAGCGAAGCCGAAGGGCTTAGAATGATAGTGGCGGGGTTGTTCCGTCATTCGATCATTCGTCATTCCTTGGTCATTCGTCATTGGTTATTCGTCATTTGTTCGCTCGCGTTTGTAGCGGGAGTCGGCACTGCTTTCGCACAAAGGCGTCCCATCACCGAAAAGGATCTGTTCGATTTCGTTTGGCTCGGCGATCCGCAGGTTTCGCCGGATGCCTCGCGCATCGCGTTTGTCCGGGTGACGGTCAATGAGAAAAAGGAAGGTTATAACACTTCGATTTGGTCGGTACCTGTCGCAGGCGGGGAAGCGCCTCATCAACTGACAAAAGGCGATCACGATTCCGCATCTCGTTGGTCGCCCGACGGAAAATTTTTGCTTTTTGTGCGCGCGACTGAAAAGGACGGCAAGCCTGAGCCTGCACAATTGGCGATCCTGCCGACGGCAGGCGGCGATTCCTTTGTTTTTACTGATCTACCAAAAGGCGCGGGCAATCCCGTGTGGGCGCCCGATGGGAAAACCATCGCGTTAACGAGTGAGACGAATGCAGAGGATCTCGCGAAGCAGGAAAAGAAAAAGAGCAATGAAAAGCCGGGGTCGCCGTCCCCGGCTACAGGCGAACACGAGAGCGACGTGCGCGTGATCACGCGTGCGGTCTATCGGCAAGACAATGAAGGTTACTCCGACCCAAAGCATCCGACACACATTTGGATCGTCACGGCGCCGCATAGTGCTGAAGAAAAGGTGAAACCGCGGCAACTCACTACCGGCCGATTCGATGAGGAAAATGCAATTTGGTCCAGGGACGGCTCGCAGATTTATTTCACCTCGAGCCGGATCGACGAACCGTATTACGAACTGCCGAGAACAGATCTTTACTCCGTGCCGGCAGCGGGCGGCAAACCGGTCAAGATCACAACGATCGATCTCAACACGCAATTCGGACCGGGCGGAGGCGCGTTATCCCTCAGTCCCGACGGCAAACAGGTCGCATTCGTCGCCGCGACGAACCAACCGATCAATTCATATACAGAGCCAGATCTGTGGGTCCTCGATCTCTCGCCGAACGCAAAACCACGGAACATCACCGCGAATTTTGATTGCGACATCGATGGCTTCATTATCGGAGACAGCGCGTCGCCGCGGGCCGGTGGACCAAACAAACCGATTTGGACTGCAGATGAAAAAGGGCTCATCGCAGTTTATTCCAAGGAAGGAAAGCGAAATCTCGCGCTGTTTGACGCAACTGTAGTCCTGCCAACGCGGGATGACCCCGCTAAAAGCAGCACAGTGCAAGATCTCACTTCCGGAAATCACGGCGTGATGAGTTTTCGCGCGACGCCTGATGCTTCGAAGCTGGTCTATGTCATATCGACGCCGACTCGCGTTAACGACCTTTTTGTTCTCGATCAGGCAACTCCTGATGCAGCACCAAAGCAGTTAACGAATGTGAATGACGCGGTGTTGTCTAAATTGAATCTCACCGAGCCGGAAGAAATTTGGTACGACAGCTTTGATGGCAAACGCATACAGGCATGGTTGCAAAAGCCGCCAAATTTCGATGCGCATAAAAAATATCCGTTGATTCTGAACATCCATGGCGGACCGCACGTTGCCTACGGCCACATTTTCGTTCATGAATTTCAGTGGATGGCAGCGAAGGGCTACGTGGTGCTCTACCCGAATCCGCGCGGCAGCACGAGTTACGGCCAGGAATTTGGCAACGTGATTCAATATCGTTATCCAGGCGACGATTACAAAGATCTCATGGCCGGCGTCGATGAGGTGATAAAACACGGTTACATCGATGACAAAAAACTTGGTGTCACCGGCGGAAGCGGTGGCGGATTGCTCACGAACTGGGTGGTTGGACAAACTGGACGCTTTGCCGCAGCTGTTGCGCAACGTGACATCGCCAGCTGGGAAAATTGGTGGTATACGGGTGACTTTACGCTGTTCCAGCCGAACTGGTTTAGAGCTCCGCCATTCGAAGACCCGGACGAGTATCGCGCGCGGTCGCCGATCAGTTATATCACCAACGTGAAAACGCCGATGATGTTTATTCTGGGCGAAACTGATTATCGGACGCCGCCCGGTGCTGGTGGCGAGCAAATGTTTCGCGCGTTGAAGTTCCGGAAGATTCCGACAGTAATGGTGCGGTTTCCGAATGAATCACATGAGCTGTCCCGGTCCGGGCAGCCGTGGCATCGCGTCGAGCGATTGCAGCATATCGTCGGATGGTTTGACCATTGGCTTATGGGTGTACCCAAGCCGGAATATGACGTGGCTCCGCAGGAAGAAGTGCCGATCAAGCGGGCTACGATCGACGGAAACTAATCTGAGCGACACTTCGCCTGCACGTCCGTCGACTTAATCAGAGCTAGTTTCGATTCCGCCGAAACGAACAATTTCTTATCGGCAGAGGATTACTGCGAGAACCCTGTCTTCACATGTGCGCGCACCATGATGCCCCGAAGTTATTGGCGCGACTCAAGGCTGCAATGCGAATTTCGCGAATGATCTCTCCCCTGGAGTTTGTGAGAAAGCTGAGTTTGACGAATTCGAAGACTCACATTGGAGTTAATGCACTTATGTCGTTTAATATTGGTCAATCATCGCATTTCTAAACAATGGCTTCTTCATCGCTATGGCAGCGCTTCCAAAGGTATTTTTTGTACTATCGCGATCTCGATTTTTCTCTCGACATCAGCCGGATGAAATTTCCGGAGGATTTTTTCGAGAAAATGCAGCCGAAGATCGGTAAGGCGTTTGCGGCGATGCGAGAATTGGAAGCGGGAGCGATCGCTAATCTAACTGAAAAACGGATGGTTGGTCATTACTGGCTCCGGAGTCCTGCGCTTGCGCCAACCGCGGAAACTCGACAGGAAATTGAACGGACCGTTAACCGAATTAAAGAATTCGCCGCGGATGTTCATGCCGGAAAAATCACGGCCGAAAATAGAAAACGCTTCGAGCATGTGCTGCTGATCGGGATCGGCGGCTCGGCGCTTGGACCGCAATTGGTGGCAGACGCGCTTGGATCGGCAGCTGATCCAATGGACATTTTTTTCTTCGATAATACGGACCCGAACGGATTCGATCGCGTTTTCGCCAGGATTGACGATCTGCTCCCCCAAACACTCGTCATTGTGGTTTCCAAATCCGGCGGCACAAAGGAGACACGAAACGGGATGCTGGAGACGGAAGCACGATTTAAAGAAAAGGGACTGCAATTCAACAAACACGCAGTGGCCGTCACCGGTGTTGGGAGTGATCTCGACAAAGATGCTGAAAAGAATGGATGGCTTGCTCGATTCCCGATGTACGATTGGATTGGCGGGCGTACCTCGGTGATGAGCGCGGTGGGGCTTCTTCCGATGGCGCATGAAGGTTTCGATATCGATAGTTTTCTCGCTGGCGCGGCCGCTATGGACGAGCGGACCCGCGTCCCTGATGTGACACAAAATGCGGCAATGCTTCTGGCGCTGATGTGGTACTATGCCGGCAACGGCAAGGGCGACAAAGATATGGTGATCCTTCCATACAAGGACCGGCTGGCCTTGTTCGCCAAATACCTGCAGCAACTCGTAATGGAATCGCTGGGAAAAGAAAAGGATCTCGACGGAAACATCGTGCATCAAGGCATCGCTGTTTACGGCAACAAAGGTTCGACCGATCAGCACGCTTACGTTCAACAATTGCGTGATGGCGTCCTAAATTTTTTCGTGACGTTCGTCGAGGTGCAAAGAGATCGGAGCGGTAAGCGGCTCGAAGTCGAAGAGGGCATCACAAGCGGCGATTATCTTCACGGCTTTTTGCGCGGGACGCGAAGCGCGCTTTACGATAATGGCCGCGAATCCATCACGATAACAATTCCAGACGTGAACGCGTTTAATCTCGGAGCGTTGATCGCGCTTTACGAGCGTGCAGTAGGCTTTTACGGCTCGCTAATTAACGTCAACGCCTACGATCAACCTGGTGTCGAGGCGGGGAAAAAAGCGGCGACACGACTATTGCAGCTTCAAAAACAAGTGAGCGAGAAACTGGTCGTCGGTGAAGGAATGACCGCGGAAGAAATTGCGCGGTCCATCGACGCCGATCCGGAAGACGTGTTTCATGTGCTGCGACATTTGGCGAGTAACGATCCACACATCAGGGTCGCGCCTGGCGAGGAACCGTCGGAAGACCGTTTTTCAGTCGAACAAGAGCGCTAACGTGCCCGATTTATGGCAGATAAACCTGTTGAGAACGGAAAAGATTTCCAGAGCGTCCCGTGGAGCGACGCAATCCGTTTTATCGCGCAACTAAGTCACGATCTGCGCAATGATCTAAATGCCATCGAACTGCAGTCCGCTTACATCGAGGAATTGGGGAAGAGCGAAGAACTCAAAAACGAGATCAAACGTTTACGCGAAATGATCTCACGACTGGCCTCGACCTTGCAACGACTTTCCAGAGCGGTGGGAGAGGTTAAACCTAACGTGATCCCGTACCCGGCCTCTGATTTTATACAAGACTTGCGCGGAAAGATCGACCACGATTTCCCAGAGGAGAGCAGGGAGATCTCATGGGAAATTCAGCTGGGTGACGCGATGCTGAATGTTGATCCTCAGTTTTTCGAGGAAGCATTTACCGAGATTTTCGCCAATGCCTTCCGGCACGATCGTGGTAAAGGTCCACTTGTTGCAAGAGCGAAAATCGATGACAAGAGATTCCTCTTCACCCTCTGTGAACCCAAGGATTCTTTTGACTTGCCGACCCAAAATTGGGGACGCGAACCGCTTCGGAAAATGAGCCAACGCCATTATGGTCTTGGTCTGAATCGCGTCCGCGGTATCGTAGAGGCTCACGGCGGCGAACTGAATGCTCAATATGATCCGAAAGTTTCGGCGCTCACCACGACCGTTAGGCTTCCCCTGTCAGGCGAATCTTCGGAAGAAGCTTGAAACGTCGGTTATTTATCACCGTTTAAGCAACTGGGGCCTTTGGCTCGTGTGTAATACGAGCAGCGCAATTGAATGAAAACAGATAACCGTCATGTCCTGATCATCGATGACGAACGGCCCGTGCTCATGACGCTCGCGGCGTTGCTGAAGCGGCACGGCTATCAAGTGGACACCGCGCCCACTGCCATACAAGGACTCAAGGCGTTAAAATCAAAACCGCCAACGCTCGTACTACTCGATCTCCGACTGCCTGACGCGGACGGATTAGAAATGCTTGAGCGGATCAAGACCGAGCTACCCCAGGTGCAGGTGATTATCCTGACCGCACACGACTCACTGCACAATGCCATCGAGTCCATCAAACGCGGTGCGTACCATTTCATTAGCAAGCCGTACGCGCCCGAGGAGCTGCTTAGTCTCGTGGAGAAGGCATTGGAAACACAATTCCTGTTACGAGAAGCGGAAGAACTCCGGGAAAAAACAGAGCGACTCGAAAAACGGCTGGAGATCGCGGAAGCGAGGCCCACGCCCATTTTCAAGAGCAAACCGATGCAGGAAATCGAGGAATTGATCGATGCGATGGCGCCATCGGATGCCAACGTTCTCATCGTGGGCGAAAGCGGGGTGGGCAAGGAAGTGATAGCCAATACGATTCATGCGCGAAGCCGTCGCGCGGGGCAGCCGGTGGTGAAGCTCAATTGTGCGGCGTTCCCGCAAACCATGATTGAGGGAGAACTGTTCGGTTATGTGAAAGGTGCGTTTACCGGGGCGATGCACGATTTTCCCGGAATGATCGCAGCGGCAAATGGCGGCACGCTTTTCCTCGACGAGGTATCCGATATGCCGGCAGATCTGCAGACGCGTTTTTTGCGCGTGCTTCAGGAACGGGAGTATCGGCCGCTTGGCAGTACGCAAACAATGAAAGCAGACTTCCGCGCGATCGCTTCGACAAATCGACCGATTCCCCAGGCGCTCGCGGAGAACCGGCTGCGCTCCGATTTGTATTACCGGCTAAACACTTTCCAAATTGAAGTGCCGCCGCTCCGGAAACGTAAAGAGGACATCCCGCCGCTGATCGCGCAATTCGTCAGGCAATTTGCTCAACAACTCGGCAAACCGGAGCCGGACATCTCGCCGGACGCATTTCAAAAGCTGCTTGACTATTCATGGCCGGGAAATGTTCGCGAATTGCAAAACGCAATTGAATACGCCGTCGTGCTGGCGCGAGAGGGCTTGATCGACGTGAAAGAGCTCCCCGCGGAAATACAGCTGCCCGCTGCACTGCAACAGACCGAGCTCGGCGGGTTACCGCGCAGCGGCGTACAAACTCTCGATGACGTCGAGAGAAACGCTATTCTCCAGGCACTCGCAGAGTGCCGCGGCAACAAGAAAAAAGCTGCCGAACTTCTCGGCATCCAGCGCCCCACCCTTTACAACAAGATGAAGCGCTACGCCATCGAGCTGTAAGAAAGCGCACGGAGAAAAGTTGACAGAGAAGCTGAGACTTAAACCCGAATTGTTTCGGGATGTTCGTGCCAGATTATTCGCCGCGGTAAACGCAGCGCGCGGTCGGTGTTTCGTGCACGACGATCTCGCAAAGGCCGGGGCATTGTGACTCCAATTTTTTCCAAAACCATTCTGCCATTTTTTCAATCGTAGGGTTCTCCAATCCTTCGATCTCATTGAGATACGTGTGGTCTAGCATTTTCAAGAGCGGTTTCATGGCGTCGCTGATGTCCGCGTGATCGTAAACCCAGCCGACTTTTGGATCGACATCGCCTTCAACTGAAACCTCAACTTTGAAACTGTGGCCGTGCACGCGTCCGCATTTATGGCCCTCTGGCGCATAAGGCAAAGTCTGGGCCGCTTCGAAAGTGAAATCCTTCGTCAACCGCGCGCGCATGATCGAAAAACTGTACCGCATCGCGCGCGTTGTCATCCCGAACGAAGTGAGGGACCCCTCACGGACTCCTAACATTACGCACGCTTGTTGTGTTTGACCCACCGCGCGTCGTGAGTTCCTTCGTTGCCGTCGCGACTCGGGATGACAGCGGGGTTTGCGCGCACGTCAATCAGACTCCGCGCTGGGTCGGGCTCCAGATGAATTTGTGCATCTGAAGTTGAAACCGCACATCGAGCTTATCCGCCAAGATCCATTCGACAATCTGGCGCGGATCGATTCGTCCGAAAATCGGCGAGAACAGCACCGCGTGACAGCGGGACGGCAGATTGTATCGCTGCACCTTGTCGCGCGACCATTCGTAATCTTCGCGGGACCCCATTACGAATTTCACTTCATCACGGGGGGTAAGATGATCAATATTCGACCAAAGATTCTTGTCCACTTCGCCGCTGCCCGGCGTCTTTAAATCCATGATCCGATGGACCCGCAGATCGACTTTTGAGATATCGTGTGCGCCGCTGGTTTCGAGAAGCACAGTGTACCCCGCGTCGCACAAGATCGATATCAACGGCAGCACGTTCTTCTGCAACAACGGCTCGCCGCCCGTGATCTCGACCAGGGGACACCGAAACGCCGCTACCATATCGACAATTTCCTGCAATGTTTGTTTTTTCCCTTCGTAGAATGCGTACTCCGTATCGCAATAGTTGCAGCGAAGATCGCAGAAAGTCAGCCGCACAAATACGCAGGGTCGCCCCATCCAGGTGCTCTCGCCTTGGATCGAGTGATAAATCTCGTTAATAGTCAGCTTCTTTTCCCGCTCTGGCATACCAAGCATTGAAGGATTAACTCGCCACCTCGATCAACGTCTTACGCGAACAATCCCAAAGCAAGCTTCGCCGGGAAATACCGTTTCCTCCCCAAAGTCCCAAGAACCGCATAATGGTCCTCAAATCAGGGTCTTTTTTTTTGTAATTTTATGCGATTTTTTTTATTGACGGCCTTAAAGCGTCACTCTACTCTCGCCGGCATGCGCACCGGTTTTACCTCGATAATTTACCGTTTCGCTCCGTTTCCAACCGGAATGACAACGGACACCGTCGGCAAGATTTACAGCCCGCTTGTCCGCCGGCCAATTCTTGCATTCGTGACAGGAATTTTCTTTGCTGCCGTTCTTGCCACGCAAGCGCAGGAGTCGATTGAGCCCGACGTCTTGCCCTCGTTAGCGGAGCCGCCAGCCACTTCAGCGGAAGCCCCGCCCTCCGCATCAACAGAGCCATTGCCTGCGTTACCTCAATCGTTGCCCTCCGCCGCGGCGGAGCCTGTGCCTTCTGCAGCGGAGCCGCTGCCTTCGTCCGAGCAGGCGTTTCCGTCGTCACCTCAGCCGTTGTCGCCTTCAACGAACTACACTACTGCGCAAACAACCGTTGTTCCGGCACCAGTAGCAGCAGGTCCTTACGGGGGCACATATAACGTATTCCCAGCCGGCGAAGCGATTTCCCCAAGTGGGCGTGCCTTTCACTACGCACTGTCGCTGACAGTGCGAGGTGTGTGGGATGACAACATCTTTATCAGTCATACGAACAAAGTCTCGGATTATTATTTCGCGATTGAGCCGATGATCAGTATCGGAGTCGGCGATATCGCGGGGCGCAACAGAAGCTACCTGCGATTGGATTACATGCCGAGCGCGATTCTGTTCGTTGATCACTCGGATCAAGACGCATTTAACCAGCTGATTCACCTCGAGGGGGGATATAACTCTGGCCGGTTGACATTGACCCTCTCCGAGGACATAGCGTTACTCGAATCGGCAAACCTCAACAGCTTCTTTGATACGACGGGACTATGGGCAAACACCGACGCAAGCGCGCCCACGCGGATGAACATCTTCTACACGCGCTTGATAGCAAATTATGCACTAACCGGGAAAATATCCCTGCAGGGCGAGCTTACTTCCCCAATCTACGTCTATCCCGGTCACATTAGTGACTACACTATTGCTGGCGGCCTTTACGTTTACTACAATTTTCAGCCAAAGCTATCCGTGGGCATTGGCGGCACATTCGGGTACGACTGGGTGGATAATCCAACTACTGACCAGTATTGGGAGCAGGTGAACTTGCGCTTTAATTATCAGTGGACATCCAAAGTACTTTTGTATGCTTCGGGAGGCGTTGAGTTCCGCCAGTTCGACGGCAACCGCGATTCGTACGACACACCGGTGTTTGAAATCGGGGCATCTTATAATCCCTTCAGCGGTACCTTTCTCACGCTGGCGGCCGGCCGGCGGATTTACAATTCCGGGTTCTCTCCTAACCAAGATTTTGCGACCACATACGTTGCGGGCCGGTTTCAGCAGCGTTTATTTCACCGCGTTTATCTCGGCTTGGGCGCCGGCTATGAAAACTCGGATTACTTCCCCACTGACCGGGATACCAATGCGAGAGAGACTCAAGACTACTGGTTTATCGAACCGTCGGTTGACGTGCTGATCACCAGGTGGCTGAGCGCCGGGGTATATTACCTGCACCGCGAGAGCAGCAGCGGCAACGACGTTTTCTTCGGTTGGCAGGACAATCAGGTCGGCGTTCGGGCGACGGTCAGGTTTTAAACAGGGTTTGAATCGTTTGCGAGCTGGGACAGAGGGATGGCTGGCGATTGCGCTCGCGTTGTCGCTGCCAGGGTTCATGTTGGCCCAAACCTTGCCGGGCACCGCCGCATCCCAGCCCGCCGCCACTTCTACATCGCCAGCGGCCGCCTCGGCGCCCGCATCAACCGGCGGAGTGAGCGCACCGGCTGGTTACATTTTGAGTCCTACCGACGGGGTGGCGATCGAGGTTTTTGGTGAAGACGATCTGCGCACAAGCGGACGACTGAACCCCGAGGGCAACTTGAGCGTGCCATTGCTGGGGTCGATCCATTTGGCAGGACTGACTCTGACGCAGGCAGTTTCAAAACTCACGGAGCTGTACAGCCGCGATTATCTGGTCAGCCCGAAGGTCAACGTCACGCTTCTCAGCTACGCAAAACGGCGCTTTTCGATTTTGGGTCAGGTAAATCGACCCGGCAGCATCGAAATGCCTGAGACCAGCGAAGAGGGTATCGATCTACTGGAGGCGATCGCGTTGGCTGGTGGATATACGCGCATCGCCTCGCCGGAAAGAATTACCGTGCGACGACAAAACGCCAGCGGCGATCAGATTTTCAAGGTTAATGCGAAGCGCTTCACCAAGGGAAAGGGCGGAGGTTTTCTCGTCAAGCCGGGTGATACCATCACCGTCGGCGAAAGTATTTTTTAGGCGAAATTTTTTCCTCCTTTGCCTTTGCGAACGCACTTCTTGGTGTAAGGTTCCAGCCAATATTTTGCCGTGATTGACCCTGCCCAATCTCTGAGGGGAGCGACCGTTGCGCCCAATTCCGACAAACTAGGCGTGCCTTTGACAGCGGAGTACGCCGATGGGCTACACATGTTCGATTTTCGCCGGTATTGGCATTCTTTCCTCGAACGTATTTGGATCGTAGCGATTTGCGTTTTGGCCGGCCTTTTCCTGGCGTTGGGTAACCTCGCGCGGACGCCGAAGCTTTACCAAGCGCACACGGTTTTGGAAGTGGAATTTCAGGAGCCGAGTTTCGTCCCAACCGCGGATTACGCGACGCGGACGCGCTCGGCATTTCTGGCCAGCCAGGAGGCGCTGCGAACGATCGAACAGAATCTAACTAACCAAACACTTCTTGCGCGGGTTGTACGCTCCGAAGGTTTGGCGCAGGACGGTGGACCCGCTCTTCTGGGCCAGGGTGTCGTCGCCAATAAGAGTTCCAGCACGACCGAACGCACGGAGCCGTCGCAGGCTGCCAACAAGACGCAGAACGCCAGTGGCGTCACCACGTTTACGCCGCTCGAAGAAGCGTTGGGTCGAGGAATGGCCGGCATGGTGCATCCGATGATCCGCCGCGGCACGCGCTTGATCGATTTGTACGTGACACACGGCGATCCAGCCATGGCACAGCGTCTCGCCGAAGCAGTCGGTCGAGAGTACATCCGCAACTCAATCGAGCGCCGCGCGTCGTCGAGCGAGGACGCATTGCGTTATTTGTTGGAAGAAGAAGAGCGCTTGAAGAGGAACCTCCAAAAAAGTGAGGCGGCCGCCAACGAATACAAGGCAAAAAATCCAGATGCTCTCCAACTCGGCGGCGGCACAGCCGCGACAGGCTCACAGGGGGCTGGGGCTGGCGGAGCTCGGGGCGGCTTGGTAGAGGACAACCTGCAAGACATAAACACCAAATTGACCGCGGCGAGGGCCGATCAGATTCGTCTCGAAGGCCAGCTCCAGCAAGTGGATCAGATTGGCAATAATATCGACGCGTTGCTCGCGATTCCGGGTATCTCTGCCGCCCCAATGGTGGCTGCCGCGCGCAGCAATATTATACAGATCGAAGCGAATATCACCACCCTCGCCTTACGATACAAGGAGAAGCACCCCAAAATGATGGCGGCCAAGGCCTCGCTGGCCGAGGCGAAAGTAAAGCTCCGTGAAGCGGTGCTGGCGCAACGTCCGATTCTGCGCAATACCCTCGAGCAAATCAAAGCGACGGAGGCCAGCTTGCAACAAGCTTTGCAAAACCAGCAGGGCGTCGCGGTCAATCTCAACCGCACGGCGATCGGCTATCAGGAATTGGCGCGGCAAGCCGAAACCGATCGTGCGCTGTACGAAAGCGTCCTTCGCCAGATAAAAGACACGAACCTGGCAAAAGACGTCAAGGCGAATGCGGTCAGCGTGATTGAGCATTCCCCGCTTCCGAACTTTCCTGTTAGTCCTCGGCCCACGAGAACGATCCTGCTGGGCCTGCTTGGCGGCCTCGCTGCCGGTTTGGCTTTTGTTTTTGGAATCGACGCGCTGGATCGTTCCATTAAAACTGTGGACCAGGCGGAAAGCACGCTCGGTCTGCCTGTTTTTGCAGCTGTTCCCGATACCACTGATGAGGGGCCCGTTAGCCGACTGAAACGGCGAAGCAAAGCTTTCAGAAGTTCGAACTATCGCGTCGTGGTGGAAACTCCCGAAAGTCCGGCCGCGGAAGCGTTCCGCAATTTGCGCGCCGCACTTTCTCTTCTGGGTCCGGAAGCCGAGCGAAAAGTTTCGCTTTTCACCAGTGCTGTTCCCAACGAAGGCAAAAGTTTCACAAGCGCCAATTACTCGCTTGCACTGGCCCAGCAGGGTTATCGCGTTCTCCTGATCGACGGCGACCTCCGCCGGCCAAACATGCACAGGATTTTCCGGTTCCCGAATGCGCGAAATAATTCCGATGAAGACAGCGCGCCGGGAGTGACGGATTGCCTGGTGGGTGAAGCGGACGTAGCCTCGGCAGCGCGCCAGATTCCCGCCGGAGAAATCCAGCTGGTCGATGAGAGCATTGAGCTGACGGAAAACATTCTCGCCGCGACCGGAGGCCAGCTGTTTGTCCTCGCAGGTGGACGACGCGCGCCCAATCCCGCTGAGATTCTTGCCGGCCCGTTCTTCGGCCAGCTAATTGCTAAGGCTGCAAGCCTGTTTGATCGCGTCGTGATCGATAGCGCACCGATCCTTGCAGTCAGTGACACTCTCCTCATGATGCCACATGTCCAAACTGTGTGCATTGTTGTTCGGGCGGCAAAAACACCCCGTCCAGCAGTCCGCCGCGCGATTACCTTGCTGGCAAAGTCAGGAATTCGCCCGGCCGGTCTGGTCTTGAATCGATTGCGGCGGAGTCGCGGAGTCGGCTATTATTACTATTACGCTTCGCATGGTTATGGCAAAGACGAGGGAGCGTATTCTCGCGGCTACAGCTACCATCGCCGATCCAAGCCGGACCACGAAGGTAACGGAGCGTAGTCGCCCCCTCCCTCATCAGTGCGATGGTTTAGTCGATGGCGATCAGTTCAGTTTTGCAGCGAGTTTTGATCTGAACCAGAGTTTGATCTTTGCTGCTACCTGAACCTTTCGTGCCACAACCTGCTTCCCCAGCAAAAACCCAGATACGTTGCCACATACAGCTGGATCGATTCGATCTGACCTGGAAAATCGACCAGCGCGTGCAGCGCCACTCCTATAAGGGCTACGATAACCAATGGCTGCAGCACCCGTCTTCGCGGCGTCCAGTCTCGTCTGGCGTGCTCTTTGTAACCACGAATGCCGACTGTTATTCCTCCGAAGAAAAGCAGCGCCCAAAGGATTCCTCCGATCCAGCCCCATTCCAGCACGGTCTGCAGGTAATCCTCGTGCAAAAATCTCCACGTCCCTGGTACCTGATCGCTCCCACTGCGATTGTATATTGGAAATACAACGCGAAACGTGCCTGGCCCAAACCCGAATAATCCGGCGTCCGGCAACGCACGCACGGCTACCCGCGAGGCCTGCCAGCGAGCATCGTTGGGAATGAGCTCGCGAGCGGCCTGCCAGCGGTTAAGCGGCTGTTCGAAATGACTGGCCTGCGCAAACGCAATGAGCGCTAAACCAATGGCAAGCGCTCCTGCCAAAGCGGCGCTTTTACCACCCGATAGCTTGCGAAGAAGCAACGGTCCAAATTGCACGCAAATCGCAACCAGCAGCAGGAGCGCAACCAGTTGAGCCATGCGCGACGTATTCGCCAGCACCGCGGCTATGGTTAGTAGAAAAACGCTCGTCCACATCGCGCGCATCCACGGATGGGATCCGCTGGAAAAGGCCCGGATAACTAGTCCAGAACTCAATGGCCACACCAGGTTTAAGAATGCGCCGGCATTACCGTGATAATAATAGGTCGCAAAAAATGTAGTTACTCGAAGCGGGTCCGGTGGCGGTGGTTGCCACAAGATCATGAGCGTACCAGTGGCTTTCTGGAGTAAACCGAGGAATGCTATCGAGCCGCCGACCAGCCCAATCACATACCACAAGCGAAGCAACCATCGGTTGCTCTGAGAAAGATCTGCGACAAACAAGATTATCCCCAGGAGCAAGGCACCTCGGATCATCCACGCAGCGCTGATCGGGTAATCAACGGAGCCGGCCACAGGCGGCGCGAAGTTGTGTAGCGGCACAAAAACAAAAAAATCCGAGTCGTAGACTGACTTCGCGTTGAAGACCATCCAGCCGCCCACGCAGATCAAAGCCGCTGTTAAGAAGAACAGAAGCCGTGGAAATCGCGGCGTTCGCCTACTAACAAGCAACTCAATGGCCCAAAGAACGAGTGCAGCGAGTAGCACCCAGTTGGTTATTTGGATGCTTTCCGATGTTGTGGCGCCGTACGCCCACGGCGCATAGACCAGGGCGGCGAAGAAAATCCAGCGTGATGTGCTGCGAAAGAAACGAGAGATCACGGGCCAGAGGTCAGAGGTCAGACGCAGACGTCACACGTTAAGCTCAACAACTGTGGTTATCAGTTATTCGTTATTCGTTGCCGGGCGAGTGCGATGCGCACGTTTCAGATAACTCATGTATCCGTTCAAGACTTTCACGGCCTCGTTGACGAGCGTCCTTCCCTGATTCAACAATTCAGTGGCAACGAAACCCTCGTCACTGCCTGTAATCAAATGATCCAGAGTTTCCCAGCACGAGCCCCGCGCGTTGCTGCAAAACTTCGCGTTGTCGAGGTAATGAAACCGTCCATATCCTTCCGCGATATTTGCTGTCGTCGCGCGCGTGCTGCTCGCAACAGCTGATCGCCTAGTCGATAGCGCTCCTGCCTGGGCAGAACCGAAACGACTTGCTTGGCCACAAATAATCGCAAGACTCGGCATCGGTTCCAGCATTCCAAATCTTCAAAAGTCCGGATCGCCGTTGAGCTAACTGCCCTCATTTCGCCAGACTATCGAAACTATCGACGCGACACTACTAATTAACTGGTAACCCGTAACTCGTAACCGATAACCGCCGAAATCTGGTGTTTCACCGTCCCTTGCCGAAGAGCATCGTGTATAACGTTTTCAGCACGATCATCGCATCCAGCTTCAATGAGTAATGCCGGATGTAGTACAAGTCGAACTTCAGCTTCTCCACCGCGTCCTCGTTACTCTCGCCGTACGGGTAATTCACTTGCGCCCAGCCCGTGATGCCGGGTTTCACCAGGTGCCGAAAATGATAAAATGGGATTGTTTGCTCATATCTCTCGGCGCACTTGCTCCACTCCGGCCGCGGTCCAATCAGGCTGATCTCTCCTTTGAGCGCGTTCCAAAGCTGCGGCAGCTCATCGAGCCGAAGTTTCCGCAGCCAACGCCCCACAGACGTCACACGACGGTCGCCTTCTCGCGTGTAAATATCTTCGTCCGCTTGATCAGAGCGGCGCATCGTTCGGAATTTGAAAAGAATGAAGCGTCTCCCGTCACGACCGACCCGTTCCTGTGGGAAAAAAATGGGACTGCCATCCCGCATCCAGATGAGGAGAGTGACAAGCACAAAAAGCGGAGCGCAAATGATCAATGCTGTGGCCGAGGCAATGACATCGAAGAGCCGCTTGAGGTAATGATAGGGAGACGTGCGAGCCAGCTGAAAACCGCTCTGGAGCGGCCAAAACGGATCGATGATACCCAGCGGCACATAACGCCACTGAGTTTCGTAAAACGATTCCAGCGTGTAAACGCGCGTCTCCTGAAATTGCGCGTGCACCAGGCGCTCCAGCAAATGCGTGCTGAGCGAGCTCGCTTTCTCAGCGAGAATGATGCCGCTGTAACGTTTGCCGAGATTGGTTAGCTTGGCTGCGAGGTTTCCCTGCACAATCGGCGATCCTTCACCGGCAATTGGCTGGCCCACCCGTTCCTCGTTCACATCCACAAACTCAAGCTGCTGTCCGTTTGGTGAGTTCCTGTAAGCTTGGTAAAAACGGGTCGCCGTCGCGCCGCCACCGATGACGAGAAACGACCGGCTGGCACTGCTGGCAACCACATACTGCCGAATCCACCGGCGGTAAGCCAGCGAGACTGGCAGGAAAATTGCGAAGCTCAAAAGAAGAACACCGCGGCTCGGCTTCATTGTCTGATCGAATGTGGCCGCGGAATAAATCAGCATCGCGCTTACGATGGCAGCGGCGGTGACCGCGAGAATGTGTTCGACCGCGTAGCCGAGAGTCAGCTTCTCGACAGTGCGATCGTAGCCGCCGACAAAATAAAGCCCGATCACAATCACGCCGAGTTGAATCAGATTGATGATGAAGAACTGAAACGGCGTAGCATAAAATGCGTCGTACCGAAACCAGCCTGCCATTCGGTAAATTGCGAGCCAGCTCACTGCATCCAGGAAGAGGTACAGCAGTGCAGACGACCATTCATAGCTGAGAAAATGCGACCAGAGACCCGTCCCGCCGAGACGGCTGGCGGGCTTGCCGACGCCTGTTGAGCGCTCCTCCTGAAACTGAAGGACCTCTCGAGAGATCGTCTGCGATTCTTCGTTGTTCGCCATGAGGCCGGCAATTATATGCTTAATCGCAGTTAAGTGAAAGATTGACTTTGTTTCGACTGTGGCCCGATTATGGGGTCGCCGCGGCGACCTGACGAGCAGTTCTCGCGACCGCGAACTTTTCCTGCGCGCGCCGAACCGGATGTGCGATTCGCCAACAAGGGAAAATCGGACGCGGGCACAACTCTTGACGCTCCAAGCCGCATCCATAATCTGAAACGCGCGCCACTCGACCGGCGCCGACTCGTAACGTGAATATTTTGGCAGCTTTTTATCGCTCGTCGGTTGGGAAAAAAATGATTGTCGCGATCACGGGCATCATTTTGATCCTCTTTGTGGTCGGGCATTTGCTTGGCAATCTGCAGATTTTTATCGGCCCCGACTGGATCAATGGTTACTCGCAACACCTGCGCGACCTCGGCCCGCTGCTTTGGGTAATTCGTTCGTTCCTGCTCGCCTCCGTCATCATTCACATCTGGGTGACCATCCACCTGGCAATTGAGAATCGCCGTGCCCGGCCTGAGGCATACATCGACAGGCACTACGTCAAGGCAGACTTCGCATCGCGACACATGGTGATGAGCGGCCTGATCGTGCTAGCGTTCATCATCTATCATCTGGCGCATTTCACCGTTCGTGTAACCGACCCACGGTTCGGTTTGCTTAAAGCGGACCCGCTCGGCCACTACGATGTCTATTCGATGATGGTTTACGGCTTTCAAAATTACTTCGTGTCTGGCTTTTACGTGCTCGGGCTGTTTTTGCTGGCGCTGCATTTGAGCCACGGATCGTCGAGCTTTTTTCAATCGCTCGGATTAAACGACAAGAAACTGACGCCGCGCCTCGCGCTTGGCGGTCGAATCTTTGCGTGGCTTCTCTTTGCTGGCTACACCTCAATCCCCGTCGCCATTCTGCTTGGAATCATTAAGCCGGCGCAACAATTATGATCGGGACGCTGGACGCAAAAATTCCGCCAGGGCCGCTCGCGCAAAAATGGCGCAGCCACCGGGACCACATGCGGTTGGTGAATCCGAACAACCGCCGAAAGTTTGACGTCATCGTCGTCGGCAGCGGCCTGGCCGGTGGTTCGGCCGCAGCGACTCTGGGAGAGCTGGGTTATCGGGTGAAATGTTTTTGTTTTCAGGATTCGCCGAGGCGCGCGCATTCGATTGCAGCGCAAGGCGGAATCAACGCGGCGAAAAATTATCAGAATGATGGCGACAGCGTTTACCGCTTGTTCCATGACACGATAAAAGGCGGCGATTTTCGATCGCGCGAAGCGAACGTTTATCGGCTCGCAGAGATCAGTAACATTATCATCGACCAATGCGTTGCGCAGGGCGTGCCGTTCGCCCGTGAGTACAGCGGGCTGCTCGCCAACCGCTCGTTTGGAGGTTCCCAGGTGTCACGAACCTTTTACGCGCGCGGACAAACCGGCCAGCAACTTTTGCTGGGTTGTTATCAGGCGCTGTGCCGCCAAATCGCTGCGGGCACAGTGGAGATGTTCCCTCAGACGGAGATGCTCGATCTGGTAATCGTAGATGGACAGGCGAAGGGAATCATCACGCGCAGCCTGCGCTCAGGAAAAATCGACAGGCACGCGGCGGACGCCGTCGTGCTCGCTACTGGCGGATATGGCAACGTGTTTTATCTCTCCACGAACGCGCGCGGCTGCAATGTCACAGCCACGTATCGCGCTTACAAACGGGGCGCGCTTTTTGCCAATCCAGCATTCACGCAAATTCATCCCACGTGCATCCCGGTTAGCGGCGACTACCAATCCAAGCTCACGCTGATGTCCGAGTCGCTGCGGAACGACGGGCGCGTCTGGGTGCCTAAACGCAAGGAAGACCGCGACAAGCCGCGGGGCGAAATTCCGGAAGCAGATCGGGATTATTATCTCGAGCGAAAATACCCCAGCTACGGAAACCTCGCGCCGCGCGACATTTCATCGCGCGCAGCTAAGGAGGTTTGCGACGAGGGCCGTGGGGTCGGCCCGGGCGGGCGCGGCGTCTACCTCGATTTTGCCGACGCGATTAAACGTCTTGGCGAAGATGTGATTCGCGAACGCTACGGAAATTTGTTTGAAGTTTATGAAAAGATTACCGGCGAAAATGCGTACAAAGTGCCGATGCGGATTTATCCCGCCGTCCACTACACGATGGGCGGGCTTTGGGTCGACTACGATTTAATGAGTAATTTGCCGGGGTTATTTGTAATCGGTGAAGCGAATTTTTCCGATCACGGCGCGAACCGGCTAGGTGCCAGCGCGCTGATGCAGGGTTTGGCTGACGGTTACTTTGTTTTGCCGAACACGCTGCCGAATTATCTCGCCAGCCAGATGGGAAAACGGCCGCCGCCGGATTCTGCGGAGTTTGGCGAAGCAGAGGGGTGTGTCTGCGCCAGGATCGAGAAGCTTCTCAGCGTCAATGGCACCCGCTCGGTGGATTCATTTCATCGAGAACTCGGCCTTCTTCTCTGGGACAAATGCGGAATGTCCCGCAACGAAAAAGGACTCCGTGAAGCGCTCCAAAAAATTCCCGAACTGCGTGAACAATTTTGGCGCGATGTGCGCGTGCTCGGAAGCGACCAGGATTATAATCAGGCCTTGGAACGCGCGGGGCGGGTCGCCGATTTTCTAGAGTTCGCTGAGCTGATGTGCATCGACGCGCTCGAGCGCGACGAATCTGCTGGAGGGCATTTTCGCGAGGAACACCAAACTCCTGATGGCGAGGCGCTACGTGACGACGAACGTCACGCTGCGGTGTACGCTTGGGAATTTCAAGGCGATGGGCAGGACCCAAAATTGCATCGCGAGCCGCTACAATTCGAGACCGTGCATCTCGCACAAAGGAGCTATAAATGAACAATTCGTGTTGTAGGGCGCGACCGCCGGGCGCGCTGACGAATTTGGCGGACGGCTCGACGCTCCGTCCCTACCCCTCTCAACTATGAACTTTCGCTTGCGCATTTGGCGGCAGCTGAATCTAAAATCCTCCGGCAAACTCGTCGATTACGACGTGGAAAACATCTCGCCGCACACGTCGTTTCTGGAAATGCTCGATGTTCTCAACGAGAAATTGCTCGGACGCGGCGACGAACCGGTCGCGTTCGACTCCGATTGCCGCGAAGGCATTTGCGGCACGTGTTCGCTCACGGTCAACGGGGAAGCTCACGGGCCTGATCATCCGGGCGCGGTGTGCGAGCTTTACATGAGAAGGTTTCGCGACGGCGCGACTATCACTGTTGAGCCGTTTCGCGTCGGTGCGTTCCCCATTGTGAAAGATCTGGTGATAGATCGCAGCGCGCTGGATCGCATTGTGCAAGCCGGCGGATTCATTTCCGCCCGTGCCGGGTCTGCGCCAGAAGCGAATTCAATACCGATTCCCAAACACGACTCCGATCTGGCCATGGAAGCTGCAGCGTGCATCGGCTGCGGCGCATGCGCAGCGGCGTGTCCAAACCGTTCCGCGATGCTCTTTACCGCTGCAAAAGTTTCGCACCTGTCGCTTTTGCCACAGGGATATCCGGAACGCGACAGACGCGTACTGAAAATGGTGCAGGTAATGGATGCGGCAGGGTTTGGCAATTGCACTAACACTTACGAATGCGAAGCGGTATGTCCTGCCGAGATCAGCGCCAGTTTTATTTCGAAACTAAATCGCGAGTACGCGCGCGCACAATTCCGCCGACGCTTGGGCGAATAACCTCGCGTGCATTCGCGAAGTTGGGCAGCGCACGCGTCTCGCGCGCTGGCGAGCGAGTCCTCGCGATCGCGAACTTTCCTTTGGTTCGCTCATCTGCACTGCTCGCGGAAGTCAAAAAAAGATTGTTTCGGCGCGACGCCGAAACCAGCACTGCAGACGCGCGCGCTACCCGATCGTTTCACAGGCGCATGTCCACAATTCCGGATCGAGCTCTGCCTTCGCCAGCTCAGCTATATGATCGGCCTCTGTATCCTCGCGCAGCACTGCGAACATTGCCGAGCCAGAACCAGACATTAGCGCCGCGCCCACTGCCGGTTGCTTGAGCAACCACATCTTCAATTGCGCGAGAAAAACAAACTTTTCAAAAGCCGGACGCTCAAGGTCGTTGACGAAAGTCTGGCCCCCGAATTCTTGAGCTGCGTAAGAGACGCTTGGAATTCCTTGCGAGCCTCGCCAGTGCTGATATGCCCATGAAGTCGAAACGGCAAAGCCCGGTTTGAGCAATAGCAGCGATAGGCTTTGCCGTAGCTTTAGAGACGTGACCAGTTCGCCGCGTCCCTTACAAACTGCGGCGGACTGGAAAATAAAAAATGGAATGTCTGATCCAATCATTTCCGCTATTTTCGACAGCGCTTCGCGCGGCAAGTTCGTCTCGAACAGTTCGTTGAGCGCCAGTAGCGTCGAAGCCGCGTCGCTGCTTCCTCCACCCAGACCCGCACCGTGGGGAATTTTCTTCCGGAGCTCGACGCAGACCGCCGGCTTCAACTTTGTTGCAGTAAAAAAACTTTTCGCTGCGCGAACGATCAGATTGTCGTCGCCTTGCGGCACAGACGCGTCATCACAGTGAAACTCGATTCCTTCCTTGGCGTCGCTTTTTTCGATCTTGATCTCGTCGCAAAGTGAAATCGGCGCCATGAGCGTGTCGAGCTTGTGAAAGCCATCGCTGGGCTTCCCAAGAATGCGCAGGGAAAGATTGACCTTAGCGGGAGCCAGCACTTGCATCGCGTTCATTTCGGTTGTCATGTCGAGCGGAGTCGAGACATCTCTTACTGTTCTGCGAATTCTCGGGATGACAAAAACTGCCGATAAAATTATCGTTGCACTCGACGTACGGTCGTCAAACGAAGCGCTGGCTCTGGTCGACCAACTGCGCGACCAGATTTCGTTTTTCAAAATCGGACTCCAACTTTACACAGCCGAAGGTCCGGAAATCGTGCGCGCCGTCTTAGCTACCGGCGCAAAAGTGTGGCTCGATCTCAAGCTCTACGATATTCCAAACACGGTCGCACGAGCGGTCGAGTCCGCGAGTCATCTTGGTGTGCATATGCTGACAATTCATTTGAGCGGCGGAGGCGAAATGATCCGCGCCGCCGCCGGCGCTCGTGCCAACCAGCTAGTGATCCTTGGGGTGACTGTTCTGACAAGCGCGACGGAACAAACGCTGCGCGAAATTGGAATAGCCGACAAAGTGGCCGATCAGGTCCTGCGGCTGGCCAGACTAGGGACCCAAGCAGGAATCGACGGACTTGTGGCTAGCCCGCACGAAATCAAAACTCTTCGCAGTGAATTCGGCGACAAAATCAAAATCGCCGTCCAAGGGATTCGTCCGAGTTGGGCGGAGCCAGGCGACCAAAAACGGTTTATGACACCCCGGCACGCGATCGAAGCCGGCGCAGACTATATCGGCATTGGCCGGCCGATTACTGCGCATCAAAATCCGCGACGGGCCGTGCAACGAATTTTGGAGGAACTATCGGCACGCTCATGACATGATGACGCTAACGCAATGAAAGCGATGCGAAGACGCATCGCACTCCCAAAGCACTTTGTGCAAAATCCACGAGGAACGCCGCTTCATTTCGCGAAGCTTTTGGAGTGCGCACGCGTCCTCGCGCTGCTTTAACCTACGGTCATTGTGTTGCGCTAAGATGAATAGGCTCACCTGATGCGAGATGTCGATGTTTGCCGCGCTGGATATTTATCATGATCTCAGCGCGAGGGCGGCGGCGATGAACATGGCCATTGACGAGGCCCTTCTCGAGTACGCGACGCTCCCATGCATCCGATTCTACCGTTGGCACTCCCCTGCTCTGTCGTTTGGTTATTTTGGAAAATTTGCTCATGTGGCGTGTTACGCGGGTGAGCGCGATTTGGTCCGGCGCTGGACGGGCGGCGGAATTGTTTTTCACGGAGAAGATCTGACGTATTCGATTGTAGTTTCCGCAAACGATTCCGTCTTCGGCGAATCATCGGTGACGATTTACGAAAGAGTTCATCGTGCGCTGTGTGATGCACTGAATTCGAACGGTGAACGCGCAGTTGTAGCCGGGGGCGTTGACCCCGGCGGCATTGCAGTTGCAAGGCAAGCAATGCGGGATGAGCGCCGATATTCAGAGAAAGGCGATCTCCCCTGGCAGATCGCCAGACGGCGGACTGGAGAGCGCCGCTGGTTGGCGTCCGATTGTTTCGCTAATCCGGTGCGCGCGGACGTGATGGTCGATGGTCACAAGATCGCCGGGGCGGCGCAACGCCGAACGCGTCGCGGATTGTTGCAACAAGGCAGTATTCAAGGGGTCGATCTTGAGAACGGCCTGGCGGAACGATTTGCCGTAGAGTTGTCGAACAATTGCCAGCCGCGGAGTTTGCCGAAAGCCGTTCAATGCCGAGCGGGAGAAATTGCCGCACAAAAGTACGGAGCCGACGCGTGGTTACGTAAACGTTGACCTAGGGCGCCGGCGTCCAGCCGACAGCGTTTGGCCCGGCGCCCTACGCTCCCGCTCTCCGGCAACACGCTGACGAAAACACGCAAGATGCGGCGAGCTTCCGGAAAATTTACGGTGCGAAGCTTTGACAAGCTAGAACGCGCGCCGCTATTCTCGGCTCGTGGAATTCACTGCGCACTCACGCCCAAGGCGGACTGGTCTTACGGCTTTCGCTTCGCCTGCCAGCTCGCTGGCTGAAGTGGCGCGGTTAGTTCAACCGCACCTTGAACAGGTGGAGATGCGAATCGCACAACAGGCGGCGGCATTTGATCCGGCGCTCGAAGGCTATGTTGTGTATGCAATTGGGAGTCGCGGCAAACGACTTCGGCCAATTCTGGCGCTTCTGGCCGGCGGCGCTACGGGCAAGATCAACTCGAACCACGTTGATCTTGCCGTCATCGTTGAGCTCATCCACATCGCCACGCTTGTACATGACGATGTGATGGATGAAGCAGAGCGACGTCGCGCCCAGCCCACCGCGAACGCCCGCTGGGGAAATTCGCTGAGCGTTTTGCTGGGCGATTGTCTCTTCGCGCATGCGCTCACGTTATCGACAAATTTCGAGAACGCAGATATCGGTCGCGCAATTGCGCGCACGGCCGCAGTAGTTTGCTCTGGTGAAATGATCCAGACGCAACGCCGGTTCGATCTGAACCTTACTGTGCAGGATTATCTGCGGATCGTGGAGATGAAGACCGGCTCGCTTTTTTCGACGGCAGCGGAGTTGGCCGCAGTCACCAGTGAAGCCGACTCGAACGTGATTGAGATATTCAAAAACTTCGGAA
>QHNR01000149.1:9686-13524 GCA_003218475.1 Verrucomicrobiota bacterium | reverse complement strand
TCGCCGATCGCACCCAGCTTATCTTCATCGCTCGTGGAGCCGTCATTGACGATTTTGAATCTGAATTCTGGGTGAGCAGCTTGATAGTGGCTGCTCCATTTCTCGAAATCAGCTGAAAATTTGTCGTTTGTGACGATGTAAATCGTTTCCAGATCGGGAACACCCGCAAGATTGTCCACCACCCATTCGATAATCGGTTTGCCACCTACTACGAGCAGCGGTTTTGCGCTGTTGAGCGTCAGCGGATAGAGTCGCGTGGCGTATCCAGCCGCTAAAATTAGAGCGTTCATGAGATCAAAATGATGCCAAATGGCGGGCGCCTGCTTTTACTTACTGCGATTTCGCAGTGCCTCCACTGAGAATTGCGTTCTTGAGATGCTTCTGAATCAACTGGATGCGGTTGGGATCGGTGATTTTGGCATGAGTAGAGCCGTCCAGCCCATACAGCGTATCAATGGCGGCACCAGCCTGAGTGTTAATACGAGAAAGCGGGATCAAAATATTTTCGCGATCAAGGCAGCTCAACACGTCGTAAAGCAAACCGATCCGGTCCGGCGCCTGAATCTCAATAAGCGTGTACGTCGGATGCGTTTTGTTATCGATGGAAATGCGCGTTGGAAATTCAATGCCTGACACAACACTACGGCTTTGGCGCTTTGCTTTTTCAATTAACGGCAGGAAATCGAAGCGCTCGTCTTCGAGGGCTCGTTGCAAGGCTTGCCCCACCAGCTCGAAGTCGCGCGGGTCGGTGACAGGGCGACCTTTCGTATCGCACACACGAAAAATGCCAAGCACCACGTTGTCGCCGCGCGGAAAAACGTCGGCGCTCAAAATGTTCAGTGGCACAACGGAGAATGATCCGGCGACTTTTGCCAGCAACCGTTGACGCTCCCAGGTGCAGAAGGTGACAACGCTGTGCCCCTTCTGGGACACGACCTTCCATTTTATTGCTGGAGCCAGGGGAAAATCTCCTCTGGAAACATTCTCAAGAAAGCACCGGAACAATTTCAGGTGTTCGACAACTTCGGAGAGATCGCTCGCGCGGAAATAATTATCCGGCATGAATTCAAAGTACGCTTCGATTTCCTCGGCGTAATCCGGAGAAAGGTTTTCGGCGACGGCGGTCTGCAGGCTTTCGCGTTCAATTCTTGTTTGTTCGTAGTAAGATTCCCGGTCGGCCAAATAACGCGAGGTCTCGTGAAACAATTGCCAAACGAGCGATTCTTTCCAATCTGACCACGCTTCCGGACTCGTCCCCTGACCATCAGCCAAAGTGAGCAGCATGAGTGCGTTCAAGTTTCTCTGATGTTTCACGATGTGGCCGAATTCCATCACTGTGGCTGGGTCGTCAAGGTTTCGCTGCTGCGCGGTCCTCGAGAGGGTAAGATGATGATCAACCAGCAGGATAAGCGATTTGCGCTGCTCGGATGATAACTGCAAACGGGCAGCCACGCGCTGGGCGAAGAGCGCGCTTCCTTCAGAATGTGGCCTGGCACCAACGGCTTTGCCGGTGTCGTGTAAAAGAAGCGCAAGATAGAGAACCAGCGGGTCGTCGAGTTGCTTCAGAATATTTCGATAAGCAATCAACTTCGGATCATTCGTCTCCGCGAGCGCGTCGAGTTTGTCGATACATACTAATGTATGCTCGTCGGCTGTATAACGATGTAGGAACTCATGTTGCACGAGACAGGTAAGCTGACCGAATTCGGGAATATAACGGCCGAGAAAATCGACTCGATGCATCATTCGCAGGATGCGCCCTACTCTGCCTTTTTCTGATAGAATCGATTTGAAGATTTCGCGCGGGCCGCGTGCATATTGATAAGTACGGGTGACGTGCCGCAGGCTTCTGCTCAGCAAATCTGCGAGTTCCGGGCTCAGATCCAGATCGCGCTCCTGCGCAAGCTGAAATGCCCGCATCATCGGCTCCGACTCTTTACGAAAAACATCGCGCCGCGCTGCGTGTAGTTGTTTTTTCCGTACGAAGAAGGAGTCGCCGATGGGAGTCTTGTCGGCTCCGATTAAGGGAAGAAAACTGAAAAGAGCACGTGTCTTGTTCGTGACATACCCGCTCACAAATTGTTCCGTGATACGTTCCGTCACTCGAAAGATATTTCGCGCGTGCTCGTAATAGTCCCGCATGAGCGCCTCGCTGCGTAGCTGTCCATTTCGAGGAGAATAATTGAGCCGTGTTGCGATTTGTTCCTGTAGGTTAATGTGCAGTGTGTCGGTCGCGCGTCCGGTCGCGTAATGCAAATCCGTGCGCAAGCGCAGGAGAAAATCGTAGGCTCTCTCGATCCGTCGCTGATCGCTTTCGCTCAACCAGTCTTTCCCAACGAGCTGGTTGGTGCTTAGCGAACCCTCTTTGAAGTAGGTCATCCAAAGCAGATTTTGGTAATCGCGCAGTCCGCCACATCCGCTCTTCAAGTTTGGCTCCTGCAGATACACGCTGTCGCCGAACTTGTTGTGCCGGGCGACCTGATCTTGCATGCGCATTGCGACGTATTCTCGTTCGTGCGCCCCAACGCATTTTGAACGAAATTGCGCACGAAATTCCCGCGCCAGGTCACTGTCGCCGGCGAGAAAGCGCGACTCCAGCATCGCGGTCTTGGTGCGCATATCAGTGTTAGCCTGCGCAATCGCTTCCTTGATGGAACGAGTGGAGTGTCCAACCTTGAAACCGCTGTCCCATAGCAGATAGAGAACTTGATTCACCATCTCCTCCAGGTCCGGTGAAATCTTTGCCGCCTGTTGGTGATGTAAAACCATCACGTCGATATCGCTGAATGGATTGAGCTCACCCCGGCCATATCCGCCAAGAGCGATCAACGCCAGCGGAACTTTGCGCTCGCCATTTCCAGACGTAGTAGCGGCAGCGCCGCCAAAGACGTATCGTAACAAAACGTCGACTAGTTCAGCGCGGCGCGCGCAAATTTCGCGACCACCACCGCCGGCCTGGTGGTTCAGGCGCAAGCGATGCTCTTCGACCTTCAGAAACTTTTTGTAAAGTGGGAGAACCTCTGTCGGGCGTCTGGCCCCGGTCGCGGCAAGGCGACTTTCGGCGTGAGCCAAAACTTGTTCCAGATGTCGGGACGTTGTCATCGCCAACTTCGATTACGCGTAATGTAAAATTGGAAATCCAAAATCCAAAATGTGCATCCTCGCCAGAAACAAGATTCGTCGTCTAAGTCGTCTCATAAGTGACGCTCTCGTGTCCGCCACGGCGGATTCGTCCTGCGGCGAATTGAGTGAAGCGAAACATCCAGCTATTTCAACTGACTCGGAACAACTGGTTTTGCCAGGAAACGGGACTGGAGATTTATCATCGTTGAATGCCGATTTGGTAGAAGTAGCTGGATTCTTCGCTTCGCTCAGAATGACACTGTGAGAGGGCGTGTAACACAGCACGCGCGGTTCCGATTGCGCTGCAATCAACTCAGTATTTCAAGAATGACGTGACCGGCGTTGGCTCGAGTCGTTTGCGCCCCTGGAGGAATTCTAACTCAATTAGGAACTGTGCTTCCAGCAGATGCCCGCCGGCGTTACGGATGAGGACGGCCGCGGCAGCAGAAGTCCCGCCGGTCGCGAGCAAATCATCTAAAAGCACAACCCGTTCGTCTGCGTTTATACCATCGATATGCATCTCCATTTCAGCTTCGCCGTACTCGAGCGAGTACTTAGCGACCTCCGTCTTATAGGGAAGCTTGCCGCGTTTGCGAATCGGAACGAAACCGACGCCAAGTTCATACGCAACGGCTGATCCAAAAAGAAACCCACGCGCATCAATCCCGACAATTTTGTCGATTGTCAGGCCGCGACACCGCTCCAGAAAGAGATC
>QHNR01000149.1:0-9589 GCA_003218475.1 Verrucomicrobiota bacterium | reverse complement strand
AGCTTCTCGATGATCGACGTGGCCATTGGCGCGAACGCTAGCTGGCTGCAGTGAGACGTCAATCCGGGTAATCCGTGAGTAATTACTAGCCAAAACCTGGGATCGCGATAGTGCTCGCCAGACACGTGGCGAACCTATGCAGCATTGCCAAGTCGGGACAGTAATCTAAGATAAGCTGTCCCGGTGGATCGATATCTACTCATCATTTCGACGCTCTGTTTTCTGGCAGCGATTCTGCACACGGTTATTGAGCTGCGTGCCGGGGTGTTTCGGCCGATGCGATTCAATTTCTTTGCCGTCGGTTTGGGATTCATTTTTCAGACGGCGTTCTTGTCGGTGCGCGGGCACGAACTGGGGCGGTGTCCGCTCACGAATTTATTTGAGGTTTTTATCTTTCTCGCGTGGTCGGTCGCTGCGATCTACATGCTCGTCGGCCCTGCTTATAGGCTGTCGCTCATGGGCGCCTTTACCGCGCCGCTGGTGGTTTTGCTACAGGGTTTTGCGCTGCTTGCGCCGATCGACATTCGTCACCCGGTTAAGGTACCGGCAGCCCCCTGGCTGGAATTTCACGCATCCATTTCTCTCGTGGCCTACGGCGCGTTCGCGCTGGCTTGCATCGCAGGCGTGATGTATCTGGTGCAGGAACGCCAGCTTAAAACACATCGCCTGCATTCGATTTTTTATCACCTTCCGCCGTTGACTGATCTGTTCGCTGCCATCACCCGTTTGCTTTGGTGGGGGTTTGCGCTTTACACGCTGGGAATCGTGAGTGGTTTTTTTACCGGCCATCCATTGCCGCGCGTGCAGGTCGGGGCCGCTGTTGGAGTCTGGCTGCTTTACGCAGCGATTTTGCAAGGCCGTCACCTTCGTTGGCTCGCGCCAAAACGCGTGGCCGCACTATGCATCATCGGTTTTAGCGCCGCGTTGACGCTTCTCTGGGGAATTACATTCACCGCGCAGATGCATCCGCTGCCATGAATCTATTCTGCATCGGTTTGAGCCATCACACAGCGAACGTGGCAACGCGCGAGCAGTTCGCGGGCGGCGCAACGGCTGAATCGATCGTGCGCGAAGCCGGTTGCACCGAAGCGTTGCTGCTGAGCACGTGCAATCGGGTGGAGGTTTACGCTGTTTCGCAGAGACGCATTTCCACCGATAGAATCGCGCGTTGCCTCATGAGCAAAATGGATACCGATCCTCATGACTACGCGCCTCCATTTTATCGGTACGAGGCCGAAAAATGCGTTCAGCACCTTTTCCGGGTCGCCTCCGCGCTCGACTCGATGGTTGTCGGCGAGAGCGAGATACTGGGGCAGGCAAAAAAAGCATACGAATCTGCCAAAACATCCGGCGCAGTCGGTCCCTATTTGCATCGTTTGTTCCAGCGCGCCTTTCGCGTCGCGAAACAAGTGCGCACGCACACGGACATTGCGCGCGGCGCAGTGTCGGTTGGCTCGGTCGCTGTCGATCTAGCTCAAAGAATTTTTGGCAAATTAAGCGATTGCAAAGTGCTCGTGCTTGGCGCAGGTGAAACCAGCGAACGCACTGCGCGCGCCCTTATTTCCCGCGGCGTCAGCGATCTTCGCGTAAGCAATCGTTCGACGGATCGCGCAGTCGAGCTGGCGCAGGCGGTAAGCGGCCGCGCCGTTTCGTTTGACGAGTGGGCCCCGCAATGCCGCGAGATCGATATTCTTATCACGTCGACAGCATCGAAAACTCCGTTGCTAACACCGGAGAAACTCGCGCCGATGCTGCGCGAACGCCTGGATCGTCCGCTTTTTATCATAGACATCGCCGTGCCTCGCGACGTCGATCCGGGCGTAAATGAACTGGAAGGCGTTTATCTTTACGATATCGATTCACTACAATCTGTCGCAGAGCAATCGCTCGCCCTGAGACGCCAGCAGGTCGCCGCCGCAGAATCGATCATCGCCGAACATGTCACAGATTTCGTCGACTCAATTTCTCGAGGATTGCATCCAGCCTCGCAGACTGCTGAGCTTGCCTCGCTCGCCAAAAATTCGCTGCGCGCTTCGGAAATGTAGCGGCGCGTCTATGACCGCCGAAAATCGAAAGCAGCGCCTGCATCGCCTTGAGTTGGTGTTCACGCGATCGCCAATCTATTTCATAACGGCCTGCACTCATAATCGCCGAAAACTTCTTGCGACCGCAACCGTCCACGAGACCTTTCTGCGGTTTGGGCAACAGGGTCCTCTGCACGGAGCTTGGATTGGCGTATGTGATTATGCCAGATCATGTGCACTTATTCGTCACAACTGACGATGAGAAAATCAGCCTGGCGGCTTGGATGAAGTCTCTGAAAAACACAATCTCGAAAACTTTGCGAACAGCGGGAGTTGTTGCGCCTCATTGGCAGAAGACGTTTTTCGATCACTTACTTCGGAGTGAAGAATCGTATTCAGAAAAGTGGAGCTATGTTCGTGAAAATCCGGTGCGAGCTGGCCTTGCGACAAACGCTGAAAATTGGCCATTTATAGGCAAGATTTTTACACTGGAATATCGCTCGACGTAATGCGACGGCGGTCGCAGACCGCCGCTACAGCAGCTTTATGAGCGCCGGAAGCCGAAAGATTGTCCTGGGAACACGCGGCAGTGAACTCGCGCGCACGCAGACTCGGTTAGTCGAAGAAGCGATTCGTGATGCACAGCCGGACGTCACAATTGAGACGAAGATTGTCGCGACAAGGGGCGACAAAGTCAGAGTTGTCGATCCTCGCGCGGGACGAAAAGGATTGTTCACAGCAGAAATCGAGCGTGCCCTTATTGCCCGAGATGTAGATATTGCGGTTCATAGTGCAAAGGACCTGCCGAGTGAAACGGGCCTGGGCGCAGAAATTGTGGCAGCTCTTCCACGGGCGCCGACGGACGATGTGCTGGTTTCTAAACATCCGGGTGGTCTTTCTTCCCTTCCTCCGGGGGGCGCAGTCGCGACCGGCAGTGTGCGAAGAAGACATCAGCTGTTGTGGAAACGCGCGGACCTCGACATCATCGATGTTCGCGGGAACGTGCCGACCCGGCTGCGAAAACTGGCCGAAAACGAGTGGGACGCCGTCGTCTTAGCTCGCGCGGGGCTTGAACGCTTGGGACTCTTAGACGCCCGTACTGAAATCAATTTTGAAGGCCAGCGATTTTTTCTTGAGATCCTTCCCTGCGAAATCTTTTTGCCGGCAGGCGGCCAGGGAATCGTTGTCCTTCAAGTTCGTAGTGATGATCAAAGCACAAAGACGATCGTTGATCTCATAAACGATCGCGGAACGTTGCTTTGTTTGCAGGCGGAGCGAGAGTTTCTGCGCCGTTTGCAGGGTGATTGCAATTGCCCCGTGGGCGTCCTTGCGAACATCGAGGACGGTAAGATGAAAATGCGCGCGCAAGTTTTTTTGCAAGGCGCAGTGGCGCCCCATCAAGGTGAGGTCGAAGGCAAGCCCGACGAGCGCGAGCGCCTCGCGGCGGAGCTGTTAGATCGATTACGAGCACCAGCCTCCGCGCAAAGCTACGGCCTGGCAGGTGAGCATGAGTAAGAATGGAAGAGTTTATCTGGTCGGCGCTGGGCCGGGCGATCTTGGCTTGGTGACACTGCGCGCAAAGGAGTGCATCGAGAATGCGGATGTGATTGTTTACGATCATCTGGCTAATCCAGAGACGCTCAGTTGGGCGCGAGATGATGCAGAAATTGTTTACGCTGGGAAGGAAGCCGGCGGATCGCAGCTGAGCCAGCAGGATATCAACGCGTTGCTAATCGGGAAAGCGCGCGAAGGAAAGCAGGTCGTTCGGTTAAAAGGCGGAGATCCATTCGTGTTCGGTCGGGGAGCGGAAGAAGCGCAGGCGATCGCCGATGCGGGAATCCCATTCGAAATTGTGCCCGGAATCACTTCTGCCATCGCCGGCCCGGCCTATGCGGGTATTCCCATGACGCATCGCGAACTCAATTCGCACGTGACATTTTTTACAGGCCACGAAGATCCCGCCAAGGCAGAAAGTGCAATCGATTATGCGGCGCTGGCAAAACTTGGCGGAACACAGGTCATGCTGATGGGCGTGGAACGTCTCGGATCCATCACGAACGAAATGCTGAAGCAAGGCGTGCGCAGCGATTTGCCAGTCGCGCTCGTTCGCTCCGCCACGACCGGAAAACAGGAAACGCTCACAGGCTCTCTTTCAGATATCGCCCAAAAAGCCGTAGCCAGCGATTTCAAAGCGCCGGCGGTAGCAGTGTTTGGAGAGGTTGTCGGGTTGCGTGACAGCCTCAATTGGTACGAAAAGCGGCCGCTGCTGGGGAAAAGAATTGTCGTTACGCGAACACGAAAGCAAGCGAGCGTGTTGAGCAACAAACTGCGTGCGCTCGGTGCTCACGTCATCGAGCTGCCAACAATTCGAATCGAGCCACCAAGCAACTTACGTGAATTCGCGGAGCTGGTGCAGGACGCACACGAGTATGACTGGATTGTATTCACAAGCGCAAACGGCGTTGAAGCGTTCTTCGATATTTTTTTCAAGTTGTACGATGATGCGCGTGAAATCGGCGGCGCGCGCATTGCTGCGATCGGACCGGCGACGGCACAACGCGTGAAAGATTTTCACCTGCATGTCGATCTTCAGCCGGACGACTTCGTGGCGGAATCGGTAGTGCGTGAATTCAAAAAGCAGGGAAGCATCGAAAATTTGCGGCTTCTGCTGGTGCGCGCGGAGAAGGCGCGAGACGCGCTTCCCAAAGGACTTTCGGGCATAGGAGCCATCGTAGACGAAGCGTTCGCTTATCGGACGGTACCGGAAACGCGCGACACGAGTGGCGCGGGACGTCAACTGACGCAGGACGGAGCCGACTTAATCACGTTCACCAGTTCTTCAACCGTAGAAAACTTTCTCGCGCTTGGACTACCCTGGCCGCAGGGAATGCGAATCGCCAGCATCGGGCCCATCACGTCAAAGACGGTGCGCGATCACGGGCTCAACGTCGATGTCGAGGCACGCCGCCACGATATCGACGGCTTGGTGCAGGCGGTCAGGGAACTGTTTGCTGAGAAAGGTTAAAGGGTTGAACGGCGAGAGCGAGAACCACTGCGTCAGGTTACCGTTTTAACTCTTCAACTCTCTAACTGTTTAACTGGGATTAAATCTGAACTTCATCCGACCGCGCTTGGCGTTGGCTTTTGCCTTGCGACGATGCTTTTGAGAAGGCGTCTCGAAGGCGCGCAAACGGCGGACCTCCTCGAGAATGCCCTCGGCATCGAGCTTGTTTTTCAGCCGCTTCAACGCGCGATCGACAGGTTCACCTTTGCGAACAATCACTTCTGGCATCGATAATCACTCTCCGAATTTGGGATAAATTCTTAACCGGCGAGCCCGAGCCTACTCGGGCCGCGCGAACTCGTCAAATCTCCAGGAAACAGAGACGGAGTTAGTCCGCTTTAGCGTTGGGCGAGAGGATTTGCTGTGGTCGCTGCTTTTTCGGTGATCTCGCGACGCAAAGTGGTCTCTCTGCCGCCCCGGAGGCGCGTCCACCACAGCACGATGGGCGAAGCGATAAAGATCGAAGAGTATGTGCCGACAACCACGCCGATGATGATGGCGAGAGAAAAATCGCGCAACACAGCGCCACCAAAGAAAAACAGACAGAGAATCGGGATCAGCGTGACTGTGCTCGTAAGGATGGTGCGGCTGAGCGTTTGGTTAATGCTCGAATTCATTATCTCCTCGATGGTTCCCCGCCGGCCGCCGGCCAAGCCTTCGCGTATCCGATCGTAAACGACGATGGTGTCGTTAATCGAATAGCCGGCGATGGTCAGCACTGCGCCAACCATCGTGAGAGTCAGCTCGCGGCCGAGAAGCGCGAACATACCGACCGTCATCAGCACATCGTGCAACAACGCGACAATCGCACCTACGGCGAACGAAAGTTCGAACCGGAACGTTACGAAAATCAAAATGCCGAGGATGCCGAGGCCGAGTGCGATTAACGAACTTTTTGCCAGCTCACCTCCTACGAGCGCACCGACGCGTTCCGATCCTTCAACTTTAAAGCCGACGTTTGGAACTGTCTGAATGATTTGCTTTTCCACCTTGTCGCTGGTGTTCAACGGTGTGCGGACCGTGATGTAACTCTTGCCGCCTTGCGTCGATTCCTGGATTGAGGCATCGGCAAATCCGATTGGCTTGAGCGCGTTGCGCACCTGTCCGATGTCGATCTTCCCCGGCGCGCTTAGTGTAATCAGGTCGCCGCGCCAGCAGCAACGCAAGCGAGCACATGCAGGCGATAAAGCCTTTACCGAGGAAATTGATGTTTTGCGATGAAATCAAATGCAACATCGAAATGCGCTTCAACCGTCCAGTGTCGACAAGCCAGCCGAGGCAGTTCCGGCCAACGATCAAGGCGGTGAACAAAGAGGCCAAAATGCCGAGCGTAAGTGCGATTGCGAAGCCTTTCACCGGGCCGCTGGCCTTCCAAAACAGGATCGCCGCCGTAATCAGCGTCGTTACGTTGGCGTCGAAAATAGAGCTAAACGCTTTCTCATAGGCCGTGTTAATGGCGACCTTGAGCGATTTCCCGAGGGCCATTTCTTCGCGCAACCGCTCGTAAATGAGCACGTTCGCGTCGACTGAAAGACCGATTGTTAAAATGATGCCCGCGATACCGGGCAAAGTGAGGACGAAATGGAACATCGTCAGCGCGCCCATCAGCAGAATGAGGTTAACAATCAGAGCAAGATCTGCGATGAGACCTGGGATTTTGTAATAAATGGCTACGCACACGAGCGTGATGATCAGTCCGACCAAGCCGGCGAGAATGCTCGCGCGAATCGAATCCAGTCCGAGAGTGGGGGAAACGCTGCGCTCTTCCTCGATGCTCACAGGCGTTTGCAGCGGGTTCTCCAGGACGCTCGCCAGCCCGCGCGCTTCTTCCTCAGTAAATCTTCCGGTGATTTGCGCGTCGCCACCATAAATTGCATCCTGTATCACAGGCGCAGATTGGATGACCCCATCAAGCACAATCGCAAAGCGGTGATGAACATGCGCGGCAGTGATGTTGCCGAACTGCTTGGCACCATCAGGATCGAATCGCAAATGAACGATCCAGCCCTCCTTTTCATAGGAAGCGCCAGCGCCCGAAACGCGATCACCGGATAAGTCGGCTTTCTTTTTTACGAGCAACCGTTCTTCGACCGATTTACCGTCCTCACCCTGGTGCTTATGAGTTTCAATCCTGTATTCCGGAGGAATGACTTGTTTTCCTTGGTCGATCTCGCGCAATCGCTCGCCATTATCGGGATAGACCAGACGAAACTCGAGTTTCGCCACCCGCGAGAGTTGGTCCCGCGCTTCCTGAATCTTCGCAGTGTCGAGCCCGGGGATCTGGACCTCAATACGTTTCCGAATCACCTCCACAGCCTGATCAAGCATTCCCTTGGTGATCGGCTTGTCACCCGGCTTGAGCCGGATGAGGAAGGACGTGCCGCCTTGAATATCCAGGCCCAGCGAGATCTTTTTCTGCGGCGGCCAGATAGTGGCGATGCTGAAGATGACAAGCAACAGCATCAGCGTCGTGGCCAACAGGCGTTTCCGCGGCCCTTGATCGGTGGCGAAGTACCACCCGAACAGAACCAGCATCGCGAGCCCGATAAAAAATGTAAGCGCGGGAGTCATTGAATTGCGGATTGCACTATCGCTTCAACGCTTTAACGATTCAACGGTTCAACCTTCTTTCAGCACATTTGTAATGGCCGATTTGTCCATCTCAATCTTTACATTGTCGGCTACCTTCACGAGCACGGTTTTCTCTTTTACGTTCGAAATCAGACCGTGAATGCCGGCGTTGGTCACGACTCGGTCACCGGTTTTCAAACTCGCGATCAAATTTTGTTGCAGTTGCTGCCGTTTTTTTTGCGGCCGGATCATCACAAAATACATGATGATGAAAATGAAAATCAGCGGCACAAAAAACGAGCCGATGCCGCCGCCGGGCATCGCCTGAGGTGCCGCGGTTTGAGCCTGAGCAAGAACCGTCTGGAGCATGGTAAGAAATTGGAGAGCGCACCTTAAACGCGAAAGCGCCGGCTGCAATGCTTCTTTCGCGTCGCTCGTATTATGACACCGTTGATTGACGCTGTAGCCACGCCGTGCCTGCCGCGCCGGAGCAGCGCGAAGGCGGGTGGGGCGTCTGAACTCGAAGCCGCCGAAGTGAGGACGGCGCATAGCACCGTGGCTAAAGTGCGCGCGCCGAAAAATCGAACCCGCGTTTCACTTGATGAAAAATCGGACCGAAGTGCTAATCTCTTTGCCGACAACGGGGGTATAGCTCAGCTGGTAGAGCGTCTCGTTCGCAACGCTAACAACTCGATATTCTGATTTGATCTGAGTTGATCCCACGCGCATTTTCATGGGGTAAACCGTGCGCGCGCGTATTCTCACTACAACCTCACATGATCTGAAAAACGGTCACTGCCGTATAAAATTGCCGTACAAAAGATACAGCCCTTCTATCGGACCAGTCGATTAACATGCGCCGCCTTCGGAAGACACTTCCTATACACGGAGAGCAAGCCTTGGCGATCTTTCACAACCGATATCGACCGTCACTTGTCCGTTCTTTTAAGATTAAGGATACTCTGCCGGAAGACTACTGCCACGTGCATGGTGACCGCGATTTTTTTTACAGTTCTTATCCGAACTGCTATTTCGTGCAGTTCGCTTTGACCTATGACGATCCCAGCATTGTGAATGGCCGATTACTTGTTATTTCAAAAAGCACAGCGCAAATCCTTTACGATGAATAGCGCGAACGATAGGACCTTAGTCCTATTCGTCGACGCGTTGGAATCAATCGCTGAGACGCAGCCCCAACTAACCCCGGCTTTGCTGAGATTGTCAGCGATGATTTCCCAATACTTCATCGGCGACCCGCTTCTACGGCTGACGCTGCGCTCGCCTCAGTTCCTGGTTTACTCGTTTCTTCTCTTCCCGCACGTTTTCCAAGTTACCGCGAAGAACGGGTAGCTCCCCTTCTGCTGAGGTGTCGTACTGCCCTCCTCGCCCGTCAACCCACCTCCGCCATGCCTCTTCTTTTCTTTTCTCCGCTTGCCCAATCCGCACGAGCAAATTTTGTTCTTGCTGCTGCAAAATACTTAATTGGTCTGTCAGTGCCTGAACGTTGTTGTATTTCGCCTGTTGCTCTAGCCCCTGTTGGTACTGTTTTGCGCTGGCAGCTTTTTGCTGCTTGGCGAGTTCTTCTTGCTGGCTATTGAACTGGTTAAGCTCCTGTGTTTGCCGAACGGCGGCGGCTTGGGCGGCAGCCGCGTGGGCGGGATCATAGTGAAACCGCTCCTGAACATCTTTGGGCAACTCGGTAAATAAACTTTGGAAATACCGCCCTTCGTCTTAATCACGATTCCGTCCGCCTCTACCTGCGTGACCGTCGCGTTTTTGTATTCTTTTCCGCTAGTCGTTTTGAAGTCGTCGGCAAGTGCGACTGCCGTAGCAAACAGCGTGACTAGAATTGCAATTCTCATTTCTGGGGAGTTCATGCGCGGGATTCTATCTTTGTGCTCTCCACACAGCAATGACAAAATGATATGAA
>QHNR01000017.1 GCA_003218475.1 Verrucomicrobiota bacterium | reverse complement strand
GCATCCTGCGCAAACTCTGCGTCGAAAATCGTACCGCCGCCGCTGCCATGGCCCTTGCGGCATTGGCCAACACAAAAAAATAAGCGATCCGGTGCGATGATGTGGCTTCTGTTTGTCATTGTGAGCGAAGCCCCTTCGACGCTCCCGTGTCTGCGGGATCGCTCAGGGTAAACCCCGCGGAGTCGAGGAATCTGATTAACTACTTTAAATTGTGGATTCCACAGATTTCATTTCCTGTCATTCCGAGCGAAGTCGAGGAATCTCTCGACATCATTTCCCAACGCCGTAGCTCAGCCGCCGTGGAATTACCGTAAGCTCGCCGCTTCTTTTTCGTGGCCTTCCAACTCGAGCACCATGCGCTTAATGTGCCTGTAATCCTGGTGCCGCCGCAGGAATTGTAAGCTCTCCTGCGGATCGCCCCATTGCAGAATTTCGATCGTCTCCTCACGCGCGCCCCAGGAATTCATCTCGTGCTGGTTGGCCATGTAAAGGTCGATCGTATTGCGCCCGGAAAGCGCCCAACCGTAATCTTCTACGCGATAACTTTGTCCGGTGGAAAGCAGGCGAAACACCGTGCCAGCCGGCCACCGCGACCAATCAGCTGCGGCACTGCCGATCTGCGGCGGTCTGCCGCCTTCGCCAAGGCTACGGCGCCCAGGCGAGACAGCGACGGCGCGCTTCACGCTTCGCGGTGTTTTCGACGCGCGTTTCGACGTACGCGTGATCCGGCGGCTGCCGGACGTTTCTTCCATTGAGAACGGTTGGAGTTGTGGCGAATGAGAAGCGGTCTCGTTTACCGGGATAGCGCGGGGAACTTCATACGCCAGAGTCGCACGCGTGACCGCTTCGGCCCGGTGGATTGGCGCCCCGGCCGCATGCAATTCGCCGCCGAGCGCATTGTGATTGCTGTATTCGCGGTGGTCGGACTCGGTGTGCGTGTACGCAGTTGTGCGAACATTTTGGAAATCCGTTTTCGATAGCGGACGCTCGTACGCCGGCAGGGCGCGCTCGGTGGTTCCACAGGCGCTGAGGAAAACAATGGCGATGAACGCCGCGAGAACGGCTAAGGCGAGGTTGCGACGCTGGGCGTAGGTCAAGGTGGATCGCCAGCGAAGTTATTAACAGCTATTCACAATTCTGGCAAGTCCATTTTTGGGCACTTTTTCGCCACGGATTATGCGGCGGGCGGCGTTGCTATTTCTTTGGAACCACGTCGAAATGACGAAACCACAATGATGAAATCCGAATCAATGACGAATCCCGAAGGGGCTTTTTGGTCATTCGTGCTTCGTCATTCCTTCGCCATTCGACATTCGTGCTTCGCCGCGTATAGGCATGTAAGACACCCGCACCGAAGTCGCTATTTACGCGGCTTCGTCATTTTAGTTATCGCTCATCTATGGTCGCAGAATTCGAAAACCAACTTTCTCACACACTGGACGAAATTAAGTCGCAAGGTCTTTTCAAAACCGAGCGAGTTATCACCAGTCCGCAGGAAGCGCACATCGCGATGACCGGCGGCAAACGCGTGCTGAACATGTGCGCAAACAATTATCTTGGCCTCGCCGATCATCCTGCGCTCATCGCCGCCGCAAAACAGGCGCTCGACACGCATGGCTTTGGGATGGCGAGCGTGCGTTTCATTTGCGGCACACAAGACATTCACAAGCAGCTGGAGGCCGCGCTTACGAAATTTCTCGGAACAGAACAGACAATCCTTTATCCCTCCTGCTTCGACGCCAACGGCGGTTTATTTGAGACGCTGCTCAGCGAGAAGGACGCGGTGATCAGCGATGAATTGAATCATGCCAGCATCATCGACGGTATCCGGCTCTGCAAAGCGCAACGGTTTCGCTACAAGCACAACGACATGGCAGACCTGGAAGCGCAACTCCGCGCGGCGCAAGATGCGCGCTTCAGATTGGTTGCCACCGACGGTTGTTTCTCGATGGACGGCACGATCGCGAACCTATCGGCCATTTGCGACCTCGCCGAAAAGTACAATGCGCTGACGATGATCGATGATGCGCACGCCACTGGTTTCCTCGGCAAGACCGGGCGCGGCACGCACGAGTACCGCGGCGTGATGGGCAGGATCGATATCATTACCGGCACGCTTGGGAAAGCCCTCGGCGGCGCCAGCGGCGGGTTTACTAGCGGGCGAAAGGAGATTGTCGATCTTCTGCGGCAGCGTTCACGGCCTTATCTATTTTCCAACACAATCGCGCCACCGGTTGTTGCTGCTTCCCTGAAAGCGCTCGAGCTTCTCACCGCATCGACCGAACTGCGCGACAAGCTTGAGGAGAACACAAAGTTTTTCCGCGCTGCGCTGACCGAACGCGGCCTAACGATTAAACCCGGCGTGCATCCGATCGTCCCCATCATGATTGGCGACGCGGCGAAATCACAAAAGTTCGCCGCGCGCATGCTGGAGAAAGGCGTTTATGTAATCGGCTTTTTCTATCCGGTCGTGCCACATGGCACCGCACGTGTCCGCACGCAGGTCTCGGCCGCCCATTCGCGCGAAGATCTGGAATTCGCCGTAAACGCCTTCGCCGAGGTTAATGAAGAACTCAAGTAGCGCTAAATCGCGGCGGCTGCGAAAGGTGGATCGGCTTCTCCGAAGACGATGGCAGCAGGTAATCGCCCGAAGGCGCAAACATCAGCGGCATAGCCGGATTCCTGGCCAACGCGTTGAGGACAACGCATTCCACCTTGACGCGCGTCGGGGTATTGATTTCCGGCGCCCCTCGTCGAAATGCTTTCGACACAGACCGCGCGAAAAGGTAGGGGCGATTGACTCAATCGCCTCGGGAAGGTGGACCGGGCGCATTTTTTGTGTGCCGGGGCCGAATGGGGATCTACGGCTAAGGTCCTATATGCTTCCTCAAAAACACTGTTGACACCCTCGGGGGAGGGGCAGCAGGATCTCGCCGCGCCAAGTTGTTTAGGCGTCTCCCCCCATGAGATCCACCTGACCCTCTTTCCGCAGGGGTTAACCGCGAGCGAAAGGCTCGTTCGCACAACCAAACGAGCAACATTAAACCAACGCTTATCGCCAGCGGCAGCTGGCTTTTTGTACGTTGATCAAAATTTCTCAGCACTTCGCTCCCGAAATTTCAGAGAAGAATATCCTCCCTAGGGAAAAATTTCTTAAACAATCAGGGAGTCTTCCCTATAGACAGCACCTTGGTGAGTAATTACTGTTCTCGCTTCAAATGCCGAACCCCAGAATAACGATCTTTCCGATTCGGAAAGATTTTCCGGAACTTGGTCCACCAATTCCCGGAGAGCATCAGTGAACCCCGGAACCCCGGAACGAACCTCTAAAACTATGAAACCCCTATCGATAACATCCCTAACAAATTCGATCAACTGGTCGCCTTTGCGATACGGTTTACTTGTCATCCTCCTTCTGTTTGCCTTTTTGGCACTGCCAGGAACCGCTCACGGGCAAATGTTCGTTTCCGTTAATTCAAACCCAGTCACCAATGGAGGGGGTCGTGTCTACCAATATGATCCGACTGGTTCGACTGGGACTCCCGTCATGCCCTACTTCCTTTCCAATCTCGATCACCCGCGCGGGCTGGCTTTTGACAGTGACGGCAATCTTTATGTGGCAACCTTCACCTACGTCTTCGATGCCGACGATAACATTGTGGGTTATAAGGGAGCAGTCTTAAAGGTTAGCGGGGGCGTAGCGAGTACTTTTGCTGCCTTGACCGACGGTTTCGCTGAAGGGGTCGTTACGGACAGCGACAAAAACGTCTTTGTCTCATCTCAGAAATTCGACGAAACTGTGAGCACCATCTACAAAATCACGCCTGACGGCGTAGTAAGTACATTTGGCTTCGACGAGACAATTCAAGGCTCTGTTCCGGGTCAATGTTTCGGGTTAGCATTTGACAGCGCCGGCAATCTTTTGGCCGGCGGTACTAGCGACTCAACTAACACTTACGGCACTATCTACGAATTCACTTCCGGAGGTGTTCGAAGCATTTTTGTTGGCCTAGAAGCCTTTGGCTCAGGTGTAGGGCTCCTCGACCTAACTTTCGACGTGTCCGGCAATCTTTTCGCGTCTACTTTTAATCAAAACGACTTCACCGGTGAGATTCGTGAATTTGGCCCGGACGGGACGGAAATCACTCCGCGGTTCGCCACCGGGCTAACCAAAGAGCCCCGGGGATTACGCTTCGATAGTGATGGCAATCTTCTTCTTGCTGAGCCCGGTATCAGTGGTACTAACCCCCCCGTGTCGGTGATCTCTTGAAATTTACGCCGGGAGGCAGTTTTACCTACTTCGATGACGGCGCGACCGGTGACTTTGGCACGAGAGGCAATCGCGGTCCGGAATTCCTCGCCTTCGCCCCGCCCGCCGGAGCGCCCGCACCACCGAGCACGGCCGTTGTCCTTACGTTTCCCGAGGCCACGGAACCTTTGACGACGAGTGTTGTCTCGTCCCTCGATCAAAACTCTGTTCCTCCACCGCCACCCAATTTCGAACTGAATGGAAGCACTCTCGCGTTTGACATCACCACTGCAACCGAGCCCACGCCGCCGATAATTATCGCGTTCACGGTGCCTAATGCTTCGGGACTGAAAGCTATGCACTATGAGTCCGGCAGTTGGGTAGACAGAACAATCTACGCTGGTGATCCCAATTACCCCTCTAGTGCGGACCCCAACACGACGATCGTTGCCAGCGTAAACTCACTCAGCCCGTTTCTGGTTGCGGCGTTTAAGTATGCGGCGCAAGTCCAACAGCCGATTAACGGAGACGGAACGAGCGTCTTCAATGCCAAGCGCGGTGTTGTGCCGGTCACGTTCAAACTCACGTCCGACGGCGCGTCGACCTGCCAGTTGCCTCCCGCGACTATCTCGGTCTTTCGCACGTCAGGCGGGGTTGTGGGATCAATTGACGAGAGCGTGTACACTTTGAAAGCTGACAGCGGATCGAACTTCCGCATAGACAGCACTAAGTGCCAGTATGTCTATAACCTCGGAGCGAGCTCGCTAGGCGCCGGAACGTACAAGGCTTATATCTCGATCGGCGGCATCGTAGCAGGGAGCGCTACCTTCGCATTGAAGTAAGGCGGCTGGAGTCGCTTCTATAGGATCCAGCCTCACCGCGCGCTGCGAATAAAGTGGCGCATAGCTTGAGCTGCAAAAGCTGTCAGCGCAAACAGTCGCCGAGAAACAGTAAGAGCACGATGTTGTAGCGGTGCTTGTGACAAGCACCGAAGTTGATCGATCGACAGGCGTTTGGCACAAACGCCTCTACACGGTCACGCATCCATCCGAACCGGGCGATTGAGGTCAATCGCCCCTACCTAATGGCACGTCGCTACGCAGCTACGCTGGCTCATGTCTGAATAAAGTGGCGCGCGGCTGCGCGTGGAGCAGATTATGGTGTGCACAAGGTCGCTGCCAGCACTGTCGATTGGAAGGCTCTTCGCGAAGATTTCCCAATTCTGCGCGAGCAGGCGCACGGGCATCAGCTAATTTACTTTGATAGCGCTGCGACTTCGCAAAAGCCGCGTGCGGTTCTCGACGCGCTTCGGAATTTTTACGAGCACGAGAACGCAAATGTCCATCGCGGACTTCACACCCTGAGTTCGCGCGCGACGGAAGCGTACGAAAAAGCGCGCCAGCGGGTTGCAGCGTACATCGGCGCGCCGAGCGCAGAGGAAATCATCTTCACGCGCGGGACCACCGAGAGCATTAATCTCGTGGCCCAGGCGTGGGGCGGAAGATTTATCCGCGAAGGCGACGTGATCCTGCTGACGGTGATGGAGCACCACAGCAATCTTGTGCCGTGGCAATTGTTAGCCGAACGAACAGGTGCGCGGCTCCGCTTTGTCCCAGTTCGCGATGATGGGACTCTCGAGCTCGAGCAGCTGCCTACGCTGCTCACGCCCGAGGTGAAGTTGTTTGCCTTTACGCATGTTTCAAATTCGCTCGGCACAATCAATCCAGTCGCTGAACTCTGCGAGAAAGCGCACGCAGTAGGCGCACTAACGCTCGTGGACGCTGCGCAAAGCATCGGGCATTTGCCACTCGATGTGCGTGAATTGGACTGCGATTTCCTGGCATTTTCCGGACACAAGATGTGTGGCCCGACTGGCATCGGCGTACTCTATGGGCGCGCTGAGATCCTCAATTCCATGCCGCCGTGGCACGGGGGCGGCGAAATGATCGTGAGCGTTGCTCTCGACAAGAGCACGTTCAAGAAGACGCCGCATCGGTTCGAGGCCGGCACGCCAAATATCGCCGGCGCGATCGGGCTCGCAGCCGCGATTGATTATATCGAGGAGATTGGGCGGGCGGCAATTTTCGAACATGACTCACAGCTTGCGCGGTACGCAACCGAACGCCTCACGGAATTGCCGGGAACTCGCGTGTTTGGTCCAAGGGAAGAACGGGGCGCGCTGGTTGGGTTTGTCATGGACTCTGCGCATCCGCACGATCTCACGACGTTCGCGGATCAGTACGGGTTGGCCATGCGCGGCGGGCACCATTGCAACCAGCCGCTGATGCGGCGGTTTGGTGTGTCAGGAACAACTCGCGCCAGCTTCTATTTCT
>QHNR01000147.1 GCA_003218475.1 Verrucomicrobiota bacterium | reverse complement strand
ACCTCTTGCAGTGATTTTTGCTTTGTAATCGCCTCTCTCAGCAGCATCGCATTTTGCGCTGTGAATTTGGCCGTCAAAGCCTCGACCAATTCTTCGAGTCCTTCCGGTCCATCCCGAAATTTCTCGATCGCATCCTTCAACTGGACCACGCGCCAGATAATCCTTCGGAACGAAGAACGCGCCAGGCGAAGCGCAAGCCTTTCGTTGGCTTCCTGCAGATTGGCCGCGACCGAGGTTGCCCCCTCAAGGGTCAGCAGTTGCTCGAACGCTTGTCTGGACCCGTGATAAAGAATGTCAGCTTGAGGTTCCGCGATGGCATAATCACCCAACGCCAACAAATCCGCTGCCGCGCTCGCCGCCGTTCCTATCACGACCGTAATTAATCGGCATCTTCTTCCGTCCTGATCCGGGGCCTTAATTAGAAAACGGATGCCCTCCGCTACCGCAGATGATCCCCCAGGGCTGTCGATGTAAAGGGTTATCGGATCTCCGCTGGCGGCTCGGAGCTCTTTTATTCCCGGGCTTAGGGCGTGCGCGGTCTCCTGCGTTATTTTTCCCGTCAGGAACAATGAGCGCGCGAAATTCTCCCGATAATCTTTGTCGTGGACGGACATTTACGAAATGCCGCCTCGTCGCCATCGTCCGACGCGGCCTCAGCCTTCCGATTCACCTCTATTCTGTAACGCATCGATTCGACAAACGCCTTCACATCCCCGTCATATTGCTCAACAATGATCCGAGCAACCCTCGCCAGACGTTCATCCACCCCCAAGGCTTGTTCTTCTTCAAGGTTTTTATCGAGCATTTCTATCAATCCCTTGCGCGTGATGGGAGCCTTGCGGCCATGGGGCGACCACACCCCAGATTCTCGATCCAGTAGCCGGCGCGAAAGCTTCGCGCCAGCCACTTTGCGTTTCGATCATTACCGGCTCACGCCGCAGCATGACCCAGAAACTCTTTCGCTTTGGCCATTTCGGCATCCCATTTCGTTAACTGTTCCGGGGTAAGGAAGCGCTCCAGCCCCTCGCGCAGTTCGGCTCGGCGAGATCCGACTGCTTTGATAATGTCCTGCCGGGTAACTTCCGGATGGGACTTCTTGTATTCAAACAGCCTGCCGGCCGCAAAAGCCAGCCGCTCGTGAAGTTTTGTCTTTTGTTCATCCGAGAGGTTTATATCCCCTGCGAAGCGTTTGAGTTCATTTCTGATCATTTGACCTTGTTCTTCGCTAATACTCATTATTCTATTCCTTATTTAGACCGGGAATTTGATTTTGGCTCCCGTCCGCCACGCGTCCAGATTGTGCGCGAAAGCGCCACACTGACCCGACAGCTAATGGTACATCTCAGGTTAAACCTATCGCGCACCGATCGCCAGGTAACTTAAGTTGCCTCTTTACGACTTATCTTCGCCTGAACACTACGCTGTTCTTACCCTCGCGGCGTCGATCTGATTTCCGATGCGCTACCATTCGGTCGGCTGTGGTATGGCGAGCCGAACGCGGAGATGACGATGACGGCGCGGGGGCTCGGCTGCACCCTGGTAATCCCAACCAACCGTAACGACCGTCATCGCCACCATACTAAACATAAAATTCTCCGCTTGGTTTCGAAACGTTTTTCACGATTTCACCATGGGAATTTTCCCGATACCCTCGCATACTTAGTATAGACGCTTCGACGAAATCTGAGCACGTTTACCAAATCCGCTCCGGCAAAGATCAAGGTGGCGTCAGGATGCTGCGCTTAACGGCTACACATTCCCGGCCCAGTGTGATTGAATGTCTTAGCCCAACGCAATTGGCGGAATCGCTCAGTTTTACTGAGCCTTAGCCTCAGTGTGGAAAACCTCAAGCCACTTTCCGCCCTTCTTCACCCAAATGCTCCCGCTGTTATATGTACCAGACATGTCCTTGCCTTCGGAAGTCAGCTGAATCGTCGTTTTGTACGTAATCACGGCAACGTCCGCGCTGGGGAAGACGACTTTCATATCGGCAAGTGAATACTCGCGCAGATCGGTCTTCGCCATGTCCGCAACTTCCCTGTCCAAATTCTTAATCCCCTCGGCATACGTGCCGTAGTAATCTTTCGACATAAGCTTCCTGAACGCGTCAGCTTGTTTGTTCTTGTACGATTCCCATGCAGATTTTTCCAAATCAGTTATCGCGGTTTCGTTTGAAGCTGATTTAGCTGGCTTTGCCGGACTAGCCTGAGCGAAGCAAACAGGAGCAGCCGCGATCAGGGTCACACAAAAAAGAATGAATTGTTTCTTCATTCGCAATTCTTAGAGTGAGTCGCTGACGCGCGTCAAGCTTTTCCGATTGCTGCCATTCGGTCGACTCTAGTATGGTGATGCTAATGCTGTCGCGAATGCAGTCGGGGTATGCGAAATTCTACAGCCGCTCACATGCTGCTGTGATTCGCGTTTACGATGAATCAGGCAACGTGATCGAGACACACGAGCACGCGGGCGATTTCAAAGAGTGGTAGGTCGCTTTTTTTTTCGCGTCTCCCATTCCTTAGTAACATCGGGAGAAATTTGGATTCACAATGACCGAACTTTACTGGCTCAAGAAGGATGGCGACACCAGCGGGCCATTTACGTGGCTGCAAGTTCAAAGCATGTGGCGCACCGGTACGATTAAGGTCACGGATCAAATCAGGCGCGACGGCAAGAACGAGTGGCACTCCGTCAATGAAGTGCATCGTCACCTAGAGAAGCATTTTCGGAGGTTCGAAAAGGATTTTGGTAATCACGAAATCCATGAAATACCAATGCTCGACATTTCTGACTGGCTTGCTGCACAAACAGACCAACGAACCGGCAGGCTGTGGAGTGCGAAAACCCGGATAAACAATCTTGGATCGCTAGTTAGCTTGTCCCTGTTCGCCCGCGACGCTTTAAACGCAATTCCAGATATAGGTAAAACCGAATTTCAGAAAGTCCGTCGGCCTCAACCCGACGTACGAGCAGAAGTGGAGATTTATACGCCGGAAGAAATGGAAAGGCGTTTGACGGCTGCGCTGGAGAGCGACATTGACCTGATACCGGCCCTTGTTTTAGGTGGATTTGAGGGACTTCGACCGGCTGAATTTCATGCTGAACGCGCGAAACGCCCTCCTCTGCGTTGGGACGCGTTGATTTGGGACGACGGCATCTTGTACATCACTGGGCAAAAGATTCGAAGCAAGCCGAACCGCTCTATTCCCTTGCAGCCGGTTGTCGAAGCTTGGCTGCGACCATTCGCAAACTGCCGAGGGGAGATTTGGAAATATAAGGGAGCTTACATCAAGAAGATGCTCCGGCTGGCGGACATAGCGGGCGTAAGACGCATTCCCAATGGCGAGAGACACAGCTATGCGAGCTACCGAATCCGTCAACTCAAGGGTAATTTAGATCAACTGGCTGAGGAAATGGGAAACTCCCCCAGAGAAATCATCAGGAGCTACAAACGAAATGCTACAGACGCAGAGGCGAACGCGTGGTTCAACCTGATGCCGCCTGTTCACTACTGGGATGCTGTATACAGCTATATACAAAAAGGCGTACGTCAGTTGGGGGCTGGGCTGAAAAACGACGAAACTCCCGACTCCGACATAAACCCTTTCAGCGGAGAAGATAATGCCGCTTTGTGGCCGATTGAGGATTTGGAGGCGAGGGGAGTTGAACCCCTGTCCTCGTCGCTATCCACGCGAACATCTACATGTTTATCCGGCGATAAATTCTGAGGAGCCAAGCCATGCGCCGGCGCACTGCCGCCTCCCGAGCGTCCGCGAAATCGATTCACGAACCGGCGCGGTCGCTCCGCCGATTCGCCAGCCTGCTGTCCACGTTTGCCGCCGTAGCAGGCGTCCAGCGTCAAACGTCGCGGTCAATTAAGCCGCGAGAGCGAGACCTTCGTTTTCTGCGTTTATTGTTTTGGTCCGGTTTTTAACGAGGCCAACGAACCATCCTCGACATGCCGTCTGCGCTTCCAACGATGAGTCGAAGCCAGTACGCCCCCAAAATAATTATGCTTGAACAATTACCCCTTTTTGCGTTCTGATGCAATAGTTCTGCGGCGCGAGCTGAATGGCGATCGAAATAACATCTCAATCTTTGGCCGGGACCCCCTCGGAAGAGCCAGCCGTCTACAAGGAGAGTCCGGCCCGAGCGCTTTCCGGATTTCCTGCCACGGATAAGTCCGTCTCGCGCTCTCGATTTTGGCATCCAACTTCGCGATGGACCCGGCGCAATTTTAGCAGCCGTGCCAGTGCACTTTCTGGCGGGGAAGTCATCATTCTTTCGGTGCCCAAAAGCGGACGCACATGGATTCGTGCTTTTCTGTGCGCATACTTCTGCAAGCGCTTCGGTGTTGAGTTTACGTTGCGGCCGGAACGTTACTGCCAGCCAGGGATTCCCCGGCTGATATTTTCTCATGATCTGTTCGAGCACAGGACTAAAGGCGATCGTTGGGACAGATTGCGCGGCAAATATCTGGTCCCACGAAGAGAGCTTAGCCGGGCAAAGATCATTCTACTCGCGCGAGACCCACGCGATTGTTTCGTTTCTCTTTACCTCCAGTTAACGAGGCGCGATCCGCATGCTCCGGTCGAACTCAGACGAAAGAGTGTCAGCGAGATGCTGCGCGACAGAAGATTCGGCGTGCACGCCATCGTAAACACGATGAACAATTGGATTAAAGAGTTCTCCGGGCGCGACGATTTCATCGTAATTCGATATGAATCGCTCCGCGCCTCGCCGGCAGAATATTTCCGAGACTTACTTGCCGTGCTCGGAGAATCTGCGCCCGACATGACCATGTTTCACGATGCGCTGGAGTTCTCTCGATTCGAGAACATGCAAAAGCTGGAAGCAGCGGGTGCCTTTGATTCGAAAATCCTGCACCCAGGCGACGTGCGCGATCCTGAATCGTTCAAGGTGCGCCGCGGAAAGGTAGGAGGTTATCGAGAGTATCTTTCGGCTGAGGATCAGAAATATGCTGCGGACGCGCTAGCGGAACTTGATGTTCGGTTCGGCTACTGACCGGCGCCACGATTCAGACATAGCATTGCTTAGCCCCAAACGCGCGTGATCAGGCGCTCCTTACGTTCTCCCAGTTCCCCAGCGTCGATGCAAGAACCGCTCCCAAGGCGAGAATAAGGTTTTGTCCGCCAGCAACCCGATAAGAACAATCACCAGCATGATACCGATGACTTGGTCCATCGCGTTTAGTTCGCGCCCGTAATGAAGCAAATGGCCAAGACCAAAGCCGGTGAGGATTGTCACGTAAATTTCCGCAGCCATTAATGAACGCCAAGCAAAAGCCCAGCCCTGCTTCATTCCGCTTATTAAATACGG
>QHNR01000146.1 GCA_003218475.1 Verrucomicrobiota bacterium | reverse complement strand
TCTCTGGGATCGAAAACAACGGGTGCGAGACGGCTTTGTCCCCTTCGCCTTCGATCAACTCGAAGATCGGGTGGTCGCCGGTCGCGTAATGATCGACTTTCAATCCTTTGCGGGCCAGTTCGGCAATGATCTTTTCGATCGCGGCGGATTCGTGTAGCTCGACCAGTCTGCCACGTCGTCGGCTGCCATCAGCTCGCACAGGCGCATCCAGGGGAAGCAATTCCTGACCGATCTGCGTATCGAACAAGTTCAGATCGAGATTTTCCTGATGAAATTTTCGGACCGCTTTTTCGTCGTGAAAATAATGGGCGGTCTCCTCGTTTCCATCGCGCACCTTTACCAAATAGTTTGGGAGCTTGCCCGTTTTGGAATTCCGGTGAGAGAGATAAGTTTCAAAATCGCCACCGTGACGGCGCACTGCTTCGCTAAGCTTGGCGAGTTTCTCGAGTGATTCGAGAATGTCCTTTAGTTGCGTCGGAGTGATTTCTTTATCATCGGCCAGGTTTTTCAGGCGCACATCTTCTGCGCCTAGCGAAATGAGGATTTTGTTTAACCGTGCGTCGTCGTCTACATATTCTTCGCGTTTTTTTCGCTTGATCTGGTAAAGCGGTGGTTGCGCGATGTAAATTCTCCCGGCACGCACCAACTCGGTCATCTGCCGGAAAAAGAAGGTGAGCAACAGAGTGCGAATGTGAGAGCCGTCTACATCTGCGTCAGTCATGATAATGATGCGTCCGTAGCGCAGCTTTGAGAGATCGAACCGGCCTTCGTCCTTGCCATTGGCCTCCTCCTTCGGTTTGCCGATGCCCGCGCCAATTGCCGTGATCATCGCTTGGATCTCAGCATTTTTAAGAAATTGATCTTCGCGCGCTTTCTCGACGTTGATGAGTTTTCCTCGGATCGGCAAAATCGCTTGATACCGACGGTCACGACCTTGCTTCGCGGAGCCGCCCGCTGAGTCGCCTTCGACAATGTAGAGCTCGGTCAATTCCGGGTCGCGCTCCGAGCAATCTGCCAGTTTCCCGGGCAGTCCGCCGCCAGTAAGAGCGCCTTTGCGGATTGTTTCTCTCGCTTTTCGCGCAGCTTCACGCGCCCGAGCCGCTGTGAGGACTTTTTCAAAAATTCGTCGGGCAACCGGCGGAGTCTTATCGAAGTAAGTCATTAGCCCGTCATAGGCGACCGAGTTTACAATGCCGTCGATCTCGGTGTTCACGAGCTTCACCTTGGTCTGCGATTCGAAGCGTGGATTGGGCAATTTGACGCTGAGCACGCAAATCAATCCTTCGCGCACATCATCTCCGGAAATCGAAGGATCTTTCTCCTTCAAAAGATTGTTTTGCCGTGAGTATTGGTTGATTGCCTTCGTGAGCGCTGTGCGGAACCCCGTTAAATGCGTGCCGCCATCTGGGTTCGCGATTGAATTCGCAAACGGCAAAATCTGGTCGTTGTAGCTGTCATTGTATTGCAGAACAACATCGATAAAGACTTCGTCACGCTGACGTGAAATAACGATCGGCTTGGGATGCAGAACCTGTTTATTTTCGCCCAGCTGCTTTACGAATTCTTCGATGCCGTGCTTGTAAAAAAATGTCTCTTTCTTCGCCGGGTCGGCACGCTCGTCTGTAAGTGTGATTTCAAGACCCGGATTAAGAAATGCCAGTTCGCGCAACCGCGCGGCCAGACGTTCGAACTTAAACTCGGTCGTAATTGTAAAAATGGTCGGATCAGGCAAGAAAGTGATAAGGGTGCCGGTAGTCTTTTTGTTTTTGACCTCGCCGATGACAGTGAGTTTATCGGTCGTTTTTCCTCTGGCGAAAGCCATGTGATAGACTTTGCCGTCGCGAGATACCTCGGCTTTGAACCATTCCGAAAGCGCGTTTGTGCATTTCGCGCCCACGCCATGCAAGCCGCCGGAATATTTGTATGCGCCTTGTCCAAATTTCCCGCCAGCGTGCAAATTTGTCAGCACCAGCTCGACTGCCGGCATCTTCCATTTGGGATGGATATCCGTAGGGATTCCCCGCCCATTGTCGCGCACTGAGATCGATCCATCGACATGAATCGTCACTTCTATCTTGGTGCAAAATCCCGCGAGGTGTTCATCGATGGAATTGTCGACGACTTCGTAAACAAGGTGATGCAGCCCTCTCTCATCCGGATCTCCGATGAACATTCCGGGCCGTTTCCGGACCGCTTCGAGACCTTCTAACTTGTCAATTTGCGCCGCGTCATATTTTTGAGTGCTGGCGATTCCGGTCGAGCTGCGAGATACTTTTTCAACCGGGATTTCTGCTTGAGCTTGCGGCATAAAAGTGGGGCCAAGCGACCCGCACAAAGGAGGATAGCCAGAAACGGCTTGGAAACAACTAATAATATCGTGGTTTTGAGCAGGTTATTTCCGCTACAGGTTGGAGCCAGCAGGCTCCGGAGCCCACGATATTGTGGTTCGGCGGCCAATGGCTCGGTACCAATTTTTGGCAGCTTGACCGAACACTTTTGGCCTTTGAAAATAGAGCCCTTTATGCGTCTGCAAACGCTTACTGAAGCACGCTGGATTTTAGCGCTTTTTGTACTGCTTGGCGTTGTCGCTGCATTGTTCTCAACGTGGTTATCACTGATCTTTTTATTGCTGATTTTTTGCACTGTTGCTTTTTTCCGCGATCCGGAGCGAACGGTGCCGCGAGATTTGAATCTAATCGTGGCTGCTGCCGATGGCAGAGTGATGGACATAGTCGAATGGGACGAAAACCACGTTCTCAAAACGAAGACGCGACGCGTCGGGATTTTTTTATCGATCCTCGACGTCCATACGAATCGCGCGCCGATTGATGGTCGAGTCATCTACCGACAGCACCGCGAGGGACTTTGTCTCGATGCGCGCCGTCTGGACTGTTCCGAGAAGAACGAATCGATGACATGGGCTTTTGAAAATCCACGCGTCACGATTGTGGTGCGCCAGATCACGGGAGCAATTGCGAGACGCATCGTGGCGTGGGCGCAAGTCGGAGACGAATTGAAAAAAGGGGACCGGTTCGGAATGATTCGCTTCGGTTCGCGAACGGAATTATATTTGCCGTTTAACGCTGAATTGCTCGTGAAAGTGGGAGACCACGTTTTTGGCGGATCGACAATCGTCGCGCGTCTACCAGAGTCTGTGACGGAAACTGGAAACCAGGCTAGCGGGGAATCCGCCTCGCAACAGCAGAACCCTCACCCTACCCTCTCCCTTGTGAAGGGAGAGGCGACAGAGAATGCTAGCTGAATGCGAAGCTGAAGGAGTTCGATGAATTCATGAACGAGCAGCCTTCTAAAATCTATCTTCTGCCTAATCTGATGACGGCAGGCAATCTGTTTTGCGGATTTACCGCCACGCTCAAAATCTTGGAAGGCGCTCTTTTGCAAAGCACTAATGCCGATCTTGCCTCTGATCGCTTTCACGAAGCCATTTGGTTTGTTCTCGGCGCATTTGTTTTTGATTTCTTGGATGGACGCATCGCACGCCTGGGTGGACACGAGAGTCCGTTTGGGCGCGAGTTCGATTCGCTTGCGGATATTGTCTCATTCGGGCTTGCCCCGGCGTTGATGGTTTATCGCGTCGTGCTGCAGGAGTTCCCTCGCGCATGCTGGATCATCGCGTTCATTTATCTGGCTTGCGGTGCGCTGCGACTGGCCCGTTTTAATTCGGCGGCGACGATGCATAACGGACCCAATCATCAGAATACTTTCACCGGTTTTCCCATACCCGCGGCTGCCGGTTTGATTGCGTCAATCACGCTGTTTCTGCTTTGGCTTGCCGAAGGCGAACATCACCTCGGCAACTGGCGCTTCGTTCTGCCGCCGTTGTTGCTCTTCCTTTCCTTCATGATGTTCAGCCGATTTCAATATCCGAGCTTTAAGGCCGTGAATTGGAAGACGAAGAAATCGATTCCGCGTTTCCTTGCTATCATCCTTGTTCTCATTTTTACCGTGATGAATTACGAGTGGATGCCAGCGGTCCTGTTTCTATCCTACTTGCTTTACGGAGTTCTGCGGCCATGGCTCTCCCGCGAGTGGCGACGCGAGATCGAGGAAGAAATCGGGGAAGAACCATCTGCGGAGCCGGCCGAACAAACGCGCTGAGGTCGCTATTTCATTGTAGGGCAAGCACTGTGGTTGCCCAATTTGGGCTCAGCAGGCGGAGCGTCTGCTCTACAATTGTCGATTCAACTTCGCGAGAATTTCAGGGTCGCGCACATCGGCCCATTCTCCAGTCAACTCGACCGCTTGCACTTTTTTGCCGGATTGCGCGAGATCGCGAATCGCGTCGGTCAATTCGTACTCACCGCGCGGTGATGGTTGCAATTTTGCCGTGAATTCGAAAATGCTGGGTCGAAAGGCATAGAGCCCGGCGTTGTACCATGGGCTCGTCAGTTCGTCGCGTTGTGATTTTTCGCGAAGATCGAGAAGCTCCATCCGCTCATTCAGAAAGACCGCACCGCCTTTGCTCACGTCCTCACCGCGCGTGACCGTGACGACTGCTTCAACGTTGTCGGGAAGATTTGCAACGCGTTTGTAGTTCATCGGATCGACCAAGATGTCGCCGTAGCTCAAAATGAATGGACGACCTCCGGCGAAATTGCGGGCAAGATCCACAACGCGACCGGTCCCATCCTGTGTTGTCTGCGTCACATATTGAATACCGATCTTGTAGTGGTGACCGTCACCGAAAAAATCCCGCACGGCATCAGCGCGATACCCAACGACAACAAGCAGCTCGCCCATCCCTGCGTCGCGCAATCCGTCGATGATATGCTGCAACACTGGCTTGCCGCGGACTTCGATCATTGGCTTGGGAAATTCGGCTGTGAGTTTGCGCATACGGGTGCCGCGTCCCGCTGCCAGTATCACGGCCTTGTCGATCCTTGTTGTCATGTCGAGCGAAGCCGAGACATCTCTAGACATTTTTTAGCATCGTTAGCGCTGGAAAGCAGAAACAGTAAGAGATTCCTCCACTCCGGTCGGAATGACAGAAAATCTTCGCCGCGAGCTGCCGCGAGCTACAGGTTCGCCACGGCGAATCCGTCCCGCGGCGGACTAGCAGCCTGTGCTCCTCAGAATCACTGGTCACGATTAAGTCTTCTTCGGCTCAGTGATGATCAGCGCGGGCAAGTTCGCTTGTTTGATCAATTCGCTGACCTTGGGCAAATCGTCATTCTTGAGCTGGGCCCATTTTTTCAACTGCTCGTCGAGCTGGTTACTCAATGTTTGGAACACATCGAGGTGCGGCTTGGTAGGCTCAGTATCGCCCCCTTCGATTGTGTGACTAAACGTGTCAAACCGCTCATTCAACATGTTTGGAAAAGCGAGGTTTGCTTCGGAACCTTTCATGTTCACCTGAATCAGCTTCTGCTCGACCTCGGACATTTTGTGATCGAGATCGTCTGCTGCCGCGAGCGCTGGCTTTAAGCGTTGATCGTCGCCGAAACGCTTGTGCAGGTTCTGAATTTGCGATCTGAGATCGCGGATTTCGTTGACCGCCTGATGCAATTGCGAAATCCGATCGTTCACCTGGGTTGCTAATGTGAATTGTTTTTGCAACCCAGCTTCCTGTCCTTTTGTTCGCGGATCGATCACCAAATGAAGGGGCGCAGTCTGCGATTTGCTGCCGACGGTTAGTTTCACCTGATAATCACCGGGCGACGCAAGCGGGCCCTTCGGCCCTGTCGAAGAATAAAACGCGCCCGGAATTTGAATCGGATCATCGTACCGCAAATCCCACGCGAACCGATTCATCCCTTCATTTGCTGGAATCGTTTTCACGCGCTCGACGCGATCGGGCCACTCAGGCGGTTGCTCGCCTTCTTTTTTCTCTTTGCTGGAAAGATGCCTGACGACTTTGCCCGAACTGTCGAGGATATCGAGTGAGACCTCTTCTTTGGGCGCGGTCTTGAAACAATAATCAATGATCGCCCCGGGCGGCGGGTTATCACCGACTGGCTGGCGTTTGTCGAATTCCTCCGGGTAATGCAAACGCAACGCGGTCTGTGGTTGATAGAGAATGACATCTGCCTGAGCCGATTGCGTGTTCACTTGGCGGATCGGCGACAAATCGTCGAGCACCCAGAAAGAGCGCCCATGCGTCGCGACAACCAGATCGTCATCTTTGACCACGAGATCGTGAATCGGCGTCACCGGCAGATTCAATTGTAATGGCTGCCAGTGCGCACCGTCATCGAACGAGGCGAAGACTCCGAGCTCTGTCCCGGCGTAGAGCAAACCTTTACGTTTGGGATCTTCGCGCACGGCGTGTACATAGCCGCCATCGGGGATTCCATGCACAATCGGGCTCCAAGTTTTCCCGAGATCGCTCGTCTTGAAAATGTATGGCTTGAAGTCGTCGAGTTTATGTCGATCCACTGCCACATAAGCCGTGCTGCCGTCGTGCGGCGACGCTTCGATGAGATCGACAGTACTCCAGTCCGGCATTTTAGGTGTGACGTTCGACCAATGCTGGCCGTCATCAGTCGTGACCTGGACGAGGCCGTCGTCTGTGCCTGCCCAGATGGTTCCTTTTGTTACTGGCGATTCAGCGAGCGCAAATACCGTGTCGTAATATTCGACCGATGTGATGTCGTTCGTTAGCGGACCTCCGCTTGGTTGTTGCTTCGATTTGTCGTTGCGCGTGAGATCACCGCTGATTTGCGTCCAGCTTTGTCCGTGGTCGGTTGATTTGAAAACGCATTCGGCAGCGGTGTAGAGCACATCCGGGCTGTGCGGTGAAAGGATGAGCGGCGAGACCCACTGAAAGCGATGGACAAGATCGACAGCGCCATGCCCGGAATTATCCAGAGGAACCGGACTGACGTCCTGCACTTCCTCCTTATTTTTGTCGTAGCGATTAATGTAGCCTTCGCTGTTTGAATAAATGATATGCCAATCGCGCGGATCAGGCACGACAAAGCCGCATTCTCCGCCGCCGGCTACGAACCAATTTTCGCGTCCGATCACGCCGGAATCGCTGCGGCTAGCGATACCCACATTCGAATTGTCCTGTTGCGCGCCGTAAATGTGGTAAGGGAACGCGTTGTCCACAGCGACGTGGTAAAACTGCGCGGTGGGCTGGTTGTTTTGCGTCGTCCAATTCTTGCCGCCGTCAGTTGAGATACTGGCGCCACCGTCACTCACATTTGCAATACGGTTTGGATTTGTCGGATCAATCCACAGTCCGTGATGATCTCCATGCCGCGCCGCCAACAGATTAAAAGTTTTTCCACCATCGACCGATTTGAAAAGCCCGGTGTTTGGAAGATAAACCGTATCGGTGGATTTTGGGTCAGCATAAACCTTGCTGAAATACCAGGCGCGCTGACGAAACCGCCCATCGTCATTCACCCGGGTCCAATGCTGCCCCGCATCGTCAGAGCGGTAGAGACCGCCGTCCTTCGCCTCGATGATTGCATAGACTCGGTTAGAATCCGCTCCAGAAACGGCGATGCCGATTTTCCCAAGGATCCCGCCAGGAAGCCCCTTGCCCTCGAGACGTTTCCACGTAACACCATTATCTTCTGACCGATAAAGGCCGCTTCCCGGGCCGCCACTGGAGAAAAACCATGGCTGTCGTCGCGCCTGCCAGAGTGATGCGAAGACGATGTTCGGATTATGCGGATCGAAAACGACGTCGATGCTGCCAGTGTTTTCATCTTTCGAGAGAACTTTCGTCCAGGTCTTGCCGCCATCACTTGTGCGAAAGATTCCACGCTCCTGATTTGGGCCAAAGGCGTGACCTAACGCCGCCACGAGGACCACGTTCTCATTTCTTGGATCGACAATGAGCGCACCGATCTGCCGAGTATCTTTCAATCCGACGTTCTCCCAGCTTTTCCCGCCGTCGATCGATTTGAAGACTCCAGTCCCGTACGTCGTGTTACCGCGAATGGCCGCTTCGCCCGTACCGGCGTAAATCACATTGTGATCGGATGGGGCGACCGCGATTGCGCCTATCGAAGAAATCGGTTGTTTGTCGAAAAGCGGAATCCAGTTTGCGCCGCCATCTGTCGTCTTCCAGACTCCACCCGCGACCGCTCCGAAGTAGTACGTATCTGGTTCGCCGACCACACCTTCGATTGCGAGCGCGCGACCGCCGCGAAACGGACCAATCTGTCTCCAACGCATCCCATTGAACAGCTTTTCATCGATTGCACCGGACGGTGCGGGAGTCGGGGATGGAGCGCTTCGAAGAGAAGCTGGAAAAAGAAAAACAGAAACAGCGAACGCGATTCGAACCAGGTTAACGGAACGGCAATTCGGCGTAATCATCCGCCTAAAGTGAAAAGCTTGCGACTTGGTTCAACTGGAATCGCGCTAACCCGCGGCGAACTCGCGAAACTGCCTCCTGTTAACCGCGCGAGATCCGACGGGAAAATTTTAGGCGTAGCCTAGCGCCGTCCTCCAAGCGCGTTTCGAAATCGTTTGTTAGGCGTTAATCGCAGCCATCTCGGGCGCGTGCGGGGCAGGCGCCGACCCAGTGGTTGAGCCGCCGCTGAAATGCCTTGCAGCGTAATACGAACCAATCACCAACACTGCTGCGATAAGCTGGGCGACGAGCGTTTCAACTGTTGGGAATACCGCAAACCAGAGGCCCATCCAAGGCGGCAAATAATCTTTCAGGGAATCGATTGGAGTAGTGGAAATCCAATGTGCCAGCTGCATTTCCTGCGCTTGCTCGCCTACCATAACCAGCAACACGACCCCGAGAAGAATGCCGGTAACGATTAACATTTTGCGGTACGGCAGGCGCTGCTGGAGAACAAAGGTTAGCACGGCCACCATGGCCGTAAGCATCATCCCCAGCAGTGCTCCTTTCAGCACCACTCCGCCGCCCAGTCTCAGATGATAGCTCTGCAGAAACAGGACGACTTCGAATCCTTCCCGATAGAGAGAAGTGAATCCGAGAAGGACCAATCCAAACCAGAGGCGCCGCTGCGAGATCTCGGAGCCGCGCGCATTTTCGAGTAACGCTTTGCGGCGGCGATTATGCGCGCGAATCCATCCGCCCCAATAAATCTTGTGGAAGAACCAGTTCATAATCACCAGCAGAACAATGACTGCCAGAAGCCCCGTGGCAGCCTGCAAATCGAGTGCGGATACGTTGTCGCTGAGCGAGCCGACGATGCGCACTGCTATAACCCACGTAATCAAGCTGGCGACAAACGCCACGCCCGCACCGAGCGCGACCGGTTGGCGATGCACGCGTTTGGCACCTGTCATACTGGCAGTGATGGCAGCCAACACAAGAATGCATTCCAATCCCTCTCGAAAAACGAGAATCCCGATGTCGAGGAACGCGACGGTCGGGCTCGTGTTGGGGCGCATTGGATCAGGCGCGCCGTGTGCCGTAACTCCCTGCCAAAGCAGCATCGCGGCCACAAGAAACGCCGCTGCGATAACGCCGATGCGCAGAGCAGGCTTCATTTGCGCTGAAGTTTATCACAGGGACGAGGTGACTGCTGCCGATTGATTGCTTTTTTTTAGCGACTACTTGCTGAGGGCGAAGGCACACGCCGATTCATTATTTCATAGAGCAACGATTGCCGGTGCCGCCACCGTCAACTAGCATCGTATCGAAAATGTCGAAATACGTTTTGGGTCATGATTTGAAAGGCGAGGGGAAACGCCTGGCGTTAATGTCAGAATTGCTCGATCCGATGCATCGCCGGCACATCGAGGCGCTCGGAATTATTAAGCCCGGCGCGCGGGCACTCGAAGTGGGATGTGGCAATGGATCGATTTCAGCATGGCTTGCTGAGCAGGTAAGTCCTGGAGGGAAAGCAGTGGCGGTCGATCTGGACCTGTCGCTAATCGAAGTGCGCACGCCCAATCTTGAATTGCGCCAAGACGACATAGTTGCTGGTCCGGTGGAGCGCGGCAGCTTCGATCTCGTAACCGCTCGCGCTGTGCTTCATCATATTGCGGATGTAGAAGCGGCAACTAAGAATTTGGCTGCAAGCGTGCGTCCTGGCGGTGCGCTTCTACTCATTGAGCCTGATTTTCTCCCCGTCAGCGTCGCCGAGCCGCCGGAAGTCCGAACGTTTTGGGATGGATGGCTCGCGTGGTCGCGCGAACGCGGGATCGATTACTACATCGGGCGTGAGCTGGCGCCGCGACTCGCAGCGCTGGGCCTAACGCAAATAAACGGCAATGCGGAAAGCGCAATCTACAACGGAGGCTCGCGATGGGCTGACTACTGGACGCAGACGATCACCGAGCTTCGTGGCGATCTGATAACTTCCGGCAAACTTAAAGACGTGCTGGTGGACACATTTCTCAATCATTGCGCCGACTCAAATTGGTGGACGCAGACTATCGCCTTCACCGTAGTGCACGGCCGCGTGCCCCTCGCCTGAGCATGCTTGGCGTGAGAGGCGCGTGGTTGTGATTTTGCGTCAATCGAGTAACTTCGGCGGTGCAACGTTTTCGGGCGTTTACTTTAGTCGAGATTTCGCTGTCCATTTTCATCCTGATGCTATTGCTCATGCTGGCAGTTCCCAGCTTGACCGGCGTGGTCGCAAGCAGGCGGCTGAAGCAATCCCTGGATGGATTCAACGATCTTGTGCGCCAGGCACACGAGCGAAGTGTGACTGAGCGTCGCCCTTACATTATTGTTTGGGGCAAAAACAGCGTCCTGCTGCGTCCGGAAACTTTTGCAAAGGACGAGGAAGCCAAACCGGCGTCTGAATTTCGTCTCAGCAGGGGAACGTTGCTGAGACTCTCCCTGCCAGCAGCATTGGCCGAAGAGCATCCGGCGGAGTGGATATTCTGGCCATCGGGAAATTGTGAACCCGCGATTGTTCAGTTCAAAGGTCCCGCTGGTTTGTGGACGGCGAATTATTCACCCCTGACGGCGCAGGCAGAGGTTACGCAGTATGCAGCAAGGTAGAGATTCGTTGAAGTCCCTAAACGTCGAACCGTTGAAGCGGGCAAGGCCAACCCGTTTTAACGCTTTAGCACTCCAACGCTTTAAAGCCTTTGCACTGTACGAGGTTTTGATCGGCGTGGCGATCTTTGCAATCGGTGTCATCGCGCTTGGACGCGCGGTACAGAATTGTCTCAATGCAAGCACGATTAGCGCGGAAGAGAGCGCGATGCGGCAGATCTTATCCGATCGCATGGCGGAAATTCAAGCTACGAGGGTTGTGCCCGACGCTGAAAAGGAATTCAAGATCAAGAGCAGTTACGGCATGGTAAAATTAATCCAGAAAAGCGCTCCCGCGCCTTTGACCGAACCGGATAACACGCTCATAAGCGGGATCAACTTTGTGACGTTGACTGCTTACTGGCAGCACGCCGGCGTCCCGCAATCGAAACAGATTCAATTTTATGTTTATCGGTCCGGATAACACGAGGAATCGGCGAACTGGTAGGGACATCGCGCTGCGATATCCATGCGGCGCAGCGCGATGTCTCTACCATCGCGGTTTCACACTGATCGAGATCATGCTGGCGGTGGCAATTCTCGGGATGATGTCGGTGGCGATTTTCCGCTTTGTGCAATCCAATATGATTGCGTTGCAGTTCTCATCGGATACGGCCGCGGCGGATGCGCAATATGACGGGTTGCGTGATCTGCTCACTGCTGAATGGCAAAGCCTGAGTCCTTTGCGTGCCAACCTGACTGGAGAGCCATTCAAATTAGGCGATCGCGAGCGCGATGAGATTGAGTGGAGAAGCACCGCAGGCCCCGGACTGCTTACGCGCTATGCGCCGGGCGATTTTACCGTTGTGCTGCGCTTGCAGCCTGAGAACGAAAACGGCCGCCGGCTGAATCTCGGTTTTTTGCGAAAAGCGCAAGAGAATTCTGACACCGGGGAGTCACGCGAGACTTGGGTGCCGTTGATCAAGGATGTGAACAGCCTCGAAATTAGCTACTTCGATGCGAATGCCAACAACTGGTTGCCCCGATGGCCCCTAGGAGGAAGGTTACCGTTGCTTGTTAAGGTTACTGTGGGACGCGCCGACTCAGCCGTGCCGTGGGAAACAATTATTCCACTGCGACGAACACCATATTGACGATCGATCTCATGAAGCCGCCCTTTGCAACGTCGAAATCAGATGCGGGAGCTGCGCTGCTCTTAGCACTTTGGGCTTTATTTTTGCTCAGCGCGATGGTGATCGCGTGGGCGATCAACATCAATTCGCGACTCACCGTTTCCAGCTATGCAAACCGCATTGTAGAAGCCGAAGCGATGGCCTCTTCAGGTGCGGACATTGCATTGAACCCCACGATCAAGCCCGACTCCCCGAACTTACATATGAAATTGGGCGGAGGAGAAAGATTTGACGTCCGGATGATCGGTGAGTGCGGCCGCTTAAACTTGAATTTCCTCACAATGGGAGAGGATCCTAAGAAGCTGCAAATTCTGCGCCAATATCTCACGCTCAAAGGCATCGAACTGAATGATCTCGACGTCATGATGGATTCCTTACTTGATTGGGTTTCGCCAAATAGAGGACTTCATCACATGAACGCTCCAGAGGAGAGCGACGACTATCGTCCGGCGCACGCACCGCTAACCTCTATGGATGAACTCAAGAAAGTCTTTGGCTGGGCTGAATTTACTTCCAGGCCCGGTTGGGACCAAGATTTCACCGTCATAGGCACCTGTGGTCAGATTGATCTCGCATCGGCATCGCGCGACGTGTTGCGTGCCTTGCCAGGCATGGGCGACGATTCTGTCGATCGTTTTCTTCAGCTAAGGCAAGGGCCCGATGGAATCGATGGGACGGCTGATGATTTTCAATTCACCACAACTGCTGCAACATCGGTGCCGCCTGAGGTCCAAGCTGCGTTAGGTTTGAATCCACAGCAATTTCAGCAGATTCAGGCCTTGGTTCAATTTAGAGGGCCCGTCTTGCGCATCCTGAGTGTAGGAAGATCAGGCGATGTTATGCGCTCTGTGGAGATGGTTGTGGTGAAGCAGCCACTGGGAGTCGGTCGGCCTCAAGTATTCAGCTGGAAGGAGCTTTGATATCGAGCCCGGGATTCCATCCATTTTCATAATTCCAACGGCACACGGCTGGAATTTTCTCCGGTCGGCTGAGCAAAACGGCTCGTGGAATGTACGCAAGCTGCAAACGTTGGAAGAAGCGGTCTCGCTACTTGCTGCGACCGACGACTTTGTCCTTGGCTTGCCTGTTTCAGCCGTGCTCGCCCAGCGATTTCGTCTGCCGAGTGTTGATCCGTCGGAGTTTCCGGAAATGCTTCGGATCCAAATCGAGAAGCTACTGCCGTTCTCGGCCGATGAAGTAACGACCGATTTTGAGCTGATCGAGCAAAATGAGAGCGAGAGTGTGGTTTCAGCCGTTGCAATCAGAAATGAACAGCTTGCTGAGATGGCTTCACCCCTACTGGAGTGCGGTTACATCCCGCGACAAATTACAGTGTATGCCGCACAGCGTGCGAGCACCCATGCTCCCAACGGCAATGCTGTTTTTATTTATCCAGAAGGTGAGACGCTCGTTTACGCGGTGACAGAGAACGGCAAACTGAGCCTTGCCCGGGTGTTTGAAGGCGCCAATGGCGACCAGCTTCAAATTGAATTACCGCAACTGCGATTGAGTGCCGAGCTACAGGGGATAGATGCCTCCTCGCCGAATGTGCTGTTGGACGAAACCTGTTATGAAATGCGCGACATGGTACAGGGAATTTTGTCCAGCCCCACCGAGATAGTTGGTATCGAGCTGCCACCCGCGCCGGTCAAACTGAACCTTCTACCAGAAAGCTGGCGACGGCGCCGCCTGCAGTTAGTCAGACAAGCGGAATGGCGAAGACGACTCCTTTGGATAGGTGGCGCTTATGGCGCGCTTCTCCTACTCTTGCTCGCGTATCTTGGCCTGCTGTGGTTTGAGATAGCGCGGTTTGACAGCCGTATAGCCCACGATGCCCCTGGAACTGAGTTCGTGCGCGCCACAGAGGCAAAGTGGAAAGCGCTCGCACCGGCGATTGACGCGCAGTATTATCCGGTCGAAGTCCTGCTGCATCTTTTTGAAAGTCTGCCGTCGTCCGATGTGCGCATCACAGCGTACAACCAGTCGGCGCGGCAGATTTCCGTCGACGGCGAAGCGAACACGGCTGCTCTGGCTTACCAATTCGTTGAGAAGCTAAAGAAGAATCCAGACTTGCGAGCGTTTCAATTTGACATGGCTGCACCCCGGATTTTGGCCAACGACCATGCGCAGTTTCGATTAGAGGGAAAAGCAAAATGATGCCGGCGTGGTACAACCGAATGAATCCACGGGAGCGTGTGCTCTCGTGGGTCGTTGCCGGAACCATCTTCGTGCTGCTCAATCTTTGGATTTTGAATTGGATCGTGGGTGCACTCGGTGTCGCGCACAATGAAGTGGCCGCGCGTCGTGCCAAGTTGGCTGAGCAAGCTCTTTATGTGAAAGAACGGGATCTCTGGACCAAACGCGAGGAATGGATCGGCAAGTATCAACCAGTCCTCAACAATCCCGCAGAAGCCTCCGCCCTGCTTGATCAACTGAAGCAGGTGGCTGGCAAATACAACGTGCTGGTCGAGAATCCTGCAATTGGGGCCGGAGAGACCACTCCCTATCATCAGACCGTCTTTGCTTCCATTGAAACTAAGAGCCCTTGGCCGCCGTTGGTGCATTTTCTTTACGACGTCCAACGGCCGGATGCTTTCGTTGTGTTCGAAAATGTTAATCTAACCGTCGATGGCAGCGATCCTACAATGATGCGCGGCAAATTTAAGATCGCCCGCTGGTTTGCGCCGGAGCAAAAAACCAAGTAATAATACCAAGTAGACTATGAAATATTCCGTTCCGTTAACGTTGATTTTCGCTGTTCTCGGAGTGATCGACAGTCAGGCCGAGGAAGTTTTGCCGCCACAGTTCAATTTCGATCGCTACTCAAAGATGGTGGACCAGTCGCCATTCGCAATCGCCACAGCCGTTGCAGCTCCTGCGGCTACACCTGATTTTGCAAAAGACCTTTACATCGCCAACGCCGCGCGTTCGCCTGATGGCGATATGGTGACGCTGGCTTCTACTTCCGACCACAATTTCAAGAAATATCTTACGACCAAAGAGCCGGCGGACGGCTACAGCATCGCCAACATCGAATGGTCGGACAAAGTCGGTGCAACGAAGGTGACAATCAGCAAGGACGGAAATTTTGCGACTATCACGTTTAATCAGGCGCTCTTGTCGCAGACCGCGCCGAATGTAGGCCCTGCTTCCAGAGGAGTAACGCCCCCGATCCCTTCGGTCGCGATGCCTTCGGCCCCGATTCCTAACCCTGGTAGCGTTCCTAACCAAGCGGTATCGAAACTACCTCCTGGTGTACCGGCGGAACTGCAACAGTTGATTCCCAAAGACGCCGGTCGGCCTCATTCGCGTGGCTTGATTCCACGAAACCCGAGAACATCAGCGCCTGGAGCTTCCCAACCATCAGGCGCCGCAACGAGGGGGTCTTACCGGGGAGCGCCCGCGAAGAATTAGAGCTCCAGAGCCTGGCGCACCGCGGCTAACCGCCACCCCAATCGTCGTCTGCCGTATCGGCTTGCCGATCTGGCCCTGCCGAAAACAAATCGTAACCGCCCGGGTTTTTCAGACCAGGATTTTTGTAAATATAACCATTGCCCCAGGGATCTGTTGGCAAGTCCTTGAACAACTGATACCAGCGAGCAGGTCGCGGGTCGTTCTGTGGCTGCGTTACCAGCGCCTGCAAACCCTGTTCCGTTGTTGGATAAAAACCGTTCAAACTCTCGTAAAGTTGCAGTTGTGTCTTGATCGCCTGCACGTCGGCTTGAACACGCATGCTCTTGGCGATGGCAGTCGTATTGCCGAGTTTTGAAATCGCTACTCCCAGTATGATTACGATGATGCTCACCACGAGCATGATCTCCAGTAGCGTGAACCCCTGATGTTTCCTTTTCGTTTTCATCTCAATCGAATGTGGACCCTCTGTCCTTGTGCGCGATTAAAGTACCCAAGTCTTCAAGAATTGCTAGTGACTGGCGCGCAGAAGATAATCCGACTTGTCCCAAATGTACTTTAGTTGAACCTGCGTCGCGCGGATGGCCGAAGATCCGCTCCCAACCCCGTTGGCGACCACCAGATCGTTCGAGCCCACTTTCAAGATCGTGGCCGGCACAATTTTCTGCGCCCGCAGCCACCCGGTATAATGGAAATGCATTTGAGGCGTAAGCGACGCCGCTTCGCCACGGTAACCTGGATCAGCCAGGTCCGGCAACGTCAGAGAAACCGGGCCGATATCTTGGCCGTTAAGGTAAATTTCCGGTGGAGCATCGATGGCTGGATTGGCGATCTCGAAAGTGAGCAGCGCTGTTAGTGGTTGCGCTTCAATTGGAAATTGAAACACCGCGCTTTCCTGAGTTTCTCCATCAACGCGGATTGGGTCAGCGGACAGAGTCGCAGTGACGGTTCCAAAGTTCTCAACATCCTCCGGAGGTGCGTGGAGGCTGGGCACGGATGAGAACGGCTCGGGAATCACGTCACGATGTTCGGCGTTCACTGGATGCACTACTTCGCTGGTTGTCATCCAATCGAGATAAGCTCCGCGGATCGTCTTTCCATCGCCGGGCACCTCGATGTCGATAGCAGACGCGCCGGTCATCGGAATGATGACGGAATCTGAACTCGGCAGATTCATTCCCATGCCGAGAGTGCCTGAGCGCAAGATGTGTGTACCAGATTCATCCCACGCGATCAATTCAGGCTGCTGATTGGCTTTATCGTCGAAGAACAACCGGAAAAAGAGAACTTGATAATCGGGACCCGGTTGCGTTACGCGAATGCGAAAGATGCTCTTCGCGGTGCTACCGCTTTCCGTTGCTTGGCCAGGCAAAAGAGTGAGCGCTTCGACCCAAGCGGGTGTGTTTTGAGTTTTGGAATTTCGAGACGCATTTTGGCGCAGATCAAGCCAGGCACTTTCTGGCAAGGGCTGCGCAGTTATTTCGGCCGGAGAGGTCAGGGCCTCGCTCAAAGCTTCTTGCGCGCCTACGCGGCAGACCGCAGCGAAGAAGATCGCAAAAAGAGCGCGAACGAACATTGGCCTGCCGAGATTATTCGCACACAACCCGCTTTGCAAGTTTCAGTTTTCAATGCGGTCTGAATTGAAGACTGTGTGTCATCTCAAATACAGCCGATAAAATACTGAAGACAACCAGACCAACCAGGACCGCGATTACGACGATGATGACCGGCGGAATCAATTGCGAGATCACGCCAACGCTCCGGTCCAGTTCGCGCTCATAAACGTCGGCGATGGCTTGCATCGTTTCGGCGAAATGTCCCGTCTGTTCCCCTACCGCCATCATATCAGTAAGCAAATCTGGAAACAGTTTTTGCTCTTGCAAAGCAGCGGAGAGTGTAGCGCCGTCGATCACTGACTTACGTACCTCCCGAAGCTTAACTTCGAGGAAACGGTTGCCAGCAATTTCAGTTACCAGATCCAGTGCGCGAAGCAGCGGAACTCCATTTTCCATTAGAGTTCCCAGCGTACGCGAGAACTGCGCGTAATAGCGGTGGCGGATAACTCCGCCATATCCAGGGATCAGTAGGCGGAAGCGATCCCACCCGATGCGACCTTCCTCACTGCGAACAAGCGCGCGGAAACCAATGATTAAACCGACCACTGCCAGCACGCCGACCCACCAATACCCCGTGATCGCATGATGAACCTGCAGCAGAATCCGCGTAGGCAACGGAAGCGCGCCCCCGGTTTGCGCCATGAAACCCGTCAACTGCGGCACCATGAACGTGATAAAAATCGTGACGAGAATAGCGCCCGCCAGTGCAAGAAAAGCCGGATAAATCAAGGCCTGTTGCACCCGATCCCGCAGGTCTTTCGCCTGCATCAAATGCTTGACCAGCCGGAGCAGAATTTGCGGCAGCGCACCGCTGGCCTCGCCCGCAGCTACCAAATTTACATACAGCGGTTGGAAAATTCGCGGCATTTCACTCAAGGCTTGCGAAAAACTCCGACCATCGACTAAGCCCTGGTGCAACGAATGCGTCATTTGCTGGACGCGCGGCTGCTTCAGTCGCTTTTCTAGAATCGACAACGCTTCGTCGAGCGTCATCCCGGCTTGCAGCAAATGGGCCAGCTGTTCGGTGAAAATGAGCAACTGGCCGTGCGGAATTTTTAGGTTGCGGGTGGGAGCTTCAGGTTGCGCGGCGCCTGTCGCTACGACCTTCGGTTCAGCGCCAAGCATTTCGATCCGAACCGGGATGCATCGTTGCGATTCAATTTGCCGGATCGCAATTGCTCGATCTGCGCAATCGAGCACACCTTCAACCAGGCCCCCCTGGGAATTGCGGGCACGATAAGAAAACTGTGGCATCGGCGTGGAAAAATATCCGGAAACCTCAAATCGCAAACTGGAATCTGACTTCGCCAAGTTGAATGGGGCGATGTAACGCTTTCACGAATCACCCGCCTTGGCTGTGCTACGGCGCGGCGAGTGTGGGCTTGCCACGATGTAACGCTTAACGAATCCTGAGTCACCTAGGTAAAAATTTTACTTGTCATGCTGTCGGATTCTGATAAGAGCGCCAACCATGAAGTGTGCAGCAGCGACTGTGATCGTTTTCATTGCGTTCGCTTCGCAAGCGTTCGCGGTGTTCCGACCGCTTCTTCCGGCGAAAGCGGGGCCGCCATTTAGCGGCGGAGCGATCATTATAGGAGACGGTTGGGTCCGGTATTCCACCAACCAAGCGCCTGCTACAGTGCCGAGATAAGCGCTGTATCAGCCGCGAAACGCAGGCGCTTCGCCTGCGTGACAGGGGCTTTCTCACCTCTGATCCCAAGCTTCGCCGCGCGATAAAACAGGCGGGGCGGGAACGGAGGCGGCACGGGGCCGCCGACATAGACGGTCAAGCTCGCGAGGGTAGCGGGTGAGCGCGCTGGAGCGAGCGAATCCAAGGCAATTAAACCAAGCACCTCTTGATGTGAAAAAGTACTGAGAAATAATTGCTGACAATCTCAGCAAAGCCGGTTGGAGTTGGCGCTGTGTTTCAGCGATTGATTCCCTCGGGCGGACGTATAGGACTAAGGTCCTATATGCAGACTAGCGAAAAGCTGCGAAACTACGCCGTTCTATAGTTTGTCCAACTTCGCACAGGGCAGGGAAGGCGGCGGTGGGCGGTGGGTTATTGGAGAAATGTAAGAACTCCAAATGAACATCCACATGGCCACGCTTCCGCGAGTCATCCAAATCCAGATCGCGCAGCCGCGCGGACCGGAAATGGGTTCTCGAGGGAGAAATCAGGGAAGGCCAAAACATGAAAGGAAAGTTAAGCTAATGAAAAATCGTAGTAGCCTCAAAATATTCACAACGGTTCTGTCCGTGCTTGCCTGCTGTGCGTTTTTGCAAACAATGCAAGCGCAATTACCCCCGGAGATACCCGGGAATCCAGACGGGTGCTATCCCGCGTTCACGACAGCGGAAGGGTGCAACGCCCTTCATCAGCTCTTGGGCGGCATAGGAAACACAGCAGTTGGTTGGTATTCCAACTTTTTAGCCGGTGACGCCAGCTTCAACACCAGTGTTGGCGCTGGAACGCTGGCCCTCGACAGCGGTGCCGGGTCGGGCCAAAATACCGCAGTTGGCACTGCAGCGATGATCCTCAACCTCAGCGGCAGTGGCAACACGGCCGTTGGAACCAACGCTCTCGTCTTCAACAGCGTCGCCAGCGACAACAATGCTGTCGGCCGCTTTGCGCTCTACAATAATGACTCGAGTGGAGCCGATGTAGCCAGCGGCAACAACGCTTTTGGCGCTTTCGCGCTTTTCAGCAACATCGACGGAATCCACAACGCGGCTTTTGGCGATATCGCGCTTACGTCCAACGTTGATGCCATTAATAACACCGCCGTGGGTGCCGAGGCGCTCTCTAATAATGACTCCACGGGCAACGCCACTGCCAACAACAACACGGCAGTTGGCTGGGAGGCGCTCGAGGAGAACATTGATGCCGCTCGAAACACCGCCGCGGGGTCCTTCGCGCTCCAGAATAATGATGCGTCCGGAAACAACAATGCCACCGACAACACGGCAGTTGGCTTTCAGGCGCTCCGCGAGAACATTGAAGCCTTTGGAAACACCGCGGTGGGGTCCGGCGCGCTCCGAAATAATGACAATACCGGAACCGGCA
>QHNR01000148.1:6400-9606 GCA_003218475.1 Verrucomicrobiota bacterium | reverse complement strand
CCGCTCGATCCAAAAAACTGGCCGATGTAAAGCGTCCGTCTTTCGCCGAAACGCTTCACCATTCGACCAGTCAATCCGCCGGAGACCGCGGCGGTGACGATTCCAACAATCATGAGCGAGAGTCCAATCATTCCCTGACTCCAGCTGTAGCGATAAATGGCGTAAAGCGCCCAGACGCTAAACACATTGTGCGCGAGATAGGCCAGAAATTGGATCGTGGTCAGCCGCCAAAGTTCGTGATGAGAACGCAACAGCGTGAGCGAGCCGACCGGGTTCGCACGCCGTAACTTGAATTCTTTTCGCTGACTTTGCGCCAAGGATTCCGGAACGAAAAAGTAACCCCAGAGCCAATTCGCCAGACTAAGAGCGGCTGCAATCCAAAACGCGAGACGCGGATTGACATCGCCCGCCAATCCACCAATCGCCGGTCCGAACGTGAATCCGACGCCGAATGCCACGCCAATAAGGCCGAACGCTCCAGCTCGTTTTTCTTTTGGCGTAACGTCGGCGATGTAAGCCATCGCGGTCGGAATGCTTGAAGTCGTGATTCCGGAAATAATTCGGCCGAGGAAAAGCCAGCTCAACGTGGGCGCCATTGCCATCACGATGTAATCCAATCCGAGACCGAGATTTGAGAGCAGGATGATCGGTCGTCTGCCAAATCGATCTGACAAAACTCCGAGCAACGGCGAAAAGACGAACTGCATCAGCGCGAAGACCACCGCGAACCGCGCGCTCCACTTCGCCGCGTCGGTCATCTGGCCGCCGAGAAAATCCAGAATCAGCTTCGGCAAAACGGGGATGATCAAACCCATCGCAAGAATGTCGAGGGTCACCGTGACGAGAATGAAAATAACCGCAGCCGGGCGAGATTTCATGCGGAGTGGAGCATGAACGCAACGTTGTAGCGGCGGTTGTGTCAACCGCCGAACAAGCCGTTCGCCGCGGCGAACGCCTCTACAACTAATCTGTCGCTGAATTATGCTGCCGCTTTCCTATCGCTCTCCGAAAACGCAAGTGCGCGCGAGTAATATCCATGGGCGCGGTTTGTTTGCCACGGCGGACATCGGGAAAGATGAAATCGTGGCGGCGAAAGGCGGGCACATTGTCGATCGAAAGACTTTGCGTGAACAAATCTCGCCTCGACTGGGGCCAGTGGAAATTCAGATCGACGAAGATTTGTTCATCGCGCCCGTCACAGAGGAAGAGCGTGAGGGCTCGATGCTTTACAGCAATCATTCCTGCAATCCGAATCTCGGGATGCGCGGTGAGATCACCTTCGTGGCCATGCGACACATCCGCGCTGGCGAGGAACTCACTCACGATTGGGCTACTACCGATAACAATGATTACTCGGTGGAATGCACATGCGGCGCGCCCAATTGCCGAAAGATTGTGACGGGCAAGGACTGGCAGCGCGCGGATTTGCAGACGCGTTATGCCAGTTATTTCTCAGCTTATCTCGCGGACAAGATTGCGCGGCAGTCTATGCTTGGCAGATGAAGTCCTTCTTCATCTTCTCGTTGGTTTGTGTCGTAGCGGTCCTCGGCCAGGCGCCGACCGACGAGAGCGCCGCGGTGCTTCAAGCCGAGCATGACGGATGCGCGGCGTATTTGCGGGGGGAAGCTGAGAAGATCGCAAATTTTCTAACGAACGACTACACGCTAACAAACTCAAAAGGTGAAATCAGCACGGCCGGCGACGATATCGAAGACGCCAGAAGTGGCAGAGTCCATTACGATGTTTTCGAAAATTACGACATGAAGGTGCGAGTTTACGGTGGGCACACTGCGATCGTGACGGGCAAGACGAAAGTAAAAGGTAACGCCCAAGGTAAACCGATCGACATCATTGTTCAGTTTACCGATACGTTTGTGAAACAGAGCGGCCGCTGGCGTCTCGCCGCCGGTCATGTGTCGCGTTTGAAAGATTAGGTCGGTGTGAAAAAGCTCTTATTACATTCGTTTATCGCAGGGGCCGCTCTGGCCGGAATGGCAGGTTGCGCCCAGGCAAAGAAACCAGCGGTGCAGCTCAAGGCGGCGGCGGTCGGTTCACGTTTCGATCAGGTCGGGCGGGTTACGCTGTATGCTGGCGAGCCATGCACAACGCAAATCATGTTCGATTTTCACGGCGCTGGATCAACGGTCTGGCTGGCGGCGCCGAGAGGTGAAACGGAAATTCTGACCGACGCGGCGAAGAAAGAGCGGCGCGTTCATATTTTGGGAAAATGGCGACGTGGCGGACAATCAAACTGCAGCTACGTTGAAGTCACGAGTGCAGAGTTAACGAGATGAAATCAAACGAAATTGAGGCAGCGCCGAACAAGTTCGGGCCGATTGCAATTCGCGCCCTGGCAGTGGGTGCGCAATCCATCGGCGCGATTGCAATCGGCGCTGTTGCGCTTAGCGCGGTCGCGATCGGATTCATAGCGATTGGCCGGCTCGTCATCGGCCGCGCAAAAATCAAGCGACTGGAAATTGGCGAGCTAAGAGTGACTCGGTTGCACGTGACCGACTCAATCGTCACGCCGCCACAACCCCGGCAATGACCTAGAGGCGCGCACGGAGTGACGCGCCCTACCAGGCGTCACGATTTCGTAAGCGATGCAGTGGGTAGGGCGGGCAGTCCTCTGCACGCCGAAAGCGTATGCCGTCGCGCAAACCTCAGTAACGATAATGCTCTGACTTGAACGGCCCCTCGATCGGCACGCCGAGGTAATCGGCTTGTTTTGGGGAGAGCTTCGTTAATTTGACGCCGATTTTTTCCAGATGCAGGCGCGCGACTTCTTCGTCGAGTCTTTTCGGTAGCACGTAAACACCAACTTTGTAATTCTCTCGGTTTTTCCAGAGATCGAGCTGCGCCAGCACTTGATTCGAAAATGAATTGGACATGACGAAGCTCGGGTGACCGGTGGCGCAACCGAGGTTTACGAGGCGACCTTCGGCCAGCAGGAAAATTTCGTGCCCGTCGGGGAACGTGTACTTATCCACCTGCGGTTTGATATTCGTTTTCTTGACGCCTTTCGCTGCGTTGAGCGCATCGACCTGAATCTCATTATCGAAGTGGCCGATATTGGCGACGATCGCCTGATCTTTCATCCGCTGCATGTGTTCGAGCGTGATGACGTCGATGTTGCCGCTGGCGCTGATGTAGATGTCGCCGCGACCCAGCGTCTGTTCGATCGTCGCGACCTCGTAGCCTTCCAT
>QHNR01000148.1:0-6374 GCA_003218475.1 Verrucomicrobiota bacterium | reverse complement strand
GCACAACCCTTGCCCACGTCACCGTATCCGCACACCACAGCGACTTTGCCACCGAGCATCACATCCAGCGCACGGTTCAGTCCATCGACAAGGGAATGTCGACAGCCGTACAGGTTGTCGAACTTCGACTTCGTAACCGAGTCGTTCACATTGATCGCGGGAACAAGTAGCCGCTTTTCCTGATGCATTTTGTAGAGCCGATGCACGCCGGTCGTTGTTTCCTCCGAAACTCCGCGCCAATCCTTCACAATCTCGTGCCAGCGATATGGATTCTCTCGATGAATCTCGAGCAGCAAGTCTTTGATAATCTGTTCTTCCTTATTCGCCGATTTCGTTTTAGCCCAATCGCTGCCTTCCTCCAACTCGTAGCCTTTATGAATGAGCAACGTGGCGTCTCCGCCATCATCGACGACCAGTTCGGGACCTTTGCCTTCCGGATGCGAAATCGCCCGATAAGTGCACCACCAGTAATCTTCCAGTGATTCGCCTTTCCACGCGAAGACAGAGATACCTCTTTTCGCGATAGCCGCGGCGGCATGATCTTGCGTGGAGAAAATGTTGCAGCTTGCCCAGCGCACGTTGGCGCCCAGATCGACAAGCGTCTCGATGAGAACAGCGGTCTGCACAGTCATGTGCAATGATCCAGTGATGCGCACACCCGCGAGCGGTTTCTGCGGCGCGTACTTTTCCCGGATCGCCATCAGACCTGGCATCTCCTTTTCCGCGATGGAAATTTCTTTCCGGCCGAAATCCGCCAATGAGATGTCGGCGACTTTGTAATCCTGTTTTGTCTTTGAATTGGCGATTGTTGTGTTCATAAATGTGTTTAGGGGTCTATCTCACAGCTTGCTTGAGCGCCTCCGCCTTGTTCGTTTTTTCCCAAGTTATGGCATCCAGATCATCGATGCGTCCGAAATGACCGTAGTTGGTTGTTTTGCGATAGATAGGACGAAGCAGATTGAGTTGCTTGATAATTTCCGCCGGCTTGAAATTGAAAACCTCCCATATTGCGTGCTCGAGTTTTTCCTCGTCGACTTTGCCGGTGCAAAAGGTGTCGACGCTGACGCTCACGGGCTCGGGATGCCCAATAGCGTAGGCGAACTGAACTTCACATCGGTCCGCCAAACCGGATGCCACGACATTCTTCGCTACCCAGCGGCCCATATAAGCCGCGCTACGATCCACCTTCGTGGGATCTTTTCCGGAAAACGCGCCGCCGCCGTGCCGTCCCATTCCGCCGTAGGTGTCGCAGATGATCTTGCGACCGGTTATGCCTGCATCACCTTCAGGTCCCCCGATTACGAACCGGCCCGTTGGATTGACGAGATACGTTGTCTTCGAATCCAGCCATTCGTCGGGAATGACTTTCTTGATGAGAAGTTCGATCAGCGTCTCGCGGACTTCTTTCTGCTTTATGTCTTCACTGTGTTGCGAAGAAACGACTACTGTTGTGGCTCGTACCGGCTTGTAGCCGTCGTATTCGATTGACACCTGAGTCTTCGCATCCGGGCGCAGCCATGGTATTTCGCCTGATTTTCGCAAGCGCGTCAGCTCGCGTCCGAGTTTGTGGGCGAACGAGATCGGCGCGGGCATGAGTTCCGGCGTTTCATTGCAGGCAAAGCCAAACATCAACCCTTGATCGCCAGCGCCTTGCTCGGCAGTAGCTTTTCCATCTGCCGCGACGCTATCGACACCTTGTTTGATGTCGCGCGATTGCTCGCTCATCTCCCAAATCACCCGGCAGGTGTCGGCGTGAAAAGCACAATCGGCGTTTACGTAACCAATGTCGCGGATAGCGGTGCGAACCCGCTCCTCAAAGTCAACGTTCGCATTGCTGGTAATTTCGCCGGCCAGCACGACGAGGTTTCCCTTGGCAAGCGTCTCGCACGCCACGCGACTCAATGGATCCTGTTCGAGGCAGGCATCGAGAATGGAATCACTGATAGTGTCGCAAACTTTGTCGGGGTGACCTTCGGTGACGGACTCGGAAGAGAAAATGTAACGGCGAGACATGAAATGAAGAACGTTGAAGGGTTGAAGCGTTAAGCCGGTCGACCACCGCCGGCATTCTCAACGTTGTAACGATTCAACGATCCAACGCTGCAACGGTATCGACAGACATATTGACCAATCATGATGCGTCGATATATCGTTGGCCGATATCATGGCGTCAACCATTAATTTGTTGCGATTGCTGGCGGACCCTACCCGACTGCGTCTGGTGCTTCTGCTCGAACAGGAAGAGCTTTCCGTTGCGGAGTTACAGCAAATTTTGGGCATGGGCCAATCGCGCATTTCCAGTCATCTTGCTCAGCTGAAACGCGCGGGTCTCGTGGCTGATCGACGCGAGGGAAAAAATGTTTATTACGGCGCGAACCACAAGGGGCACGGCGCGCAGCGGGAACGCGTGGCGGAAATCACCCGGCTGCTTGCGCGAGAATTGCCTGAAACCTCGCGCGACCGCACGAGTCTCAAGCTTGTTCTCCACAAGCGTCAGGACAAAGCGAGGAAATACTTCGATGAACTCGCCGGGAAGTTTGGTCGAGGTTACGTGCCGGGTCGGTCATGGAAGGCGCTGGCGCATACGCTGATCACGTTGCTCCCGCCGCTGACTGTGGCGGACCTCGGGGCAGGTGAGGGAACACTGTCTCAGTTACTGGCGAAAAAAGCGCGCAAAGTCATCGCCGTGGATAATTCGCCCAAAATGGTCGAGTTCGGCTCAGAGCTGGCGAAGAAACATGGATTTAATAATCTGGAGTATCGGCTCGGCGACATTCAAGACCCACCGATCGCAAAAAACAGCATCAATCTTGCGATTTTCAGCCAGGCGCTGCATCACGCGATTCACCCCGAGCGCGCTATTGCTGCGGCTCATCGAATTTTGAAGCGCGGGGGCCGTTTGGTCATTCTCGATCTGTTGAGTCATCGGTTCGAAAAAGCTCGCGAACTATATGCAGACCACTGGCTTGGGTTTAGCGAAGTCAAGTTGCATCAGCTCCTGGAAAGAAGCGGTTTCCGGGAGATCGAGGTCAGCGTTGTTTCTCGAGAAAAACAAAACCCGCATTTCCAAACGGTTTTCGCTACAGGCGTGAAGTGAACGCCGAAGGCACCTCTTTTGTCTAACCTGTGCCTTTGCGGTATCATCCCGTGCAAACCCAATCTCTTATTATGAGCGGTTTCTTCGAGGAGGTGAAACGGCGAAAGGTTTATCAGGTGGCGGTGGCTTATGTCATCGCGGGAGGCGGCATCATACAGCTTGCTTCGGCTGCGTTTCCGGCTTGGGACTTGCCGAACTGGGCGCTCCGCGTGGTGATCGTGTTGCTACTCATCGGGTTTCCCATCGCGCTCATTTTTGCCTGGGCTTTCGATATCACCGCTCAAGGCATCCGAGCCACACCTGACGCAGCTGCGCCCAAAACGCACCGTCGCCGTAACGTAATCATGCTGGTCGTGACCGGCGTGATTATCTCTGCTGCCGCAGGGTTCTTTCTGTTACCTCGCGTCGCCGCGCACAAGGTCGACAAGTCGATTGCCGTGCTGCCATTTCAAAATTTGAGTGACGAAAATGAAAACGCCTACTTCGCAGACGGCATTCAGGACGATGTGCTTACGAACCTATCCAAGATCGGCGATCTCAAAGTGATTTCACGGACTTCGGTCATGCAGTATCGCGGCAAGGCCACCAACCTCCGCGAGATCGGTAAAGCCCTTGGCGTTTCCACTATTCTCGAAGGCAGCGTGCGTCGCTCTGGAAACAAGGTGCGAGTGAACGTGCAGTTAATTGATGCGAATACCGACGAGCATGTTTGGGCGAACGATTACGATCGCGATGTGACCGATGTTTTTGCGATCCAAAGTGATCTGGCGCAAAAGATCACCGAAGCGCTCCAGGCCAAGCTCTCGCCTGCGGAAAGATCGCAAGTGACGCGCAAGCCTACGGAAAATGGCGAGGCCTATCTTGCGTTCGTACAGGCGAATAATCTTGCAAGCTCGTTTGAGGATTTCGAGCGACTAAAACAGAGTGAGCAACTCTACGAGCGCGCGGTCGAATTGGACCCAAACTTTGCCCTCGCGATGGCGCGCTACTCGCAATTGGAAAGCTGGATTGTGCACGACAGAGAAAATACACCAGCACGGCGCGAAAAGGCACGTTCACTCGCCGAGCGCGCTTTGCAATTGCAGCCGGACCTGCCTGAAGCGCATTTGGCTGTGGGATTCTGCTGGTACTATGGCGATCAAAACTACGACGCGGCACTACGAGAATTCGAAATTGCGCGTCGTGGACTGCCTAACGACTCGGCGGTTTATTTGGCGATCGGCGCGATCCAACGCCGGCAGGGGAAATGGGCGGAGTCCACTGCAAATCTGGAGAAGGCCGTGAGTTTGAACCCGAAAGACGCATGGCCACTGCAAAATCTCACTTACAATTATGGAATGGTGCGAAATTACGATGCAGCGAACAAGACTATCGACCGCGCACTCGCATTAGATCCGACCGCGATGGAGCCTTTGGGAGTCAAGTCGCAGCTGGCTATCGCGGAGAAAGGTGATTTCAGTGTCGCAGAGAGGGGATTTGAAACTCTCAAATCGATTCGAATGACGAACGAGCAGAAACTCAAAACCGCCGATGCGCGTACAGGCCTCTTGGTCCTGGAGAGAAGGTACAGCGAGGGATTGCGCGAGGCGGAAAGCCTGCCGGACGATCAGCTCGCAGGTTATCCCACGGGCCTGTGGAGCAAGTATTATTATATCGGCTTTGCACGCAGAGCACTCCAAGATGAGCCCGGAGCGCGAGCGGCTTTCCTGAAGGCGAAGAACGCCGCTGAAGAACAACTCAAAAATAGCCCCGACGACGCCAAGCTACGCATCCGGCTGGCAAAAGTGCTCGCGTTTCTTGGCGAAAAAGCTCCCGCGCTGGCTGAAGCGCTACGTGCGAGTGAGTTGCAGCCCGAAAGTAAGGACGCCCTTGACGGGCCGGAAATTACGGAAGGTGTGGCCCAGGTCTACACCATTCTTGGCGACAACAATCGCGCGATCGAAATTCTGGACGGACTGTTGAATCGGCCGAGCTCCGTCACTGTGCAGGGTCTGAGAGTAAATCCGATTTGGGATCCATTGCGAAACGATCCGCGTTTCCTGGCTTTGATCGACAGGCACGACGCGAAAGCTTAGCGCCGTCTTCCGTTTTCACTGCCGAAAACGGTCCCCATCGCGAAATACGTGAGCAAATTTCGCAAAGCGAATGACCACCATGTGAAATGAACGGCGCCCTTCATTTTCGTGTCTATATTTTCGACGTTGAACTATAATCCTGGCCAATCCAGATCTGTTGCTATGAGTGGCTTCTTCGAAGAAGTGAAGCGGCGAAAGGTTTATCAGGCGGCGGTGGCTTATCTCATCGCGGGGGGTGCCATTATCCAGCTTGCTTCGGCAGCCTTTCCAGCTTGGGAATTGCCGAACTGGGCACTGCGTTTGGTAATTGTACTATTGCTCATCGGATTTCCGATCACGCTCATTCTGGCATGGGCGTTCGATATAACGGCGCAGGGAATCAAAGCGGCCCCAACAACGGGCGCAGTCGGTTCGCATATGCGGCGGAACGTCATTACGCTCGTCGCAGCCGGCGTGGTCGTTTCTGCTGCTGCAGGCTTCTTTCTCCTGCCACGCGTCTCAGCGCACAAGGTCGACAAGTCGATTGCAGTATTGCCATTTGAAAGTCTGAGCGATGAAAAAGAGAACGCGTATTTCGCCGACGGCATTCAGGACGACGTGCTCACCAATTTGTCGAAGGTCGGCGACCTGAAAGTAATTTCACGCACATCGGTCATGCCTTATCGAGGGAAAACGTCCAACGTTCGTGAAATCGGAAAGGCACTGGGTGTCGGTGCCATTCTCGAAGGAAGCGTTCGCCGCGTCGGAAATCGGGTTCGCGTGAATGTGCAGTTAATTAATGCTGACACCGACGAACATCTGTGGGCGGAAGATTACGATCGCGACTTAACCGATGTATTTGCCATTCAAACTGATCTGGCACAACAAATCGTGCGCGAATTGCAGGCCAAACTCTCGCCAATAGAGAAGGCGCAAATCGAGCGCCGGCCCACTGAGAACGGCGAAGCCTATTTGGCCTTTGTTGAAGCCCACGAATTGTTCTATCGCCAGGATGGCATGCTTCGCGCCAACACGGAAAAAGCAGAGCAGCTTTTCGAGCGCGCAACCGAACTGGATCCGAAGTTCGCGGGAGCGTTTGCTGGACTGGCACGGGTCCACGATTGGGCTTATCACGATTTCGATAAAACACCTGAGCGAAAGGAAAAAGCGCGTGCCGCGGCGGAGACGGCGATTCGTTTGCAGCCGGATTTGCCCGAAGCGCA
>QHNR01000145.1 GCA_003218475.1 Verrucomicrobiota bacterium | reverse complement strand
GTTCGGACCGAAGCTGAGAAAATAGCCCAGAATAGCCCCAAAAATCAGCAGCACGATGATGTTTGTACGGCTCATTCCCATTGCAGCTTGCAGATCGCGGATTGCGGATAGAACACGATCGACATCAACCGCAGACTGCAAATCTTTCCGCAATCCGCAGCCGATCCGTAACGCTTGCTATCGCCACTGGCGATCCGCTGAGGCGACCTGACGCAAAAACTTAAGTTCATTGAGGCATTTGCCGGTCCCTTCGGCGACTGCACTGAGGGGATCTTCTGCTACATGGACAGGCAAACCTGTTTCCTCACTCAAAAGCTTGTCAAACCCACGCAGCAACGCCCCTCCGCCTGCGAGTACCAAGCCCCGATCGACAAGGTCCGCCGAAAGCTCTGGCGGACAGCGCTCCAGCGTAATGCGTACGGAATCGACTATTGTTGAGATCGGCTCAAGCAATGCTTCGCGCACTTCCTGAGAAGTAATCATGAGCGTTTTAGGCAAACCGGCGACCAAGTCGCGTCCCTTAACTTCTACGCTCGTTTCCTTTTCACTTGGGTACGCCGAGCCAATCTTGATTTTGATTTCCTCGGCCGTGCGTTCGCCGACCATCAAGTTGTAAGCGCGTTTCATATACTGCACGATCGCCTCGTCCAACTCATCCCCAGCGACACGCACACTTCGGCTAAATACAATTCCGGAAAGCGAAATAAGGGCGACCTCCGTCGTGCCTCCGCCAATATCGATGATCATGTTGCCGGCTGGATCCTGCACCGGAAGTCCCACACCGATTGCTGCTGCCATCGGTTCTTCGATCAAATAAACTTCCCGCGCCCCAGCATGAGTCGCCGATTCCCGCACCGCGCGCTTTTCAACTTCTGTAATTCCGGAAGGGACGGCGATTACCACGCGCGGTCTCGCGCGCACCTTGCGATTATGCACTTTACTGATGAAATGCCTCAACATCGCCTCGGTAACTTCAAAGTCGGCAATGACGCCATCTTTGAGCGGACGCACCGCGACAATGTTTGCCGGCGTGCGACCGAGCATGCGCTTGGCTTCGTCACCTACTGCCAACACTCTGTTGGTACCGGCTTGTACGGCCACCACCGACGGCTCACGCAAGACGATTCCCTGATCTTTTACGTAAACAAGCGTGTTCGCCGTGCCGAGATCGATCCCGATGTCGCTGGATAACCAGCCGAAAAGTCCGTTGAACATGAATTATTTATTAGCAGCACTTTCCAGTCCGAAGGAAGCGCGTTCATCCGTCGCAGATCCTCTTTGCAGGACCCTTCCCGCGGCGCGTTTCCAGTCTGAAACGCGGTAACATGAAACAGTGCGGAGCGCCGTCAAGCGCATATTATGGAAGTAATGGAGTGCTCAACTAACAGTGTGTTGCAATTTTAGTAATTAGTCCATTACTCCTCTATTCTATTACCACGATGCAAAAAATCGTCGTCGCGCCGTCCATTCTTGCCGCCGACTTCTCGCGACTCGGTGACGAAATTCATCGCGTCGAAGCCGCAGGCGCAGATTGGATTCATTGTGACATCATGGACGGACATTTTGTCGATAACATTTCCTTCGGGCCGGAGATTGTCAGGATTGTACGCGGCCTAACCAATCTTCCGCTCGATGTCCATCTCATGATTGAACATGCTGACCGTTACGTGCCGCGTTTTGTCAAAGCCGGCGCAAACTCGATCACCATCCATGTAGAACCGGAAGCAAAACACGACGTCGCGAAAACGTTGCAGCAGATTCGAGAGTCCGATTGCCGCGCTGGCCTCACTCTAAATCCCGAAACCGCATTCGATTTAATCGAACCATATCTCCACAAAATCGACATATTGCTGATCATGACAGTGCACCCCGGTTTCGGCGGCCAACCGTTTCGAGCTGATCAAATGCACAAAGTCAGGCGCGCCAGATCGCTGAATGACAAGATCGACATCGAAGTGGATGGCGGTATTAACGCGAAAACCGCCAAGCTTTCGATCCAAAATGGGGCAAACGTCCTTGTCGCCGGGACCTCAATTTTTCGCTCAAACGATTATGCCAAAACGATTCGCGAGTTGCGCGGCGAATGACAAGACCGTGGAACGTCGAGCTTAGCGTATTTCGGCCGCTTCGCCCGCCACTACCGGCTGGGCTTCTTCGGTCGTTTCGGCCATCACTTCGTCAGTTTGCGTGACGCGCACAACTTCTTCGATGGTTGTTCTGCCTTGCGCGACGCGTCGCCAGCCGTCCTGCCGCAAAGTCTCCATACCTTCGACAATGGCACATTGCTTAAGCTCGCCGCCATCGCGTTTTCGCATGATCAGCTTTCTCAGCGGCTCAGTGATGAGGCAAATTTCATAGATCGCTGCGCGACCCTGATAGCCGGTCTGGCGGCATTGATCACAGCCCGCGCCACGTTGGAAGCTCGTGCCTAGTTCTTTCACGGGAAAACCGATCTCGGCGAGGTAGTCACGGGGATAATCCACCATTTGGATACAGTCGGGACAAATCGTGCGCACAAGCCGTTGGGCGATAAACGCCTTGACGACCGAGGAGAGCAGAAACGGTTCTACGTCCATATCGAGCAAACGCGTGATGCCGCCTACGGCATCATTCGTGTGCAGCGTGCTGAAAACAAGGTGGCCAGTCATGGCAGCGCGAATCGCGATGTCCGCCGTTTCGATGTCGCGGATCTCGCCGACCATCACTACGTTGGGATCCTGTCGCAAAATGTGACGGAGACCTTTGGCGAACGTTAGATCGATCTCCGGTTTCACATCGATCTGCGAAACGCCGGCAATACGATATTCGACCGGTTCTTCAATCGTGATGATGCGGCGTTGCACTGAATTGATGCTGGTCAAAAAACAATAAAGCGACGTCGATTTTCCACAGCCGGTGGGCCCTGTGAGAAGGATGATCCCGTTGGGCTGTGCCAATAGATGGCGGATGATCTTCTCCTGTTTTTCGCTCAAATCGAGTCGGTCGAACCCGAACTGCTGCTCGCTTCGGCTGAGCAATCGGAGACTGATCGATTCGCCATTCACGGTGGGAATAGTCGAAACGCGTACATCGATGTTCTGATTACTCGCCTGCAAATTCATTCGCCCATCCTGGGGCAACCGGCGTTCAGCAATGTCCATGTGCGACATCACTTTCAGGCGCGAGATGATCGCCGATTGCAAGACGCGCAATTGCGGCGGCACGGCGACTTCGTGCAAAATTCCGTCAATTCGATATCGAATCCGTAGATCGTTCTCCAGCGGCTCGACGTGAATGTCGGTCGCGCGTTCCAGGATCGCTTCGCGAATGATCTGGTTTACGAATTTCACGACGGACGCTTCGGGATCGTCGGCATTCAGCTCGATGGCGGTCTCAGCGTCCTGCAACACCTCAAAGGGACGATTCGTCTTAAGGATCTCGTCGAAAGTCTCCGCACCGATGCCATAGAGCGTTTTCATAGCGCGCAAAAGCTGCGCGCGCGGCACCAGCACCCACTCGGCCGGCTTTTTCAGAAGCTGCGCCGCGAGCTGGCGACCGATGGAATTGAAAAGATCGTATGTCGCCAGGACAACCGAATTTTCCTTAACCTCGATTGGAAGAATGTAATGTTGAAAAACAAAACGGCTCGGTAAGATCGATAAGGTAGCGCGATCGATCTTTTTCCCGTCGATTGAGATAACGGGCACGCGGAAGAAATTCCCGATTGCGCCCAGGAACCGTTGCTCGTCCACTTTGCCGGAATCGAGTACCTGGCCCATCCACGAACCGCCATTTAGGTTTATGGCCAACTGCTCGGCTTCTTCGTTTGAGGGCACGCCGCTTTCCAGCAGCAAATTGATCAGGGATCGACTGGGAGCCGAGTTCATCAGGGGAAATTCACGGCATGTGTAATGCGCGCCGAACAGGATCGGTAAGCGTGCCGGTGACGCGCATGGAATAATTCTTTTGCAGCCGCGCAATGGCGTCGGCCACTTCTGGAGTAAACACGCCGTCAACAGGACCGCAATAATAGCCTAACCGGCGCAATGCCGTTTGCATTGAGCCGACGTACGCCGGTTGGATGATTAATTGCTCGGGGGCCTTCAAGTAGTAAATCCATCGCCAGCGATACCGCGGCGCGAAATCAGTGGCGTTCACTGCCTTCCCCTGATGCAGCAGAGCCCATTCGTCTCTCTGTGCCAGTGGATCGCCACCAGGGAAACTATCGTTGAAAAAAATACCGTACTCGTCGGCTCGCGCGATGGTTGCGCTGAGGCCGAGAATCAATGCAAGAGCGATTTCTTTCATAAAAAAGTAGATCAAAGTTTACTACATATCTTTCGCCGCGGGAATATCGGGTGGAGGTAAGGCTAATTGTTTGCCCGCCTCCACTTTTGGGCATTCCGGGCAATCATCTTGGTCGATCTCCGGTCCGAAGTGTGTCCTGTCCTCAGCTTTTTGGCGGAGCCGATAAGCGTCCAGTTTTGTCAGCGTCACCTCCGGGCGCATCAGGATAATCAGTTCCTGACGCGTCTTATCGCTTGTGGTACTGCGGAAAAGCGCACCGAGATACGGGATGCGAGAAAGAACAGGAATTCCGGTGGAACTCCTGTTCTTCATATCTTCGATTAACCCGCCCAGAACAATGGTTGAACCATTTGGTGCAGAAACGTTCGTGCGGACATAGCGCGTGTTGATTTCCGGAATTCTGTTGCCACCGATGATCACATCTTGGCCGAGGCTGTCGAGTTTTTGCAAAATATCCAGAGACACTTCTTTCTCGGAATTAATCAGAGGGACAACCTCGAGCTGTAACGCGACTTTCTTGTATTCAATATTTGAAGACACCGCAGCCTGGTTGTTGACAACATTCGTACCAACGACATTTGTCAGGGTGTTAGTAGGAATAGGAATCTCCTGGCCTGAGGCAATGATCGCCTTCTTGTTGTTGCTGGTGAAAACGGTCGGACGCGAAAGGATTCTGAACCGGCTGGTCTGCTCAAGTAGATGCACGATCGCCGCAAGATAGTTCCCAGCCGCAACGTAAAGGTTCGTGCCGGTGGCTACGTTCTGAATAATCTGGCTGAAATTGATCAGACCGGCCGGATCGACAATTCCGTTGGCAATTCCGTTACTGATGCCGGGTGATACGGAAGGCGCGGCGCTGGACCCCGGGAGTGGAATTGTTACACCCGTATTGCGCGAGATGCCCACGAATTTCTTGTTGTACTTTGCAAAGTAATCGACCCCGAATTCCTCGTTGTTAGTCAGGGTCAATTGGCCAATCACAGTG
>QHNR01000016.1 GCA_003218475.1 Verrucomicrobiota bacterium | reverse complement strand
TCCTCGATTAAGCGTGACCTAGGTCTGAAGGACACCGCCAAACTCATTCCTGGTCACGGCGGCATTCTCGATCGGTTCGATAGCCTGATTCTCGTCGCGCCGGCTGTCTTTCACTACGTCAACTATTTTGTCGGGTTCGCGGCGAGTCAGCCGGAGCGAATTTTCACCGGAGGTTAAAAATCGGTGGACCCCTGGCAACTCCAACCAGCGCGTGATACGGGCCTAACGCCGGCAGAGCGCTTCCGAAGTGTACGACGCGAAAGCGGTTTGCTCGAGAGCTTCGCGCATCACGCTTGTTTTTCGCTGCTGCGAGCTTATTTCGCCATCGCGCATCGACTTATGATAACCGGCCGGGAAAACCTGCCGCCGCACGGGCCATTTGTGCTCGTTGCGAATCATGGCAGCCACCTCGACGCACTGGTTCTTGGAGCAGCGCTCAGTCCCCGCCATCGCGAACGCGCGTTTCCGATAGCCGCCGGCGACGTTTTCTTTCAAACTACTGCGACCAGCACGTTTTCGGCAATCGTGCTCAACGCCCTGCCGATGTGGCGGAAAAATTGCGGCCCGCACGCACTGGCCGATTTGCGCGGGAAATTACAGGAAGAAAGAGCGATCTTCATCATCTTTCCTGAAGGCGGACGCAGTCGCAACGGCTCGATGATGCCATTCAAACATGGGCTCGGCATGCTCGTTGCAGAAACGAGCGTGCCCGTAGTGCCTTGCGGCCTGGTTGGAACTTTTGAGGCCCTGCCGCCGCACGGAAAACTTCCGCGACCAGTGAGAATCAAATTGATTATCGGAGATGCGCTCGAGTTCGCATCGACAGCCAATGATCGCGAGGGCTGGTCACAGATCGCGCACAGGGTCGAATCGTCGGTGCGTAATCTGGCTGGTCAATGAGTGAGGCAGACAATCTTGTCTGCATTCCAATCCACGCAGGCTCGCCACGGACGTGTCCGTCCGTCCGAATGGCGGACACGATTGCCTGCGTCACGAGGCCTCTGCGTATCGCTCCAGCTTTTGCGCCAGATCGGGCGGGACGTGTGCGACGATGATCGCGTCGTTGCTTTCGTAACGCAGTTCCAGCACATGACCGACGCGATGAATCTCGGCGATCAACGCGCTCTCGGTTGCAGGAATGCGAAAACGCGAGCGCAACCGCCACGAACCAAGCGCCTCTTCGAGAGTCTGTACAAGCTTGTTAACTCCTTCTCCGGTGCGCGCCGATATCGCGACACTGCCGGGAAAACGCTTCGTGTAAGACTCCGCCAGTTCGCGATTTGGCAAATTATCAATCTTATTGAAAACAATCACTGTTTGCTTGCCGTAAGCGTCCAGTTCTTTAATGACGCCATCGACCGCTTCCATCTGCTCGTCCACACGAGGATGACTAAGATCGACAATATGAATAAGCAGATCCGCTTCGCTCACTTCTTCGAGCGTCGCTTTAAACGATTCGATTAGTGTGTGCGGAAGTTTTCGTAAAAACCCAACCGTGTCGGTGAGAAGGACTCGCTGCTTGTTAGGCAAAACAAAACTGCGCGTGGTAGGATCGAGGGTTGCAAAGAGCTTGTCCTCGGCTACGAGATCGGCGCCAGTGAGCAGATTCAGCAGCGTCGATTTACCAGCGTTCGTATAGCCGACAACTGCGGCGACTGGCCATTGATGTCGTTTGCGACCTTCGCGCTGTATCGCGCGCGTCTTACGCACGGCTTCCAACTCGCGCTCCAGTCGCGCAATCCGTTCCTGCACGCGGCGACGATCAACTTCCAGTTGCGTCTCCCCCGGTCCGCGCGTCCCAATCCCGCCAGTCTGACGCGACAAGTGATGCCACATTCGAGTAAGACGCGGCAGAAGATACTGCAACTGCGCAAGCTCGATTTGTAATCGGCCCTCCCGGCTGCGTGCCCGCTGAGCAAAGATATCAAGAATCAATTGCGTTCGATCGAGAACTTTACGCGCGAACAGATTTTCCAGGTTGCGACCTTGGGCGGGCGAAAGTTCATCATTAAAAATGACCGAGGTCACCTGCTGATCCTGACACGAATCCTTGATCGACTCCGCTTTGCCGCGGCCGATATAGTACGGAGCGGTCGGCTTTGGAAGTTTTTGCGTGACGGTGTCGACCACTTTCGCACCTGCCGAACTCGCGAGCTCTCGCAGTTCGTCGAGCGAATCTTGCAAGTCCCACTTCGAGACGCCTTGCTTTTCCAGGCCAATCAGGAGTGCGCGCTCCTGTGTTTTTTGAGGACGGGTTTCAATCATCCCTTGTGCGAACCTCCGAACCCCTGCAGCGCTCCGCGTGCATTCGGAGCAGAATCCCTGCTTCGTTGTGACTGAGAAGCGATAAGTTCAGCGGTAAAAAATTAGTTTGCCGCCGAAACCAGGTCAACTGTCTTTTGGCGTAACGGCGAGTGGCTTGCTGGATCTCCGCGATACATTGCAAGAGTGACATCTTTCCATCGAGCAGCTCGCGAATCTCGCGCAAACCGATCATCTGTGAAGCGGTCGGCCCCGTCGCTCCTGTGGCGCGCACTTCTTCAATGACACCATGTTCGAACATTGCTTCCACCCGCTGATTGATTCGTTGATAAAGTTCCTCCCGGTCGCGATAAACGAAAACACCTGTAGCCGGGATCGTTGATCCCGGTTGACCGGGGTCACCGACCCCGGCTACAACTTCCGATGCTGGCTTCCCAGTGAGTAAACAAATTTCCAAGGCGCGCACGACGCGCCGTCGATTTTTTGTGTCAATCGTTCGAGCCGCTTCGGGATCCAACTGCACGAGGCGGGACCGCAATTCGTCCAAGCTCATGGCGTTCAACTCTTCGCGTAGCCTTGGATCAGTCTCAGGCAAAGGTGCCAATCCATGCGTGAGCGCTCTGATGTAAAGCCCGCTTCCCCCGACGACCATCGCGAGTTTGCCGCGTGAATTGATTTCATCGATGGCACGCATCGCAGCGCAGCGATATTTCTCCGCATTCATTTCTTCGTGGAGCGGCGCTGTGCCGATTCGATGGTGCGGAGCCTTGGCGAGCGTGGAAGGATCTGGTTTTGCTGTGAGCAGATCCAGGCCGCGATAGATTTGAAACGCATCGGCGTTGACAATTTCGGCACCGATTTCGCCCGCGAGATCGGCAGCCAGTTCAGACTTCCCGGTCGCAGTCGGGCCGACGATAAAGAACGTGTGCCTCATCTATTCAAACCGACCCGACCTGCCGATTCATTTTGGCGCGAGGGAGGCGACGATTTCTTCGAAGCACGGATCGCCGCAAGGTTCACCGGGAAAGGCCAATGCGCTGCACCAGATCCTGAAGTCTGGGATCGGACCTGACTGGCTTGAACTGTGGGCACACGTTCAGATTAATAAAGTGGAACGAGTGCTCCGCGTATGCTTGTTCCAGCGTTTGAAATGCCTTTTCGTTGTTATTAAGCGCGGCGTAGATCGTCGCTAGCTCGTAGGCTGACGCGTACTGTCGCTTCGCAAGTTCGTTCAACTCATTGAGCATCATGGCGCCGATCCGTTCTTCGGCGCGAAAACTTTTGCAACAAGCTGGTCGAAGCGTGGATTATCGCGCAGGTCATCGAACTCCGATTGTACTTTTAGGAACACCAAAAATCTGTCGTGCTATTGATAAGCTTTTTCCAACCAGTCAAGTGCCTGCTCTTTGTCGCCGAGAATGGCGTAGATTTCAGCTACCGCTTTCGCCGTTACGGTGTGTTGATCGTACCGGTTCCTCGCCACTTGGAGCCGCTCCTGCCAATAGTCTTTTCCACCTAACTTTCGATAAGTGTTTTTCAGCAAGCCGTCATGCTTAACCAACCTTGCGAAGGTTCGCCGGCCAAAGCGATCGATTTATCGTGTTCTGCTAGAGCCTCCTCGTACCTGCCCTTTCAGTCATAGGCTTCGGCTAGAGCGAAATGCGCGAAAGCGAAGCTCGGATCCATTTCGATCGCTTTCTGAAAATGCGCAATCGCTTGATCGTACTGATGTGCGTAAAGGTATGGAAGACCTAACTCGGTGTCGATGATTAAGGAGAAAGGATCGAACTCTTGCGCTTTTGTCATCTCCTCAATCGCCTCCTGAGGCCGACCCATGGCCGATAAGTAGATGGAGTACCAGTGATGTCCGGTGGCATAGCTCGGGCTCAGCGCAATTCCCCGCTTGAACTCCTCCTCTGCGCCTTGCGCCCAATCGTTCCAGAGCTTCAGATTCGCTAACGCAATGTGTGCCTCGGCGACATTATCGTCGAGCTCCAGCGCCTTTAGAATGGCGGCCCTGGCTCGCGGATAACTTTCATTCCAGGCTGTCTGGCTATAATTAGGCAAAATTGCGTAAGCATCAGCCAATCCGGCGTAGGCTAGTGCGTAAGCCGGGTCCTTCTCAATCGCCCGAATGAAGTAGTCGATTGACTTCATCATCCCATCGCTGGTGCGCTTGTTCCAAAAAACTCCCTTGGAATTTGGAGTAACCAACAGTGTCAATGAAGAGGACATGGCCGATCTCCAGCTGAATCACTTTTTTAACTTCGCCGGCCATAACAGGCTAATTCGACCTTAACACAAGCGCTTGGACATCATTCTCCGGATGGCACCGGGCTGTGGAATATCTTTTTTACGAGTGCCCGGAACCGTGGCTCGGACCGCAAGTTTTCAAACTGGGGTTGAATGTTGAGAAAGACCAGGAAGTCGTCGGATTGCTCATAGGCTTTTTCTAGCCAATCGACTGCCTGTTCCTTGTCGCCAAGAATGGCGTAGATTCCAGCTACTGCGCTAGCAGTAGCGCGACCGTCATCGTACAGCTTTGTTGCTGACACGAGGCGGTCTTGCCAATAGTTCGGCCCGCGAAGTTGCTTGTAGGCATTCTGTAATGGGCCGGTTAACGCGTACCATGCGCGGGGAGCATCACCGCCGCCCAAGTCAATAGCTTGTCCGCGTCGCGCGAGCTCAAGAGCTTTTTCATGCTCGGCCAGCGCTTGCTCGTAGCGGCCAGTTTGATCGTACGCTTCTGCCAATGCGAAGTGCGCGAAAGGAAAATCCGAATCCATTTCCAATCCCTTTTGGAAGTACTCAATCGCTCGGTCGTATTGCTTCGAGTAGAGATAAGGGCAACCCAGTTCGACATTAATGATGATGGAAAACGGATCAAGCTCCCTTGCCTTTTCCATCTCTGTGATAGCCTCGGTCAACCTGCCTGCCACAGCCAGATAGATCGAGTACCACTGATGGCCAGTCGAGTAGTTCGGATTTAACTGGAGCCCCTTTTTAAACTCTTCCTCCGCGCCGTTGCCCCATCTATGCCACATCCGCACATTCGCAAGTGAGATATGCGCTTCAGCGAGGTTATCGTCGATTTCGAGGGCTTTCATCGCTGCCGCCTCTGCCCTGGGATATGCTTCCTTTCCCGGTGTTTGACTGTAGTTAGGAAGGACCGCATAAGCGTCCGCTAGTCCTGCATAGGCCGGTCCATAAGCCGGGTCTTTCTCGATCGCTTGATTGAAGTAGCTGATTGATGTTTTTAGGCCGTCAGCAGTACGTTTGTTCCAGAAGTATCTGCCTTTGAGATAGAGTTGGTGCGCTTCAGAGCTTTCGGTCGGGTGACTGCTAATCGCGTCTTTTTCTTGGCCGGTTAGCTTTGCCTGTAGCTTATCGGCAATGGCTTCGGCAATTTCACTCTCGATCACAAAAACATCTGTTAGCTTGCGATCGTAGGTGTCTGCCCATAGATGCGCGTCCGCCGCGGCATTGAGCAGCTGCACGTTAACGCGCAGTTGATTTGCGGATTTCTGCACGCTGCCTTCGAGAATGTTCGCAACGCCGAGCTTATCGGCTATTTCGCGCAAGTTATCTGGCGAACTCCTAAACTTTGACGCCGACGTGCGCGAGATAACTTTCAACTCGGAAATCTTCGCCAGACGCGTGAGGATTTCCTCCTGAATACCATCGGCTAGATAGGCATTTTCCTGGTCATGACTGAGGTTTTCAAATGGCAGCACCGCAATGCTCTTTTCCGGAACAATTGATGTCGATCTTACTGATTTCTTGGAAACCAGAACGAAAGCAGCTGCGATCCCTGCGAGTAAAAGCAGTGCAGCTGCCACTTCGGCCCAGCGCACCCGGGCCCGGTGCTTCCTGAAAGCTTGAAACTTTTGCGGCAGCTGGCGGTTACCCACATCGTCGGACCAGAAATTGACCACGGCTACCTGCACGCCGTGCTTTACCTCGCATGTGCCCAGATCGTGCAGCAGCGGTCGCCATTCCTCAAATTCGCTTAGATCTTCGGCGACGTGTTTTGAGAGCAGAGTGTGGCCGGCGTCACCGCATTCCATCACTCGCTGTGCCAGATTCAAACCTGCGCCGGTCAGATTTGTTCGGCCAGCAACATCTATAACGCCCCTGACCGGCCCACTATGAATGCCCATGCGGATCTGCAAGCGTTGATGCCCTTTGAGCGCGCGACTAACCTCTACTGCGCAGCGAACGGGCGCCTCAGAATTCGTGTAAAAGACCAGCGCCATGCCGTCGCCAGATGGGATCTTGATGAGACGATCGGCTGCGTCGGCTTTTTGAAATTGCTCCGTAGAGCGAACGATCTGGGTCAGCTCATCAACAGCTGCGTGTTGCTCGTTAAGCGAAAGCTTCGAGTAACCGACAATATCGATGAACAAGACATGGGCGACCTCGAACTGGATTTCTTTTGTTCGTTCCGCTGCCATCTCTATTTCGGCCTGCGCGGAGCAACGTCGCAGTTGTGCCGCCAGATCGTGCATGCCAGGCCGCGCCGCCGGCTCCAGCGCGAGCATGGATTCAAGCAGCGATTTTAGGCTGCGTGGAACGCGCGCTGCTTTCAGTTGTTCCAGCGGAAGCACATTCGATTTCTGGGCGCTGCGAATTTCTTCAATGTTGCCCCCGGCAAACGGCGTTTTCCCGATGAGCGCAAACCAGAGCGTGGCGCCCAGCGAATAAATGTCCGAGCGCACATCAACTGGGTTACACTCGAATTGCTCAGGGCTCGCAAAATTCGGTGTGCCGACAAATCCTCCATGTGTCAGGTCCGTTTCTCCTCCCGCGTCAGCGATGGCCTTGGCCAGGCCGAAGTCGATGACTTTCACTTCCAGTTCCGGCGTATCAGCATCAACTCGCGTCAGCATGATATTGCCGGGCTTCAGGTCGCGATGAATCACGCCACGGGCCGCGGCTGCCATCAATGCCCGCGTGATTTGGATCGCAATTTCCAAAGTCAGTTTTGCATCGAGCGGACCGTCTCTCCGCACGCGACCCTCCAAAGTTTCCCCTTCGACCAATTCCATCGCGTAGTAACAATGACTGTCGTCTGGCGAAGCGCCGAACTGGAATACCGCAGCTACATTTGGATGCCGCAAAGCAGCCGCGGCGCGGGCTTCACGCAAAAAGCGTTCTCGCACACTCTGTGAGGTGCGCGCGGCTGCCGGCACATCGATTACTTTCAGCGCCACCTTCCGACGCAACACGTTGTCAACGGCGAGATAGGTCACTCCAAATGCGCCACGACCGAGTTCCCACAAAGAGCCGTCTTCGCGCCGCGCGATTTCAAAATCGCCGAAAACTAAGGAGTTAGGCGATTCGGTTTCCATTGTTGATTCGTTGAGAGCCGTCCGGAGCAGACAAGCCAGGCACTCGCCCTTCGCATTCAACGGCTCACCGCATATCGAGCAGGCTGCGGCTGCTGATGCCAGTGGTAATGACATGGCGTGTCTTTCTCAACCTCTTGTTAATACATGGAGCAGCTCATGGAGCTCTTCATCCACTTCCGCTTCGGTGTCCACCGTTCGGCGTACCTCAGCCCGCAACACTTCGCGATAACGCGCTCGGAGGCGCGTAACATGACTGCGAAGCGTTGACTCCGTCACGCCCAGCTGAACCGCCAGCTCGACGTAAGCCGGTGGCGCGCCAGCGCATCCGGCAAGAAAAATCCTCAGCTCGTTGAAGAGCTTTTCTTTGGCCTCACCTTTGTAATCTGCCGAGAGCCGTTCCAGTGCAGCGCTGACCAAGGCCTCCGCCCAGCTGCGATCGAAAATCAGTTCTTCAGTTCTTGCGGTTCGGTGATTCTGAAAAAGCGATTCCGCCTCTTTGATCTGCTCTTCATGCAGAGGCAGAAAACTTTGTCCGCCACCACGCTTGAGCGTGTGTTCGCGGTCGGAAGCATCCGCGAGGAAATTTTTCAGCGAGGCCAGCAGGAATGAACGGAACCTGCCCTTCTGCCGATCGACACGGGTATAGATTTTATGTTCGATCAGGTAGGCAAAAAAACTCTGCGTGAGATCCTGCGCATCATGGACGGCATAACCGCGGCTGCGCACAAAACTGTAAAGCGGCGCCCAATAGATTTGGCAAAGCTCCGCTAGCGCCGCGTGCGCAAGCAGCGGTTCGGCCTGGCTTTTCCCCGCCGCCAGAACAACGCTCCACTGAGTCGAAGGAAATAAATCGCTCTGACGACGCCCGTTCCCGGCCAGCGTCTTCACGTCAGCAAGTTTGTATCAAGACTGCAAAAGAAAAGCAAGCCGTCAGAATTTTTATGATTCCGTGCAGCATGCGCACCGGAATCCCTTTGTACAGAGGAAGCGATCATCATTCCGAAACCATATTTAGAAGGGAATAATCATGAATCTTCAGGTCAAAAAAATATCAATTCCGCCACTTGTCATCGCAGCGGCGCTCGTCGCGCTCGTGTCGCCCACGGTCGCACGCGCGGACGCTGTGACTGATTGGAACCTGATTGCGTCGAACGCGATCGTCGTGACTGCGGGACAGCCGCCGCCAGTGTCGGCGCTGAGCTTTGCGATGGTGCAGGCGGCCGTGTATGACGCGGTCAACGCGATCGACCGTACCCACCAGCCGTACCTCCCGGAGCCTCCTTCAAATCCAACGGACTCGAAGGAAGCGGCCGCGACGACAGCGGCGTTCCGCGTGCTCGTTGGTTTTCCCGATCTCCCCGGCTTGTTCCCGGCGCAGCTGTCGACATTGCAGCCCCAGTACGATGCTTACATAGCTGGACTGCCCGACAACCCGCCAGGATCGAGGGCTAATGGGGTCGCTATCGGCGAAGCGACAGCCAGGACAATGCTCACCAACCGGCAGAACGACGGTCGCTTCGGGCCGTCGCCGACGCCGTACCCAGCAGCGCCCGGCATCTGGCGGCCGACACCGCCGAACTTCGCCAACGATCCCGCGCCGTGGATCGGGAACGTGCGGCCATTCCTCGTCCCGAGCGCAGAGATGCTCCGCACCGATGGGCCAAACGCACTCACCAGCGCGGCCTACACGGAGGACTTCAACGAGGTCAAGGAGGTCGGATCACTCACAAGCACCACCCGAACACCGGATCAGACAGATGCTGCGATCTTTTGGCAGGACCATGCCCACGCGCTCTTTAACCGGATCTTTCGAACGCTGGCTGTCAGCCAGCAACTGGACATCGTTGACAGCGCGCGCCTGTTTGCAATGGAGAACCTGGCTGGGGCTGATGCCTCCATTGGTTGTTGGAACGACAAGTATTACTGGCAGTTCTGGCGGCCGATCACCGCGATCCGCGAGGCCGACACTGACGGCAACCCGGACACTCAGGCCGACCCGACATGGCTGCCGCTGTTCGACCCATCGACAGCAGTCTCCCACCCGCCGCTGCTCGTAACGCCGCCCTTCCCCGACCACCCATCGGGGCACACCTGCAACACCGGTGCATTCGTACATACGCTCCAGAACTTCTTCGGCACAGACAAGATCGCTGTCACCGCCTTCAGCAACAAATCCTGCACTACGCGAAGCTTCGAGCGGTTCTCGGACATCCTTAGCGAAGTTATCGACGCCCGAGTGTGGGCCGGCATCCACTTCCGCACCGCCGACGTGCAAGGAGCCGTGCTCGGCAACAAGATCGCCCACTACCTCAAGAAGCACTACTTCCAGCCGGTCCGATGAAGCTGCAAAAGAAAGCAAAACCGCGAGAAAGAATGAAATTCCGTGCAGCATGCGCACCGGAATCCCTTTGTAAAGGAAAG
>QHNR01000144.1 GCA_003218475.1 Verrucomicrobiota bacterium | reverse complement strand
GACCGTTGGGACGGTCGCTTTCAAATGAAATTTTCCATAATCGTCTACCTCAGCAATGGTGAGGCTCGCAGCTTGAGAAGCTGCAGCGTAGAGAAGTTTTGCGTCTGCTGAATAATCAATATTGTCGAGACCGGGTCCGGTCGTGATTGTGTCAATCACCTTTCCGCCATGACCGGCATCGAGACTCACAACATGATCGCCGCAGGCGACGAATAAAAAGCGGCGCGCGCTATCCAACGCTAATCCCTGCAAATCGCTGCTGCCGGGATTCCACGTAGCGATCACCTTGTGTGAGTGCAAGTCGATCGCCATCGTCTTTCCCGCCTCCTCAATGTTTGTGTAAAAAATCCCGTGCTGATTATCGACCGCATAGCCTTCAGCCAAATTCTCCAAAGGAATTTTCGTTTTCGGCTTGAGGCGATGCCGATCGGAAGCATCGAAGATTTCGAGACGTTTGGCTGGCGCACTATCGCCTGCTTTAACGCGAAGCGTGATCCACAGCTCACGCGTAGCTGCAACATAAACAACTCCGTCCGGCGTCACGGCGCCGTCCGCTGACAGTGGCACACATTCGCCGCGTGCGAGGGTCCTTGCGTCGATGATGCAAATGGTCGCATTGCCGCGGTCACCGATGTAAACAACTCCGTCTCCAATACTCGCCGCCGTAGGCCCAACCGTAATTTTGCGTCCACGCCGCTCAATGTTACCGGTTGGAAATCCTGCGATTTGCGATACGGCGTCGGCATTCTCATCAATTACATCCACGCTCTCAGTATTGCTCGCCGGCACCCATAATTGTCCTGTCGCGCGATCATAAGCGAAGTAGTCCAGCGCTACCGTCCCGGTCGCACCCGGTAAACTAATTGGTTTGAGCTCGTAATTGGTGTCGGCTGCGTGGGCGACTGAAGCCCAAACGATTTGGATCAATGCGACTGCGCTGACTTTTACAAATTTCGAACTACGGCTCATTGGACAACTCCAGGCCCTGTGAAAGAGCGGGCTTGGCGGAAGCGAGTATTCTTTGAATCATTGTTCAATTACAAAAATTATTCGACATGATAAGCGCGAACCTCGGCCTTTTGCGATCCGCGATGTGGAACAGCTACGAACATGGTGTCGCGTTCCGGAACGAAAAGTCCGGTGCGGGCTCCATTCGCCGTGTCGATCTTACCGGAGCCTTTGTAGGTGTTTGCATTAGTCTGCTCGATGATGTCGATCTTTCCCGCGCCGCAGATCGCGTAGATGCGATGGCGCTTGCTGTCATAGAAGACGTCGTCGGGGTCGCCGGAGATATCGATCTTTGCAACCACGTCGCTCGATTCGGTGTTGAGCACGACAAGCTTTGAGGGAAGACGGCATCCGACAAATAATCGATGATTCGCTTCATCAAGTGCCATCGGAAAATTTGCGAAGGCCAGGTCTGTTTTCCACGTCGCAACGACTTCGCTCTTATTGCGATCGATTACTGCGACGTGGCGGGAATTGGGAACGTTTACAAAAATTCGCTTGCCGTTTTTTTCCAGTTCGAACGCTTCGGGATGAGCCGAAAGTTTGATTGAGCCGATTTGTTTGCCGTCTACTGCGTTGACGACGCCGATTCCACCGCTGCCAAATCCGACATAAATTTTTTTCGTGGGACTGTCGTAACGGACGTTGTCGGCATCATCTTTGAAGTCCAGTCGTCCAACGGCTTGAAATGATTTTCCATCGTAAATCTTGCAAATACCGCCTTTGTCATTTGCAACAAAGATCCGGTTCAATTCAGGAATGTAGGCGATCCCCTGCGGTGCACCGAGGCCGGTAATCGAATGGATTCGTTCGCCCTTGCGCAGATCGAGAACTTCAACGGTGTTATTGCCGAGTGCGCAAACAAACAATCTGTCGCTGGTGGCATCGAGCTCCATGTGGTCGATGCGACCCTCGACGCCCGGCAGCCGAATCGTCTGCGTCAATTGAAGTGTCTTCGCCTGGGCATGGGCGGCCGTCGGATAAAGGCAAGACGCCACAAACAAGACCTTGTGCAGAAAACAGTGTCTCATTTGCTCGCGTATGTGAAATCGTCGAACTCGGTGATGCTGTCAGCCTTGGTCCAGACACCGACTTTGCCAGCGTTCTTGAATGTGTCGTCATCCCATTCAATCGCTTTCTTTCCGTCGAACGTGACTGTGAAGCGATTCCCACTGAAATCGACACGCAAAGTGTGCCATGCGCTGGATGCGACTTTAATATTGGCTCGCTTTTTCTCGATGCGCTTGCCTCGGATTGTGTAGTAAATCGTCACGTTGTTTTCGAGCGCGTTGGCGCGCGCGATGTAGTAGTTGTTCGCGTCTTGCACTCGCCAAATAACACCGCCAGCCTGATCCTCCTTGCCCGCAACTGGCTTGAATTTCACCTCGACAAATCCGTCTTTGATGTTCGTGTCGTTCTTGATGCAAACTGGAAACGTCGCCTGACCTGATTGCTTCAACACGTTCGGCTTGCTCGGCGCCGAAGCGTCTTTGTCGACAGACCATTTCGCCGCGCCGGTGCCAGTTTGTGTCGCCGTCCAACCCGGAGGCACGGTTCCGACTTTCATGTCGTCGAAGTTGACTGTCTCGGCGGCCGCCAGTGCCGTTGCCATGGTCGTCACAATCATGGTGAAGAGCGATGCCTTCATAGTCTCCTATCTGATCTGAGAATTACGGCAACGGTGAACTGACCTTGAGCAGTCCACCAACCAAAAACCCGCCTTTGACGGCATTCGCCAAATCTTTAGCCCGGCCGCGTCCCCAATAGTGGAAGAACATGATGCGCGGCTCTTCATGCGTCATGTGTTGATGAATGGCAACGATATTGATCTTGTCCTTCAGCAGCGACTTCAGAACGGGTTGCAGTTCATCTTCGGTAACCGCGAAGTCTCCATCGACAACGGCGTTGTCATCGCTGCCTGCGAACGCCGCCCATGTATTGACGCCCATTGCATTGTCGATCTTGACGCCATGCATGGTCGCCGGCCGACCGATCGAGAATTTCACCATGCCGTTGTTCTCTTCGCCCTTCATCGCGAAAATCTGGTTTAGCGGCTCGGCAGAAGTCGAGTTTTTGTCGGGCAACGCGTTTGCGCCGAATGATTCCTTCGGCTGCGGACTGGCCGCGCGAACTTCCTTGATCTTATCGTAAACTTTTCGGACCGCGCCGGCCAGTTGATCCACGCCGCCTTCGCCTTCGATATGCATGAAATAAACTTTCGGCCGATCGAAGAAGAAATGGTTGTGGAGCGCGGTGACGTTTAGACCATTGTCGAGCGCAGCTATCATCGCTGCATTGACTTCATCTTCGAACAGCACGGTGTCGCCCATCACCATGGCGCCGTTCGGTGTGGCGGTGAACGCGGCCCAGGTGCCAAGGCCCATGAATGGCGGCATGGTCCATCCATCAACAGCCACCTTCACGTCATTCCGTGGGAAGGTGACTTTATAGACGCCTTCCTTCTCGTTCATTTTTCCTTTGAGCCCGGTAAGTTCGTCGATACGCGCAGTATTGAGGTCAGCAGCGAACGCGCTTGAGACAATTCCGAGGAGAATTGTGGTAGGAAGAAGAAAGTTTTTCATACTTGTGTTCATGTTTGTTTGTTAGCTCTCGTGTCGATGATTCTCCTGTAACCTTTACAGACACAACAGGTCAGATGTAAGTTCAAATGATATTTGCAATACATCTTTCATTTGGGCAGCATGAGCTGTGATTACGGCAACCTCATGGCTTCTGTTGCTGTTCAGTTTGCCGACAAGTCGTAACACCGAGCGGGTGGCTGTGTGGCGACGTCTGAAAAAGTTGGGCGCCGTGCAGATCAAGACTTCGACGTATCTCCTCCCCGATGAGACTGCGCAATACGAGCAGTTTCAATGGCTGGCACAGCAGATCCGCGATTACGGAGGCGATTCGACACTCGTTCGGGCGCAAGAAATTGAAGGCCTAACCAAAGAGAAGGTGATCGCGATGTTTAATGAGGCCCGCGCCAAAGATTACGGCGAGCTGCGAAAATCGCTTCAAGGCTTCATCGGGCGGCGCAAGAAAATAGATGCGGAAACGGCGGCGGCGGAACTGGAACGCCTCACGCGACAATTCCGTGAAATTCGCGAAGTCGATTTCTTCGACAGTGCACGTGGACACGACGTCGCGATGCTGCTCCGTCGCGCCGAAGGCCGCAGTCGTACGCGACAACCGGCAGTGCTCGATGCGAAGCAATACCAGAGCAAAACATGGCTGACGCGCCCGCGCCCTGAGATCGACCGAGTTGGATCGGCGTGGCTGATCTCGAAGTTCATTGACCGGAAGCCGAAATTTGTATTCGCGCCAAGTGCAAATGCCGTGCCCGGCGCGATCCCGTTTGACGTGCTCGACGCTGAGTTCTCGCACCATGGCAACTGCTGCACTTTCGAGACTTTCATCAAACGTTTTGCTATCTCCGACAAAGTCGTGGCGAAAATTGGGGAGATGATCCACGACGCGGATCTGGACGACGCCAGATTCCAGCGGGTGGAAGCGGTGGGGATTGATCGTGTCCTGAAAGGTTGGGCAAAGGAAGGATTGCCCGACAAAGAAATCCTGCGCCGGGGCTTCGAATGCTTCGACGCGCTCTACGCATTCTTGCAGCGCCGATGAATCGCGAATCGAAAATAGTAGCGGGAGATCAACAGAGTTATTCCGACGCGGACGATCAGATGCCGTCGTGGCGCGAAGTGTTTCTCTATTTCTTGTTCCTCGGTTTCGTCAATATCGGCGGCCCGGTCGCGCAGATCACGATGATGTTCAATCACATGGTGGAAAAGCGCCGCTGGTTGTCCAAAGATCGGTTCGTCAAAATCATGGCTTTCTGCCACATGCTTCCAGGTCCTGAGGCGCTGCAACTTGCGATCTATGTCGGCTATTTAAAAAGGAAGGTTTGGGGCGGCATTTTGGCCGGCCTGACTTTCATTCTGCCAGGCGCAGTAGTGATGATCGTCTTGAGCTGCTTGTACGTTAAATACGGTAAACTGCCCCAGGTTAACAACGTCCTCTACGTTCTCAAGCCGGCTGTCCTCGGCATCATCGCCGCGGGGATTATTAAACTCGGTCGCGCTTCAATTCGGAATTTTTTTCTGGCAGTCCTGCTCGTAGGCGCATTCGCAGGTATGCGGTT
>QHNR01000143.1 GCA_003218475.1 Verrucomicrobiota bacterium | reverse complement strand
TCAGCGTTTGCTCACTGTTCAAGGGATGACGTTCCATCTGGAAACAAAAGTGAGCGCAGTCAAGGTCAACACTGGTGCGGCCACCGTCACCGCGACCAAAGACGGCAATGAACTGAAATTCGAAGCAGACAAAGTTCTCGTGTCAGTCGGACGCCGCACGTTCTCAGACGGGTTGGGTGCAGAGAAAGCCGGTGTCGAGTTCGATGAGAAGAAGCGGATCAAAGTAGACAAACATTTCCGCACAAATGTCGAAGGCATTTACGCGATCGGCGACGTGACCGCTGGGCCGATGCTGGCGCACAAGGCCGAAGATGAAGGAATGGCCTGTATAGAAATCATCGCGGGCAAGGCCGGCCATGTAAACTACGACGCTATTGCAGGTATTATTTACACTAATCCTGAGCTAGCGGGCGTTGGTCTCACCGAAGATCAAGCGAAAGGGCAGGGGACCGATGTCCGCATTGGCAAATTTCCGTTCCGCGCCAATAGCCGCGCGCTTTGCAGCGAGGATGTGGAAGGAATGGTGAAGTTTGTTGCAGACGCAAAAACCGATCGCATTCTTGGCGCACACATTTTGCACCATGCCGCTTCGGAGTTAATCGCCGAGGCTGTTTCGGTGATCGAATTTAGTGGCAGTTCCGAAGACATCGGCCGCACCACCCATTCGCATCCGACCCTGAGCGAAGCAGTCAGAGAAGCGGCGCTCAACGTGGAGAAGCGCGCGCTGCATATCATCAACCGGTGATAGCGACGTCATACGCCGGGCGATCCGCCTGCCCTACAAATCAGTTTGCGAGTTGCGCCTCGCGTCGGCGAATCACAGACAGCGTCACCAGCGCTGAGGCTGCGCAAATAATTGCGCCGACCCCGAGCGCGAAAGGTGTGCCGAGCCAATGCGCGACGGCGCCCACTTCGAGGCTTCCGAGCGGGATCATCGCGCCGAATACGAGCGACCATACCCCCATGACGCGACCGCGCATTTCATCCGGCACGATCGTCTGCAGTACGGTGTTCGATGTAGAGAAAAAAAGGAGCATTCCAAATCCGGCAACCAGAAGACATGCAAGCGCAGCGTAAAAATTTCGACTCAGCGAAAGGACGAGCAAAGCAGCGGAAAATAACCAAACGCCACCGAGCGCCAGCCGTCGCGGTGTAAACAAATGTCCGTAAGTTGCTACGACCAGCGCACCGATGAAAGCGCCGATCCCGCTCGCCGACATCAAGATTCCGTAGCCGTTTGCACCGCGATTGAGCACGTCGCGCGCGAAAGCTGGCATCAGCACAGTGTACGACCAGCCGAAGACACCCACCGCCAGGAAAAGCAATAGAATGGTTCGCACTCGTTGATGTTTTATTGAATAGACGATGCCGTTCCAGGCATGTTCGCCGGCAGAGACAGCATATGCCGGTCGCTGAAATTGCGGCAAGCGCATCATCAACAAACCGACAATCACCGCAATAAACGTCACGCCGTTCAGAAGAAAACACGTCGCCACACCGAACACACCGATTAGTAAGCCAGCAACGGATGGACCAATAACGCGTGCGCCGTTCACAATTGAGCTGTTGAGTGAGATCGCGTTTAGCAAATCTTCACGGCTTGTCATCTCAACCGTGAACGCCTGACGCGTCGGCATGTCGAAGCCCATGGCGAGGCCGTTGAACGCAGCAATAATGATAATGAATGACGGCGTGGCAAACTCCGCCCAGACGCCGGCTGCCAGAAGGAAGGCGCAGATCATTTGCGCCGTCTGTGTCACGACGAGGATCGAGCGCTTCGGATAGCGATCAGCGAGAGAGCCGCCCCAAACTGAAGACAGCATCATCGGAGCGGATCCCATGGCAGCGACGACGCCCAGCAGCAGCTTTGAATTCGTAATTTGATAGACGAACCAACTCATGGCGGTTTGCTGCATCCACGTGCCAATGAGCGAGACGAATTGGCCCCAAAAAAAGAGGCGATAATTGCGATGCCGCAGGGCACGAAACGTATGCCGCCACGTCACGCTTCCAATGGGCATGCGACGCGCTCGCCCGCTGATGTCTTCTGGCACGCGTGCGGTTTCGGTAGTTCTCGTCGGCATCAGGAAAGAGACCACGCCTCTTCAAGTTTCGCACGAGGCGCTTTTGGGGTGCGGCGCGTCGTCGAGCGCTTTCACATCCACATCTGCAGGACGCGCCTGTAGCGCCGGGCAAAGATCCGCATAACAATCTTCTAGTGGAAACCACGGCCGCCATTTTGTTGCGCAAACGAAAACTCAGCGATACGAGCCTAATCGTCTCGTGGTGCACGGAATCATTTGGTTGTATCCAAACCGTCGCTAAAGGCGCGCGCCGTCCGAAAAGCCCGTTCTCCGGAAAACTGGATTTATTTTTTGAAGCTGAAATTTCCATCGTGCGGAGCCGCAAGTCCGATTTGCACACGCTTACGGAAGTTGTACTCAAAAATCCATTTCCAGGAATTCGCAGCAATTATGCGCGCACTCAGACAGCAGCGTACTTCGTCGAGCTGATCGAGATTTGCACCGAACGGGATCATCGCGAGCCGGAATTGTTTACGCTATTGCGACGGGCGTTTGGTTATCTCGATGTAAACGATCCTACGCAGCGCGCAGTCTCTCACTTCGAGACGGAGCTCGCCCGCATCGCCGGCGTGCACGATTCGAAAAAACTGAAAGCCGACCCGGCTTCTGCGCTGGGAAATTTGTTCGGGCGGCTGCCGCTCTCCCGCACACCGCTCTTGAAAACACTCGCGGCCGAGGCGAAAAACAGTTCGAAATGAAATTGCGCAATCTAGTCGGTACGTTGGCAATCTTTGCGTTGAGTTCCGCCGCCTGGGCGAACGAGACCTACAAGTTCGATTCCTCTGGCTCCGCGATTGGTTTCACCGTGCATCAGTTTCTCGGCACCACCCACGGCAAATTCACAAGATTCAGCGGCAAGATCGACGTCGACCGCGAGCATCCGGAGAATTCGTCGGTCACCGCGCAGATCGACGTGCGCAGCATCGACACGCACATCAAAAAACGGGACGACCATCTCCGCAGCCCGGAATTCTTTAACGTCGAAAAATTTCCCCAGATGACGTTCAAAAGCCAGAGCGTCAAGCAAACCGGACCGCAAAGCGGCGACATCCTCGGCGATCTCACGATGCATGGCGTGAGTCGACCGATCACACTTCATGTGAAATTGCTAACGCCGATATATGAAACGAGCCGAACGCGGTGGGCGGTTACCACCGAACCAATCTCGCGTCGCGACTTCAATTTGATGTTTGCCTCCGCAGCCGAAGCAGTGTCCGGCATCGGCCAAACGGTCGCGATCGATATCGAGATCGAAGCGAAGCGGGCGCAATGATATGACCATGTTTGCGCTCACTTGGATCGGTCTGATCTGCTGGTGTGTTTGTTTTTGGTGGATGCATCGCATCTCAGCGCGTCAGGACGCCCTGTTGAAAGAACTCCACGAAATTACAACGCGCATCGAACACCTTTCCCAGGCCGAACACGATTTGATTAGTGATGTGCATCCAAAAGTGCACGAGATTAAAGAGAACGTGGAAAACGTTGCTGAAGCCGTTTCACCTCAAAATTCAGCGAACGATGATGCATCATCTTGAAAGATGGCGGAGCGAAGATCAGCCTCCTCTTTCGAACCAGATCCGCCAATGGAAATTGTTCCCCTCGGAGATTCAGCACTAATTGTGCGCGTGCGCGAGCAATTTGAGGATGCGCCCGAGGAGACGCAGGACCAGGTCCTGCAAACGTTTCGCCAGCTGCGAAGCGCTGCCATTCCTGGCGTCATCGAACTCGCGCCGGCTTATACGAGCGTCGCAGTTTTCTGCGACCCGGTCGACGTTGCCAAAGCAAGCGGAACAGCAAGCGACATATTCGATTGGCTGGCAACGCGAATTGGCGCTGCTACAGTTCCTAAGCGCAGAGGGAGCCGCCGTTCCGCGCCGCGAACTGTTGAAATTCCGGTCTGCTACGATCCAGAGTTCGCGCCTGACCTAGAGGAGGTGGCGCGTCATGCACAGATTTCGACAGAGCAAGTTGTAGAGCTCCACAGTGCGGCTGGTTATCGAGTGGCCTGCATTGGGTTCGTTCCCGGATTTCCCTTTATGGCAGGGTTGCCAAAGAAATTGGCCACGCCGCGCCGATCCAACCCCCGCAAGGAAATTCCTCCCGGTGCGGTCGGGATTGGTGGCGCGCAAACGGGAATTTATCCGCTGCGCTCGCCCGGCGGATGGAATCTGATCGGACGAACGCCATTAAGACTTTTCGATCCATCGAAAAACCCGCCTGCGCTTCTGCATGCGGGCGATCGTGTGGGCTTTCGCGCGATCAAACGGGAAGAATTTGAGTCCTTAAAGCAATGAATGGCGGTCATCCCGAGCGACGCGCAGCGGAGTCGAGGGACCCCGTTGCGTTACGTCTCAGCTTCTGCACCGGGATTCCTCCACTTCGGTCGGAATGACAGCAATTATTCAACGCGCGGGTTTCCTGACCTCGGTGCAGGATCTTGGGCGCACCAGCTTTCGCGAGTTCGGCGTCTCGTTAAGTGGCGCACTCTATCCATTTGCAATGCGCGTCGCTAATCTACTCGTTGGCAATCATGAAAGTGAAGCTGGACTCGAAATTACTCTTGGCGGCCTGCAGCTGCATTTCCAGGATGAGCGAATCGTTGCCTGGTGCGGCGGCGAATTCGATGTGTTGATTGGAGCCGCGCCGTTGCCAGCGGGGCACACAGCGCTTGTCCGATCCGGTGAAGAATTGAAATTCGGACGAGCTCAAATTGGTTGCCGAGCCTGGCTCGCGGTTTCCGGCGGAGTGGACGTGCCGATTGTTCTGGGTAGTCGCTCTACGGATTTGCGAGCGAATTTTGGTGGATTTGACGGACGCGCTTTGCGTGACGGTGATGTTATTTCGCTTGGCGAATGGCCAGGGTCATCTGCCTTCGCTAAAGCTACGGCGGACAAGCCGACCACGGCTAAAGTTATTTCATCGTGGACTGCGCCACATGATTGGGTAAGTCCAGCAAAGCCCAACCCGATTTTGCGTTTCGTTCGCGGCATGGATTGGACCCGCTTCGACGCTGCAACTCTTCAACGATTACCGAGCGAACCATTCACCGTGTCACCCGATTCGGATCGCATGGGCGTGCGGCTGACTGGCCCCGAATTGGCTCGCGCCGACAACGTCGATCTTATCTCGGAAGCAGTTGCTCCCGGTACCGTGCAGGTTCCGCCGAGCGGCCAGCCGATTCTGCTTTTGGGGGATTGCCAAACCATCGGCGGCTATCCCAAAATCGCCCACGTGATTACAGTCGATCTTGGCATTGCGGCACAACTTCGCGCTGGGGACCGCGTGCGTTTTTCAGAAGTGTCACTTGGTGATGCGCATCGGCTGTTGCTGCAGCGGGAGCGGGCGCTGGAGCGGTTTCGTATTGGACTCAGTTTGCGCAGCCCATGAATCTATCTGTCGATATCAATGCCGATCTCGGGGAAGGCGCCGCACACGATGCCGAGCTATTCGAACTCATCAGCTCGGCGAATATTGCGACCGGTTTTCACGCCGGTGATTCTGATACGATGCACGCCGCAGTTTGTGCGGCTAAGGAGCACGGCGTCGCCGTTGGAGCGCATCCAAGTTTTTTCGATCGCGAGAATTTCGGACGCAAGGAACTGAAGATAGGTAATCAAGACGTATTCGACGCCGTTGCTTATCAGCTCGGAGTTTTTCAAGCAATCGCCTCTGCCGTGGGCGTGCGACCGAACCACATCAAACCGCACGGCGCTCTCTATAACATGGCCGTGCGCGACCAAGAACTGGCCGATGCGATCGCGCGCGCTATCGAATCCGTCGATCCGACGTTAATTCTGTTTGCGCCGGACAGGAGTGAACTAGCCCGCGCTGGCGAGGCGCATGGTTTGAAAATCGCGCCCGAAATTTTTGCCGATCGCAATTACTTGAATGACGGATGGCTGGTCCCGCGCACGCGACCCGATGCATTGCTTCACGATCCAAAAGAAGCCGCCCAGAGAGTCCTGCGAATGTTACGCGAAGGCAAAGTGCGCTCCGTCGAAGGCGGCGATATCGATGTGCGCGGCGAAACGATTTGCGTCCATGGCGATACACCTGGCGCAGTTGAATTCGCGCGTGAATTGCGAACACGACTCGAAGGCGACGGCGTCAGAATAAGCGCGCTGAAAAGCCAGCCATGAGGAACAAGAGCGACACTGGAGCCGGCACGCCCTCGCGCCGAAGTAAGCGCCCTACGCCGCCGAGGGTGGGCCGTCCCCAAGGCGACCGGCTCCATTTCGCCATTTGGCACATGTGCCGTCGTTCCGCAGCAATCCGATCGTGTTCTTTACAACGTGCACTTATCAGCGACGTAAAATTCTTGCCTCGTCGAAATGCGAGAAGATTTTGCGCGAAACTTGGCAACGCTCCGCTGATCACGATGGCTGGTGGGTAGGACATTACATCTTAATGCCGGATCACGTACATTTCTTTGCGCGGCCTGAAATCGGTGCGCGCCGTATGGCCGATTGGGTGCAGATGTGGAAAAGCGTCAGCTCTCGACAAATCGCGGCGGCGCTTTCCATCGATCCGCCCACCTGGCAGACGGATTATTTCGATCGGTATCTGCGATCCAGCGAAATCTATTCCGAAAAATGGCATTACGTTGAGCAAAACGCGGTTCGGGCGGGCCTCGTCGAGACCATCGATGCGTGGCCGTACCGCGGAACGATACATGATTTGATGTTCTAATGGAGCAGGAGCGCCCCGAGAATGGAGCCGGCGCGCCCTCGCGCCGAAACGCGCGTCCTATGCGGCCCGAGGGCGGGCCGTCTCCACAGAAGACCAACCTGGTTCGCGCGCTTGGGCCAATCGACGCGACGATGATCGTGATCGGCTCGATGATTGGGTCGGGCATCTTTATCACCTCAGCGGAATCATCGCGATTGAGCGGCGCACCGGGGTGGCTCCTGCTCGCGTGGGCCGTTGCTGGTTTGCTTACTATCACCGGCGCGTTGTGTTGCTCCGAGCTCGCGACCATGATGCCGCGGGCAGGGGGTGTTTATGTATTTTTGCGCGAAGCATACGGTCACTCGATCGGTTTTTTGTATGGCTGGACGTTGTTCCTTGTGGTTCAGACTGGAACCATCGCTGCGGTGGCGATTGCGTTTGTAAAATTTCTCGGCGTTTTTGTCCCACCGGTTTCGCCGGATAATTACTTGGTTGCGCCAATCTCGTTCGGAAGTTACGCGATCAGCTTGTCGCTGGAACAAATGATCGCGATCGCCTTGATCGCGTTACTGACGTGGACTAACACGCGCGGTCTTGAAGTTGGAAAAATTATCCAGAACACATTCACGTTTGCTAAAACCGCCGCGCTTGCTGCCGTGGTGGTGATCGGTTTGTCGTTAGGCTGGAAGGCCAATTGTGCTGCGCTGAACTCGTCTTGGTGGAATTCGTGGGCCAACGGCTGGAGCCCGGACAACGCACAGCCCGGTTTCGCATTCGTCGGCGGGCTCGCTCTCGCGCTGCTCTTTGGAAGATCGATGGTGGGCCCGCTTTTCGCGCAGACCGCCTGGACAAATGTGACGTTTGTCGGCAGCGAAGTGCGCGACCCAGGAAAAAATCTCGCGCGTGCACTAGTGGGAGGCTGCGGCATCGTGATTGTCCTTTATCTGCTGGCTAACCTTGCTTATCTAGCTGTCCTGCCGTTTCCCGAAATCCAGCACGCGCCGCAAAATCGCGTGGCCGTGGCGATGATGAACGCCGTGTTCGGTCATCCCGGTGCGATGTGTATGGCGGCAGCGATTATGATCTCAACTTTCGGTTGCAACAACGGGCTCATTCTGTCCGGGGCTCGCGTGTATTATGCAATGGCGCGCGATCGATTGTTTTTCCAAAAAGTCGCGACCACAAATCGCTTTCGTGTTCCGGCAGCAGCGCTCGTCGCACAGGCAATCTGGACTGCATTTCTAACGTTGCCGCGCACAGTGACAATCAATGCCGCGACACATGAACCGACTTACGGAAATGTTTACAACCAACTGCTCGAATACATCGTCTCGGCGGATCTGGTGTTTTACGTCCTGATGATTGCCGCGCTAATGATTTTGCGACGCAAAAAACCCGATGCAGAGCGCCCGTACCGCACCTGGGGTTATCCAATCGTGCCAATTGTTTCAATTCTGCTCGCCGCTTTGCTAATTATCGATCTGGCATTTCTCGCGCCCGCTACTTCGGGAATCGGGATGCTCATCGTGTTGACGGGCGTGCCGGTTTACTTCTTCTGGCGCAAAGTCGCGGCACCCTGAACGATCCAATTCGCAGTTCAGATGCGAATTCTTTGTGTATGCCTGCAAAATCAAAGAAACAACAAATGGCTGCCGGCGCGGCACTCGCGGCCAAGCGCGGAAAGCGCTCGAAGTCGTCACTGAAGGGGCCGTCGCGCAAGATGGCGAGCTCGATGAGCCAAAGCCAGTTGCGGAAGCTCGCGAAGACCAAGCGCAAGAAACTGCCAAAGAAAAAGCGACGATAGAACGAGCTGCAGCCGTTCGATCACCGGCGTCACCCGCCTTGCGTTGCCGCCATCGCTTGTTTCAAAGGCGCCAGGCTGATTCTGCTTGTCCCGGTAAAGGGATGGTCAAGGACATAGATCAAAAACAGGATCGACGTGATTGTCACCGTCAGCGTCGTGGTGATTAGGTATTGCGCCCTGATGTTCTTCATTTCGAAGAAAAAGGTGTAGGACACCGCGAACACGCCTCCAACCAGTAACACTAACCAGATAACGGGTGGTACAGTATCGTTCCCGGCGAATATTCTCATTCGACGATACTGAGCGAGGTTATTTAAACATCGCAGAGATTCCGCGTAGAGCTCTCTATTGGGAATCGATGTCGCATCGATCTGATTAAACAATATTCGGAGTCCGGCGTGAGCTCCGCCGGAATAAAGGCTAATGTCTCCCTGTGCCATTTTCGGTACCTCATCGTTATAAACTGAAGCAAGGTAATCTCGTATTCCTTGCTGTACGACTGTTTTAGCCGGGTCGGGAAATGATCCGGCGCTATGAAAAATATCCAGCGCCTCGCTAGCTTCCATTTGCAAGTTTTTCGTTGCGTCGTCGTATCCGCTCCAGGTAACAAACACGACAAACGCCACCATCACCCCATAGAAAAGGCCAAACGCATTAAAAATAATCGCCGCGACTTCGTGATTTTCCTTTAGTACATCTGCGGGGTACGTCCTTCGCACCAGGTAAAGTCCAAACAGAGCGACGCCGGTGGTAACCGCCGAGACTATGAAAAATGAAACCGGCGGTGGTAACTCAAGTAGGAATCGCATAAATGCGTTAAATCTTTATAATAGTTCGCGCCAATTTACCGCTTTCGACCCGTTACTTCATGTTTGAGCCGATAGCCGTCTCCGTGCGCGCCATAGCCGCTCGCGTACTCAACCAATCCAGCTCCTTTTTTCCATACGATCTTCGAGAAATGACCTGAATTATGGTTGGTAAGATAAGCACATTCGTCACCTTTAACCTTAATCGTGGTCGTCCACGGGCCCTCTTCGTGATCCAACTTTCCGCTTGTGATCCCGCGGACATCTCCATCTTCAAACGTTGGCGGCTTGTCCATCGCCGAAATCTTCTTAACTGCGGCGTCATTGTCCTCTTCGTTTAGCAGGACGATCCGATCGTCAGTCACGATAAAGTAGTCGGGCGGAATTTCGCGGGGCTTTTTTGCGCGCGATTTTAGATCCGTGAATTCGATTTTGAAAATCGCACCCCAGGGCATTTTGGCAATGCGCGTTGTGACCACTCGTGCAGTCAGCGGAATTTCGTCCCGCCCAATCTCATCGCTCCATTCCGTCCCGCGAAATTTCGCGGACACCGGCTTGTCGTCTTTGGCATCAAGAAACGGATTGGTCGCGAAAGCGGAAACGGGCAGCAACATCGATCCGCAAAGCGCCGCGTAGCGGCAGCCGGTTCTACGAACCAGCTGGATCGCCCAGCTCTTTCTCACGCATCTCTTATTCAGCGCATATAGCCTTGTGCTGAAGGAGCTGCCCGCCGAAGGTGGGTCCGGCGACATTGTGATCGTCGCAATTCCACAGCGGTTCATGGCGCTATGCTAGTGTAGGAACGCCCCGCGGAATTGCGAAAACGGGAAGCGCAAACAAAGTAAGCGTGTCCAACTATCGCTGATGCTGTGCATATGATTGTGTGGCAACTGCGCGGAACATCCGCAGCAGGCCGATGTCGTATTTTCCGCCGAGCAACGCGCTGACATCAACAAGCGTTCCGTTGGACACCTGGCGGAACGCCGCTGCGATTTCCTTTTCCTGGCCGGGTGTGAAGAATTGCTCCCGCGCCTGCGGGAGCTTGCCGCATTCGATCGCAGCCAGCAGATGGCTGTAAATCGTGCTGCGCACAAAACCGCGGGCACGGGCGATCTCATCCACGTTTTCGCCGCGTTGGAAGCGCCGCAGCGTTTCAAGCTGGCTGTCGTTCAGCCTGGGCCGACGTCGCGGTCGCAAGGAATCGGCATTGTTGGTAAATGTCCGGCGTTCATTTGTCGTAAGATACGCTCGGATTTCGCTGAGGAACGGTTCGGCGAAATCTTTCAGTTTCTGCTCGCCGACGCCGGCGATTCGGCGGAACTCGCCCATGTTTGTAGGATAATTTCTCGCCATTTCCCGGAGCGATACGTCGGAAAAGATGATGTACGCCGGCACGCCGCGTTCATCGGCAAGCTGACGGCGCACCGCACGCAAACGCTCAAACAGTGATTCATCGCACTCAATCGCGCCGCTTCTGCCACGCGCTGCTTTCTCGGCGACATCGACCTGCTTGGTCAACGTAACTGGGGTGCGTGTGCGCAGTGTTTCCAGACCCGCGAGCGTAAGCGAAAACGTGGCAAATCGGCCCGGCGCGCATTCAACGAGACCTAGTCGCAGCAATTCGCGTCCAATCGCTTGCCAGGATTCGCGTTTCAGGTTGCGGCCAATGCCGTACGTGGACAACTCATTGTGACCTCGTTGCCGGATCGCTTGCGTACCCGCGCCACGAAGAACATCGACAACGTGATTCAGTCCGAAACCGAATCCGCTTCTTGCGTGGATGCGGTGGACGCAGGAGAGAAATTTCTGCGCGGGGATTGTGCCATCGAACGTCTCGCGCGGCGTGAGACAGTTATCACAGCCTTCGCATGAGGGCTCTGGATAATCTTCGCCAAAATAACTTAACAGCGTCGCGCGTCGGCATTCACGTGTCTCGGCGTAATGCACCATTTGCCGCAACTGCGCTCGCGCAATGCGTGCTTCGCTTTCATTCTTTTCGTCGATGAAATGGATTTGTTTGGCGACGTCGCTAGCGCTGAATAGCAGCACGCATTCGCTCGGCAATCCGTCGCGTCCGGCCCGGCCTGTTTCCTGATAATAACTCTCGAGATTTTTTGGCAGATCATAGTGCACAACGAAGCGAACGTTCGGTTTGTTGATGCCCATCCCGAAGGCGATCGTAGCGGTGACCACTCGGACGTCGTCCCGTAAAAATGATTCCTGGTGTTTCGTGCGCTCGGATGACGTTAGCCCCGCGTGATAAGGCTTTGCGCTGATACCGTCCTCGTTGAGATTTCGAGCCACCGATTCAGTGCTCTTTCTGCTGGCGCAATAAACGATTCCGCTCTCGTTAGGCCGGCTGCGGACAAAAGCGAGCAATTGCTCATACGGTGCCGATTTCGCAACCACCTGATACGTCAGATTCGGCCGGTTAAAGCTGGCGATGTAACAGCGCGGCTCGCGCAGATTCAACTGCTTGACGATGTCGGCTCGCACTCGTTCGGTCGCAGTCGCGGTGAGCGCCATCATCGGCACTTCGGGAAAGTGCGTCCTCAATTTTTTCAGCTCGCGATATTCCGGCCGGAAATCGTGACCCCATTCGCTGATGCAATGCGCTTCGTCGATGGCGAATTGCCCAATCTTCCAGTTGAGCGCGCGCTCCAAAAATGTTTCCAGCATCAACCGCTCCGGCGCGACGTAAAGCATCCGGTATTCGCCGCGATGCAGTCCGCGCCAGCGCGCTTTTGCCTCGTCCCGATCCAGCGTTGAATTCAAGTATGTCGCAGGGATCCCGCTGGTTTGCAGCGCGTCCACCTGATCTTTCATCAGTGAAATGAGCGGCGATACCACAATCGTCAGCCCATCACGCAACAAGGCCGGCAGCTGAAAACAAAGCGACTTGCCGCCGCCCGTGGGCATGAGCACAAAAACATCGCGCCCCGCGAGCGCATCACGGATGATCTCTTCCTGCAACGGCCGAAAGGCGTCGTAGCCGAAGTAATTCTTCAGAGCGTCGGCTAAATCCATTTCACTGTTCTAGCCAGAGAACGCGCACGCAATCAAGTGCGTCGCTCTTTAATGGACTGTAAAATCTCGGCGATGGCCTCGCCGCGCAGTTTGGGGCCAAGATTTCCCTTTCCATGAACGCGGACACTCACGGCGTCGGCTTCCATGTCACGTTTGCCGATGACGAACATCGTGTGGACTTTCATTTGTTCCGCGCGCTGGATTTTGCCGTTGATCTTGTCGCTGCTTTCGTCGATTTCGGCACGGACTTGATGAGCGCGCAATTCCCTCAAGATCGATCGCGCGTAATCGATTAGCTTCGGATCATCGCCGATCGTGAGAATGCGCACTTGTTCAGGCGACAACCAGAGCGGAAAATTTCCGGCGTAATGCTCGATCAAAAATCCAATGAAACGTTCGTGCGTGCCGAGCGGCGCGCGATGAATGCAGATCGGGATCTTGTCGATGTTGTCGCGGTCCTTATAGCGAAGATCAAAACTTCGCGGCTGCGCGAAATCGACCTGGTTCGTCGCGATGGAAAACTCGCGTCCGATCACGCTCCACGCTTGCACGTCAATCTTCGGCCCATAAAAGGCCGCTTCGTTCGGCACTTCGACGTAATTGATTCCGGAATTCTTTAAGACGCTTCGCGTCATCTCCTCAGTCCTTTTCCAAAGCTCCGGTTCATCGACAAATTTTTGCCCGAGCTTGGATGGATCGTGCGTCGAGAAACGCATCAGGTATTTGTCGATCCCGAACAGCTTGAAATAATTCAGATACATTTCGTTCACGGCATTGAACTCGGCTTCAAACTGGTCAGGCGTCATATAGAGATGAGCATCATTCATCTGCAGCGAGCGCACTCGCATGAGCCCGAATAACTCGCCACTCTTCTCGTAGCGATAACACGTCCCGTACTCCGCCAGTCGCAACGGCAGATCCCGATAACTCCGTGGCAACGCCGCAAACAACTTGTGATGATGCGGACAGTTCATCGCTTTCAAATAATACTTCGTTGAAGCGTTGAAGGGTTGAACCGTTGAAGCGGTTTCGCCGCTTTCCCGCTTCAACGCATCTCGCTTTAACGCTTCAACGTCTTCAGCCAGTGTCATCGGCGGAAACATTGAGTCGGAATAATAGGGCAGGTGACCGCTTTTCTTGTACAAACTTTCGCGCGCGATGTGCGGCGTGCGGACGCGCTGATAACCGGCGGCGAATTCGGTTTCCTTCGCGAGCTTTTCTAACTCCTCGGCGATGACTGCGGCGCGCGGCAAGAACATCGGGAGACCAGGACCGACATCGTCGTCGAAAACGAAAAGCTCCAGTTCTTTGCCTAGCTTGCGATGATCGCGCTTCTTCGCTTCCTCCAGCATTGCGAAGTAATCATCGAGTTCCTTTTTGGTTTTGAACGCGGTCCCGTAGACGCGCTGGAGCTGCGGATTTTTTTCGTCGCCCTTGTAGTACGCGCTCGCAACGGTGGTCAGCTTGAATGCGCCGATGTTTCCCGTGCGCATCACGTGCGGGCCAGCGCAGAGATCAATGAAATCGCCGTTGCGATAAAGCGAAATCTTCTCGTCCGGCGGGATGTTTTCGATGATATCGAGTTTGTATTTGCTAGGCGCGGAACGCTCATCGAGAGCTGCAAGCCGGCCTTTTTTTCCGAGGGCGAGCGCTTCGTCCCTCGAAACCTCGAGCCGTTCGAATGGATGGTTGGCTTTGATCTCCTTTTTCATCTCCGCCTCGATGTTCTCGAAATCCTCAGGCGAGATGCGATGCGGAAGATCGACATCGTAATAGAAACCGTTTTCCACTGGCGGCCCTGCGGCGAACTGTGCTTCCGGCCAAATTTTCAATATCGCAGTCGCAAGTACGTGCGACGCCGAATGCCGGAGCCGTTCGATATCTGTCATTTGGGCGCGTTCTTCTAAACTCTTGCGGTCGTCAGACATTCTAGTGAGAGATTTGACTCGCTCGCGCCCGCTCGCTCGGCGTGTCGGCCCGCCCGTCCATGTCGCGGTTTCCCCACCGTTCCATTCTCGACTCCGAAGGCTTTTGCGCCTCGGAATGACAGAATGCAAGTACATGTGACGCCGAATGGCGCAGACATTCGATATCCGTCATGTGCTCGCGCTGTTCTAAAGTTTTGCGTTCCTCAGACATGGAATTTAGAGATTCCTCGACTTCGCTCGGAATGACAAAAGGAATTAACCACGAAGACCACAAGAACACGAAGAATTTGCTCGCCGCAGCGCACGGATCGGCTGTCACACAATTGTAACTTGGCAGTGATCGTGCCTCCTTTGTAGTTTCTGTCGCCGATTACATTGCACTCATGAATCCCGCAGAGCTTTTTCGTCAAGAAACCGGACCGTTGCAAATCGCGCCCGGTGCATCCCTCTTCCGGGAAGGTGAGAAGGGTGAGAAGATGTACGTGCTATTGGCAGGCGAAATGGAGATCTTGCTTGGTGATTTCGTGCTCGAAACCGCAGGGCCAGGCGCGCTGATTGGTGAAATGGCGTTGATCGATGATAGCCCGCGCACAGCCAGCGTAGTCGCAAAAACTCCGTGTCGGCTGGCAGAAATCGATCGGCGCCGGTTTCATTTTCTCGTTCAGCAAACGCCGCACTTTGCGACGCATGTCATGAAAACGCTGGCTGATCGCCTGTGCTACATGAACGCCGTCGCGGCGGCGCGCTAGGAAGCTTCGACAAATCCACAGTGCTGCTTTCGTAGCAGCGCAGTTGGCATTATTTTTGGGCGTGCGAGGGATTTCGGAACTGCTGATTCTTGCTGTCTTCGCAGCGACCGGATGCGGGCAATCGCCTGCGCCGGTTGGCGATCTCGCACGCGAACGGCAGAGGATGGTCCAAGAGCAATTGGTGCCGCGTGGGATTCACGACGGACATGTGCTTGCGGCGATGGCAAAAGTTTCGCGGGAAGAATTCGTTCCGGCAGACTCACGCGCTGCGACTTATGAAGACGGGCCGTTGCCGATTGGTTATGGTCAAACCATTTCGCAGCCATACATCGTGGCGTTTATGACCGAGCAATTGCGGCTGTCGCCAACAGACCGGGTGCTGGAAATTGGCACCGGCTCGGGTTATCAAGCTGCGATTCTGGCCGAACTCGCGAGAGAGGTTTACACGATTGAAATTGTCGCGCCACTTGCCCAAAGCGCCGAGGCTGCGCTTCAACGTCTTGGCTACAAAAATGTGCACGTGAAGGTTGGCGACGGATACAAAGGTTGGCCGGAGCATGCGCCATTCGATGCGATCATTGTGACATGCGCCCCCGATAAAGTTCCGCAACCGCTCACCGATCAACTCAAAGAGGGCGGGCGCATGGTGATCCCCGTGGGTGAGCGATTTGCTCAGCAGCTTTATTTACTCGAAAAGAAGAACGGTCAATTGAAAGAGAGTGTGACCTTGCCCGTCCGCTTTGTCCCAATGGCGGGAGAGGGGACTAAACAAAAGTGATGAGTGATCGGTGATCAACGAGATCCGTCACTTGCGCTCAGGATGTCAAGCATGCCGCTTATCATTTGATCTCCGCCAATTTCTTCAAATCGACGCGTTTGACCCACTCCTGCAATTCGGCGGGATCCTGGTTCTGCAACTCGACCTGAACAAAATAGCGATTCGCAATCATCAGCCACAGAGTCGCATGTTTGGTTTCTTTCTCGAATGCTTCAAATCCGGGGTTGCCATCGATGGTGACAGACTTGCTGTAACCTTCGCTGCTTTCGCTATTGCTATTCCATGCAGCGGTCGTGGCAGCGACATAATCTGGATTGGACACGGAATCGAGTATGCTAATGGCCGCCGTCGGTGCTTTGTCCCCTTCACCCTTGTGGTAGTCGCGATGCACGTTTGTAATTCTGAATCCACCAACGTCTTCGGTCGAGCCCTCCGGTTTATCAGCGGTCCAGCCCTGCGGCGCTTCCGGTAAAATGGGAATCAATTTCTGATAATCGACCGCCTCAGGCACCAGAATCGGTTCGTTCTGCGCGCGCGCCGTCCCGAGCACAAGGCCGGTGAGCAATGTCAGCACCAAAAATCCCACATGTGCCGGAGAACAAACGCGAACCGCTGTTTTCATGCTAACTCTTACTGTGCGATTTGGGATTACCGTACCCGATTGACTTTACCTCAGCTGTCAAGACGCTTGGAGGATGCGCATGAGAGAGCGCAGAGGTAGATCCTATTCAGCACCGTATATCGCCTCTCCCTTCTCAAGGGTGAGGGGAGGGTGAGGGTTTGCTTATTTCGTGCTTACATGATGCCGAAGACCCCTCACCTCAATCTTCTCCCCTCGCCTGA
>QHNR01000014.1 GCA_003218475.1 Verrucomicrobiota bacterium | reverse complement strand
AGTTCAGCGGCAAGGTCGTTTACGACAAAGAGTAAGGCGAGAGAAGTAGGAAATAGAAGACGGAAGCCGCTCTTTACTCGGCGCCGTCGGATTTTTCGTCGGGGTGGAGACCGGGAGCTTTGGAACCTCGTTCATGCTCTGCGCCGCTGATAGCCGGCACTGCGCCGTCTTTCCGTTTCCGGCGCTCAATTTCCGAAGGTTCGTCGACGTCGACATTGCGCACGCGCGGCAGACTTTCCGGGTAGTCGCGGCGTAGAAATTCAATTAAACCTTCGCGCACTTCGCAGCGGAGATCGAAAGTCTTGCCCGGATCGGTGCCGCTGACCAGAGCGCGCACTTCGATGGTGCTTTGTTTGGTGTCGGTGACCTGTAACCCGCATACCCTTCGGTCCCACTTCGGATTGTTCTCGACCAGCCGTTTCAATTCTTTGCGCAGTTCGCCTAACGGCACTTGATAATCGAGATAAAGAATCACCGTTCCGAGCAACTCGGTCGATACGCGGCTCCAATTCTGAAACGGTTTCTCGATGAAGTAGGTGATCGGCAGAACCAACCGCCGCAGGTCCCATGTTCTTACTGTTACATACGTGAGCGTGATCTCTTCGATCTGGCCGAACTCGCCTTCGACCACGACGATGTCGTCGATCAAGAGCGGTTGAGTCAGCGCGATCTGAATACCGGCGAGGACGTTGCCGAGCGTCTTCTGCGCCGCGAATCCGAGAACGACACCTGCGATTCCCGCCGACGCAAGAATGCTGGTGCCGAATTGCCGCACCGGATCGAAGAGCATCAGGACGGAACCGGTGGCGATAATCACCACCGCGGTGACGATGATTTTGCGAATCACCGATACCTGAGTGTAAATCCGGCGGGCGGGAAGATTATCCGGCGCATCCATTCGGTGCCGGCTTAACAGCGCCTGCTGCACGGCGTTGACGCCGCGAACGATCAGGATCGACAGCGCGACGATCAGGAAAATGCCAAATGCCTTCTGCGTTACCCAAATCCAATTCTCCGGCAGTTTCAGCAGCGGTAGCAAAAGGATGATGCCGAGCAGCGGCAGCGCTAGTCGCAAGGTGTGACCAAGAATGGGCACGATTACTTTGCCGAGTAGACTGTTCGTCCGCTCCGCCCACAGGTTCATCCGTTTTTCGACTGCCCGGATCGCGCGGAAAATAAGCCAGAGCACAGCGATGATCCATCCGGCGTAAAGAATTGCGGTCAGCGCACCGGCCCAGAACAGACGTGTCGGCCGCCCAACAATGCCGGTCACGATTGGCATGAGGGCAAAGCCTCCGCCGCACATTAAAAGGAAAAGAGCTACCGGTTTACGAAGCGCGGACGCGCTAACTGCCAGCCATGATTGGTATCGTTTCGATTGGATCTCGCCGGCGCGGCGCCTAACGATCCAAACGAACCAGCTTGCGATGACGGCGAGCAGCGCGAGTGCTGCGGCGCAACTCAGCAGTCGCATCCACGTGACGCGATCGAAAACCGTTCGTTGGAGAAATGCGCTGCCTGAATTTTTCGCGACCCGGTCAAGCCATCGGCTGTAGGTTGCGCCCGAGCGGTAAATTTTCGAGCGCTCGGCCGCCGCGCGTTGCGCGGATAGGTCCGAGATCGATTTCTCAATCGTCGCGGCCGGAGACGCGGACTCGATCGGCGACGGCGACGCGCTCGGCTCGGCTGCTGCGATCCAGCTCGAGCCGAGACAGACCATGCAAATCAGCGCGCACAAAATCCTCCTCATCAGTCACCATTGCATCGACGGGAGCGGAACTAAAGGAGGTTTGTATCTCGGCAGCTCCCGCTGCGTCCGACCGCTAAACACTCCACCTAGGTCGTGATCCTGACCCACCGGCCATGAAATACAAGTGCGGCTCGCACCTCATCCCATTCGCTCCATTGTGGTTGGGGATTTTTTCCGTTTGAAGAGATGGTCCACCGAAAATTTGCCGGCACCGGTTAAGCTCAAGGTGACAAAGATAATGAGGTAGAGGGCCGCTCTGAGCCAGTCTTCGCCAAGTCGAACGCTTGTGTAAAGCGCTCCGGCCATTCCCAGCGCGGCACTTGCCGCCATTACTCTTGTCAGAAAGCCGCACCCAATCAGAAACGCGCCGATCGATTCGTTGAACGTAACCCACAAAGCGAGCACGACTGGAATTGGAAAACCCATTCGCGCGATCAGCGGCGCCAGTCCGGCGTGGGACAAGGATTTGCCAGCGTGCAACGCCGTCCAATACCAGCCGACCTTTTGCACGCCAAAAGTCACGGCGAGCAAAAGTCCGGCTCCGCGCAGAATCAGCAGTCCCAAATCTCTTTGTTCTTTCATTGTCAATGTTTCGAATTGCTTCCACTAAAAAATCCAGAGCTTCGGAAATCGGTCGGCTAACAGTTTGTCGACCCCAAATATCCGGCCGGCATCGCTGAAAAGGATAATGAGCGCCAGGACGATATCGGATTGATCGATACCCGGGCCCCACGGCACGGGTCCTTTGGCGCACATAAAATTGAGGAGCAGAAACAACGCGACACAGGTCGCGACTCGCGTGCTGAGACCGATCACGAGCGCAATCCCAACGTAAATCTCCGCGATGACAACGAGCGTGCCGAAAGTCACGCTATGCGGAACAACCACGGAATTTAGGAAACCCTGATACCAGGAATAACCGTTCCTGAGCCCGAACTTAAGGAAACCGGAGAGTTCATTCGGACGCGCGTTGCCGTGATCGCTAAAAAAGAAACTGATTCCCAAATACGCGCGAGCGAGAACGAACAACCATTGCCGTTTAGTTACCGTTTGTTCGTTCATGGTTTTTGGGGAGACGCACTTAATTCTGACACCGCCGGCTTCGGCTTCAATTCCCAGAGCACGTTGATGATTTTCCAGTCGCCGTTGAATTTTGCGACTTCGAGATAATCGATCCAATCGGAAGCAACGATTTTCACGACGGCGGCATTATTGTAACGATCCAGAATCGTTATTTCTTTGAGCTGTCGATCTGGCGGCGTCTTTTTCCCGCCGCCGTCGCGAGTGCGCTGGACGAGCGTCATCGCGCCCATGTGATTGAACTGGCTGCGCCCCGTTTTCGGATCGGTCGAGATCATGCGCTTGGCCAACTCAGGATGAAGCGCTCGTTCCATCCGGGCGGCGTCGCCCGTGTACCAACCTTCGATGTAATCGAGCGCGGCCTTCGTAATCGCGGAGTTGTCGTCCGGCGAAGTGGTTTGCGCGAAGGCAATCGCGTTCAGAAAAAGCGCTGAAGCAAATATTGAAACGCCAAAATCTGAAATCTGGAAAATCATTTGGTCTTGGCCTTTCGGGGACGTTTGGCGTGGCGGAAGTGGCGACGATATTGTCCCGGCGCAATTTTCAACGCGCGCTGAAAGACGTTGCGCATCGAATTGACGTTTCCGAAGCCGCACTCGCCGGCGATCGTTTCCATGCTGTTCTGGCTTTCTTCCAGTCGTCGTCGCGCTGCTTCCACGCGTAGGCGTTCGACAAATTTCGCGGGCGTGGTCTTCATTTCCTTGGTGAAGACTCGCGCGAAATTGCGCGGACTCATCGCCACCCGCTGGGCCAGCACGGGAACAGTGAGT
>QHNR01000142.1 GCA_003218475.1 Verrucomicrobiota bacterium | reverse complement strand
CACCGTTCGGAGCAGCAGCTGCCGCTGGGTAGCTGTTCACGCGAAACACGGTGTTGCGCACACCGGGGATGTTCGTCACCGTCGCGACCGAGAGTGGTGGACTCCAAGTGTCGCCGCCGTCGGTCGACTTGGCCATGTAGGTCGAGTTAAGTGACGCGAGGCGGGTCGAACCGTTCCAGAAAACGTACACCGTGCCATCGGGTCCGACGACTGGGCGGGAGCCCTGACTGTAGTGCGCATTAGCTGAAATATTCTCGGGCGTGCTGAACGTTGCCCCGCCGTCCGTCGAATAGACGAAGAATATTGGCGACTGGACATAGCTGCCATTGTGAGGGTTGAAGATGAAGCGCGTCCAACTCACGTAGACGCGATCCTGAAACGGGCTGCCCGAGTGCGAGTCCACCGCGATCCATTCCTTGTCGTTGAGCGTCGATGGCGAGGTGGTCTGGTTGATGAACGTCGGCAGGCCCCAGGTCAAGGTGCCCCCTCCGTCAAACGTCCCCTTGTTGACTGCTACGGTGTTCGGCGGGCTCGTGCGATTGAACCCCAAACCCGCATAGTAAACGTTGCCCTGGCTGTCGAACGCGACCGATGGGTCACCACCGGCATCGTAGATTCCGCCGACCAGACGCTCGACGCCGGGAATGAGGGTTCCGATCTGGGCTGGATCACTAGTCGGCGTGTAGTTGGCGTCTGGGTTGCTGTTGCAGCACCACGTCGAACCGCCATCGTTCGAGTAGTACGTTCCCGAGTAGCCGTCGCCGAGCGCACTACACGGCGTCCCATCGACGAAGCAAGACCATGTGCGCGTGACGTAATCGTTTGCTCCACCAACGATCCGATTCGGGTTATTCGGGTCAACTGCTATCGCAGTCTCGTTCTGCGGCGCAGCTGCGGTGTCTTGATTCACTAAGACGTTCGGCGGGACAATGGTGGTGCCATCGAGCGGGCTCGATAGGACGTGAATCGGCGTGATGCTGCCCGGCGCTGGAATGCCCTCTGGTTCTTCTGCCTCCTGCTCGAGGAATGCGGAGAAGCGAATTTGCAGCCCGGCAGTTCCCCTTAGCGAGGCTACCTTGCCGGCGAGTGTGTTGATGTCGTATCTCGGCGCAGCCGCGGCAGATGGACAGACCGCGACGAAGGCCATTGCCGCTGCCGCAGACATTAAGGTTACCGCACTTGCGATACGCAGATTTGCCAGGACACGATTTCGATTAAACCAATGAGGTGTTTCCATATATTTTTTGAGCTGCAGTTCGGGTAGATGTGTGGAGCCCGAACCAAGGAAGCCACATTCTCTAAGCGCACACAGAAACCTTGTCAAGCCATTCGAAAGTAACATTTTTGTAACCTCGGCCGCTCTGGTGGCGGAGCGTGATAAATCCGGGAGCCGGCAGCTCTCAGTGGATTAGAAGACTCTTGCGCGTTGTTCCTATTCCCGACGCTTTCGAGTTGATCGCCGGTATCGAGCTATGATGCAGGCTGGGGCACGCCCGCCTGCTGAGCGCGCTCGATCCATTTGCCATGTTCGCGAATGATCTTTCAGCCGATCGTTTGGTGATGTAACGCGCTGCCATTATGAGTGGGTCACCCCGGGAGTTGCTTCAACTGATTGGTTGGTCACCAAGCTCTCGTAGCTCTTAAAATTCCGGTAAGCTAAGCGAAAGGTCGGCCGTTGCCGGTACGACAGGATATCGAGATATTGAGCAGTGTTTACAATTCCGGGCTGTGGCAGGCAGTCACGCGAGGTTGGTGTGCACGGAAAGATCGAGTCGAACGACGCTGTGTGAAGTTGTGTGTTCAACCCTAAGGATGCGATTGGCGTTGATCGCCACTTGATGAATAGGTCCCAAATGTTGAGTGCGTCGAAGGTCGCTCCGTAAGAGGCATCATCGTCCTGCGTTCCAATGATCGGAATCGCTGTGTCTGTTTTGGGCTTTTGTTTACCATCGGGGTCTGCTGGCAGCAGGCCGTCTCCAACCAACGGCAGCAGGTCCGGATCGTTGCCATCGATGAAGAATTTCACACTTCGCGCGTTCGGGTCGCCGTTCACCATCTTGTTCTTCTCAAGTGCGTAAACGCCGATGCCGTACTCGATAGTTGGTCCGAACTCACGCGTTGTGAGCACGTAAGAGTCTGTCCAGTTGCCGTACTTGGGATAGTCTGGGAAGTAGAAGATCCCATCCGACGTGGTCTCGAACGCGTAGCGGTAGTATGTGCCAGTTGGATCGCCGCTCGTAGAGACTGCAACACAGTTCCAGAAAGGCTTGGTCGGATCGTTAAGGCCGCTGGTAGTGAACTGCGACAGCAGCCATCGATCCATGAACTGGTCATAGAGGACGACGGGATCACCGGAAGGATCGGTGCAGTCTGGGATGGCGAAGTCCGTCCAGAGTGAACCAGTATCTATCGGTCCGGCTAGCAAGTTGCCGGCTTTGTCATACACGGCGAAGACGAGGTTGATCATCTCCACAAAATGGTTCGGGCCGACTTCCCCGTTTGGATCCGGCGGGTTTACCCGGAAACCGAAGATGTTGAAATTATCCTCGTTGGACAATCCTTCAAAAGTGAGCAACGGAGCGGGGATGGTCGGTGCTGCGGGCTTCAAGAGCTGGAGCGCTCCATCGCCGCTTTTGTAGCCTCTGGACCGGGCCCTTGGTCCGCCTTCCGGTCGGATTTCCAGTAATTTGGATGGGTCGGCAACGTGCTTTTTCCCCAGCGGCAAACTTCGCAGCGCAGGTGAGACGTCAAAAGCCACGGCTTTGGAGAATTTTGGAGTTAGCGGCTGCCGGTGCGCAGTCGGCTGAGCAACCGCTGGCGGCGATACCGCCAGGAACACCAATGCCGCCGCGGTTAGCACGAGGAGAACCGCAGCAAGGATACGCACATATGTAAACGCACGATTTCTACTGATTCGACGGAGTGTTTTCATATGTTTTTCAGCTGAAGTTGGAGTTGCTTATTCCCTACACTATCCCGACACAATGTAGTGTGGTGACGTCGCGAAAACCCGGTCAAGCCGTTTGGTCTTACATTTTTGTAATGCGGATACGTTCTTGATGCTGGCGCAAAGCATCAGCAGCCGTCGCTCTCGAGCGATCAACAATTATGCCCGATTGATGTCAGGACGATTGGTTACACTGAGCTATGAAGCAGGTTCGAGCGCGGCTACCTGGCGAGCAGGTTCCATCCATTTGCCGTGCTCACGAATCAAATCTTTGAGTCGATCGACTGCTTCCGCTTCGGGGATGTTGAACTTCACGGCCGTCTTACCGACGTAGAGATTCACTTTGCCAGGCGCGCCACCAACATAACCAAAATCGGCATCTGCCATTTCGCCCGGGCCGTTCACAATGCAGCCCATGATTGCGATTTTCACTCCTTTGAGATGGGACGTCGCGGCTTTGATTTTCGCCGTGGTGGTTTGCAGATTGAACAGCGTACGTCCGCAGGAAGGACAGGCGACATAATCAGTTTTGAAAATCCGTGATCCGGCCGCTTGGAGAATGTTGTAACTCAAACGCAACGCCTGCCCCGGCGCTTCCTCACCCTGCACCAAAATCGCGTCGCCGATTCCGTCGCAAAGCAACGAGCCGATGTTAGTGGATGCAGTGAGAAGGGTCGACAGAAAATCTGTAGGGCGTTTGATTCGCTCGCTCCCGCGAGCTTCACCCTTCGGGCTTCCCGTCTGTGTCGCTCGCGTCCCCGCGGCTCCGCTCTGTGAAACGCCGTCCTTCCCGTTGGCGTCTGACACAGACGCCCTACAATTCAAAGTGTCCTTTAGCAGAATCGGATGTCGCGCCTGCAACTTCGCCGCCAGCAAGCGGAACGCTGCGATCACCGGAAGATCGATATCATCACGCACGGTTACCAATTGCGGCGTGTCTTCCAAATTTATTTTCGCAACTGCTGAGTCATCGCGCGGATCGACTTCCCGGATCGCCGCGCTCTCGTAGACTATCTCAGGCTTGTAATCGCCCATTCTATCAATTTTGTGCGCGATCTTATCGAACGTTGTCTGCCGCATCACCACGCGAATCAATTCCGTGCCGCCGAGCATAATTCGTTGGCCGGGATCATCCCGCTCCTGCCGGATCACAGCTATCATTTCCGTAGCGCGCCGTTGATACGAGAATGGATCGAATGACAATTGAGCGTTGAGCGTTGAGCGTTGAGTGTTGGGCGTTTTCTTGATGTTCTCAATCAGCGCTTTCGCGACAGGAATTTCATGCGGGCTGTCTTCGGTCAGGGAAACCCGGATCGTGTCGCCAATTCCGTCTGCTAGCAGCGAGCCAATCCCGATCGCACTTTTGATCCGTGCATCCTCGCCTTCGCCAGCCTCGGTCACGCCGAGATGCAGCGGATAGTTCCAATCAGGCCCAAGTTCATTCAATCGCGCGACCAGCAACCGATAGGCTGCAATCATAATTTTTGGATTGCTCGCTTTCATCGAGAAAACGAAATCGTGATAATCCAGGTCGCGCGCTATCCGTGCGAACTCGAGCGCACTCTCGACCATCCCTAGAGGAGTGTCGCCATAGCGATTCAAGATGCGGTCCGAAAGCGAGCCGTGATTTGTCCCGATGCGCATGGCAACCCCGCGTTTCTTGCAAAGGTCGACAAGTGGCGAAAAGCGCTCGCGGATCCGATTCAACTCCGCGGTGTATTGCTCATCCGTGTATTCGCGGATAACGAATTTCTTGGAGTCGGCATAGTTGCCGGGATTGATTCGCACCTTCTCCACCCATTTCGCAGCTTCGATCGCCGCTTCCGGTTTGAAATGGATGTCGGCGACAATCGGCACATCGCATCCGCGCTCGCGCAAACCCTGCACGATATTCTCAAGGTTGCGCGCGTCTTTCACTGTGGGTGCGGTGATTCGAACGATCTCACAGCCTGCATCCGCGAGCTCGATCGCCTGTTGGATCGACGCCGTGGTGTCCATCGTGTCACACGTGATCATCGATTGAACACGAATCGGATTCTTCCCGCCGATGCCGACGTTACCCACTTTCACCTCACGCGTTTTGCGACGGTGATAAGCAAATGGATCTTCGCAGTATTTCACTGCTTGCGCTTGCGTGTGCGCGACCCGTTCGCCATTTCGTTCACGACGACGATCATTTTCACGTCGATTCGCTTCGTGCTGCCGTTGCGCGCATGGACGTGAACTGTTCGATAATCACGTGAAAAGGACATGAACTCCGGATGATCGACAAGAAGTCGCGATCCGTTTGTCAAGACAAGCTCAAACGGCTCGAACGGTGCGGCCGAATAAAGTTCACGAATTTCTTTCACGTTCACGGGAGAAACGTTACGCGAGCGCGTAGAGGACAGCAAACTTCGCTTGAGGTTTGCACTGCGTGTTTGAACAGTTCGCATTACGGCGTCTGGCTGTTCTTCGGTTGCGATTGCGCCTCAAACTGGTCGAGCGTTTTTCTGACAAACGGCAAATCCTGCACGTCGAAGAACGTGATGTAGAGCATGTAACCAATGATCATGACCGCGCAGCTGGTCTGAACAACTTCCAGCACCCGCATGTTCACCGGTTTGCGCCGCACCGATTCAATGAGCGCTAGTACAATATGCCCACCATCGAGCACGGGAATCGGTAGCAAGTTCAGGATCGCGAGGTTCACGTTCAGAATCACACTGAACCACAGCGCGAGTTTCCAACCTCCTTCGGCTTCAAAAAGTCTTACATAAATATTCCAAATCCCTACCGGGCCGCTCAAATGCTGGAACTTTACATCCGACTTCGGCGAGGCTACGGCGCCGATCGTCTTTAACGTGCTGGTCACGCTGTTGTAAACCTGCTCGATCGGATTCGGATGTTGGGTCGACACTATCCCCGTCGTGTCCCACTGAATTCCAATTCGCGGTTTCATTTCGCCGCCGGTGGGCAGAAGCGTCGGTTTCACTTGGACGTCAAGCCTCGACCCAGCTCGCTCCACGTGTAGAACAAGCTCTTCGTTTGGGTGGTTGCTGATGTATTCCAGTAACGCGATTGGATTGTAGATCGGTGTTTGATTGAATCCGCGAATGATGTCCCCTGAACGCAGCCCGGCCGCCGCAGCCGGTGTGTTCGGCTCCACTTTGGCAATGATCGGCGTCTCTGCCGGGTAGACGAGTAGTTGGCGCACACTCTTTCTGCGCCATCCGCGGGTCTCCGCTTTGTAAGGCTCTACCCAAACGGTTTGCACCTTGCCGTCTCGCTGGAATTTCACCGCGATTTTCTTGCCTTCGCTTCGCACCACGTCCCAACTCACGCTGTCGTTCATTCCCATAAAGCGTCTAACCGGTTTGCCGTCCACTGCCAGGATTCTATCGCCAGCTTGGAGGCCGACTTTCTGCGCTGGCGAATCAGGCATCACATAACCGATTACAGTCGTTGAATCCGCTTCGCTCACAGGATGGCCGACTGCCCAGACAATGACAGCGAAACACAGCGCCAAAAGCAGGCTGAAAAGCGGGCCGGCACTGGCTACGATGATTTTGTCGAGCGCCGAAATTTTCGGCAATCTGGCCCGGTCCACATCCGCCTTGCCCTCAATTATGTCCATCGGCGCAAGTTGCGGCAGCGCGACGAAGCCTCCGAACGGCAGCGATCCGAGCGAGTATTGGACGCCGTTGATTGTCTTTTTCCACAGCGGTTTGCCAAACCAGATGCCAAATTTTTCTACATAAAGCCCGCGCCAGCGCGCGGCCAGAAAATGCCCAAGTTCATGGACCACAATTAGAAGGTTAAATAGGAGGAGAACCTCGAGCAGGATAAAAAGAATGCGGACGGTGTGCAGAAGCATTGTGATTGATGACTAGTGATCAGTGATCTGGTGATTGATTGGACACGTCACCGCGTTTGCCGTTGCAACTCTCTTAACGATTTAACGCATCCCTGCGCTTCGTTGCGCGCCCACTGATCGGCTTGCAATATCGCATCGAGATTTGGGTGCGCAATGGCCGCGTGCCGGTTCATCACTTCTTCAACAACATGCCAGATCTCCGGAAAACGTGTTTGTCGGTCTAGAAATGCTGCGACCGCGATCTCATTCGCGGCATTCATTACAGCGGGTAATGTGCCGCCGGTCTCGCCTGCCCGGCGCGCGAGATTCAGCGCCGGAAAGTCCTCATACCGCGGGGTGAAAAATTCCAACTTCGATAATTTCGAGAAATCCAGCGGTGGCAGCGTGTTCGGGACACGATCCGGCCAGGTCACCGCATATTGAATTGGGAAGCACATATTTGAATAGCTCAATTGCGCGAGCGTGGAACCGTCTGTGAACTCGACCATGGAATGAACAATGCTCTGCGGATGGATGACGACCTCGACGCGCTTCATCTCGACGTTGAAAAGCCAATGGGCTTCGATCATTTCCAAGCCCTTGTTGAAGAGCGTCGCGGAATCGATTGTGATCTTCGGTCCCATGTTCCAGGTTGGATGTTTCAACGCCTGCTCTGGTGTGATCGAATCGAAATCTTTTCGCGGCGTTTCCCGAAACGGTCCGCCCGATGCCGTGAGCATGATTCGGCGGATGTCCGAGGATTGAAATGTGGGAGCGGCCTCAGCGCCGCGATCTTTCGGGGCAACAAGGCCCCTCGCACTTTCCAGAATTTGAAAAATCGCATTGTGCTCGCTATCCACGGGCAGAACATGCACGCCATTATCGCGGGCCTTCTGCATGACAATCTCGCCAGCCATCACCAGGATTTCCTTGCTCGCTACAGCAAGATCTTTCCCCGCTTCAATCGCGGTGAGCGCCGGGCGCAAACCGCCAGTGCCGACGATCGCCACCAGCACCATGTCCACAGCGGTGAGGCATGTGATCTCGTGCAAACCGGCATCTCCCGAAAAAATCCGCGGCTTGTACTCGAGCGCGCGCCGGAGGATATCGATCTTCGTTTCATTGAGGAGGCAAACAAATGGCGCGCGTGTTTCATTCGCAGCTGCCGCGAGTTTTTCGGCGTTGCTGTTCGCTGCGAGCCCAATGATTTCCATCCGTTCCGGAATGTCACCCGCCACTTTCAGCGCGCTCTCGCCGATCGACCCGGTCGCACCCAGAATGACAACCCGCTTACGTTGCCCGGAATGTGCCTTTCTCATTTTTAACCACGAATGAACACCAATGAACACGAATTCATAAGACGATTCTCTCCCACTCGAGCTTGGAGCGTTTAAAATTGAGGATTACTCCAGCACGCAGGTTCGTCGTCCGGAGGTAATTCAACATCAATCCCCGTTCGTGATCCGTGATGCGATCAATCACCTTTGCATCAACAACAATGGTATTAAATGCGATCGGATCGGGAACGAACAAACCAACCTTGTAGCCCTTGTAGAGGATATCAAACGAAGGTTGGTGCTGAAACGGGATTCCTTGCAAACGAAACTCTACCACGAGCACATTTTCGTACGGCTTCTCAACTAACCCGTGGCCCAGCGTGTTGAGGACTTCGATTGCACACCCGACGACTCGAAAAACTTCCTCTTTGAATAAGAGCTTCTCATTCGTGTGCATTCGTGTTCATTCGTGGTTACGGCACGCGAATCACCAGTCGTAGATAAAAAAATAAGAGCGGCGCGGTGAAAAGGAGACTATCCAAAAGATCGAGCGCGCCGCCGATTCCCGGGAGCAAATTTCCCGAGTCTTTTACGTCCGTGCTGCGCTTGATGATTGATTCAGCCAGGTCGCCGAGCACCGCGGCGAATCCAAGAAGCAGCCCGAGGACCGTCGCGTGCGTCCAGTTCAGCGCCGGCAAATGGCCCGGCATTAATTTGAACAATGCCAGGCTGCATAGCAGCGCAAAAATAATCGCACCGACGAAACCTTCCCAGGTTTTCTTGCCGCTGATATGCGGCACCATCAGATGCCGTCCGATCGCGCTGCCGGTGAGATACGCGCCCATGTCCGCGAACTTTGTCACCGCTATCAAATAAAGGACGTAAAACTGTCCCGTTAGCTGGCCGCTGCTCGAGCGCGGAGTCAGATAAACGATTTTGGTAATGAAATTGAAAAGCCAAAGCACGTACAGCAGACCGAACAAAGTGTAGGCCATCGTTTGCAACGGCTCATCGTGGCGAAGCCGAGTAAAGAGTTGTCGTCCGAAAACCGTCAGCAGGAAAAAAAGCAGGACGGCGACTTCGAAATCGTAGGAGCCTGCCGGCCCGATTTTGGAAAAGTAATAAAAACTGCCGGCGAGCATCACAGCGCCGCAAATCAATCCGGTGATCTTGAAATTCGGGAGGCCCTTGTGATCGAGCATCCGGTAAAATTCCAGCAATCCGATCATTCCGAAGACACTGATCAACAGCCAAAACAAGACCTCGTAACCGGAGAACATGATCAGCAGCGCGACTGTCCAAAGCCCAATCGTGCTGATGAACCGCAGAATGAAAGTGGAGCGGGGCGTGATTACGTTCGTCCCGGTTTGCTCCAGCGTTGAAGACATGCACTTGCATCATCTCGGAGGAACGCGCGCCGCGCAAGAGGGGAGCGTACGCTTCGAAGAGACCGCCGGATCCGCCTACCCTCCCGAGCTCCACCGTGACATGTTACACCGATATCACGGATGGGAAGGAGACTGGGGTCGCGGAACTCCACCCTCTGCTTTCGTCTCTACCGGCGCCAACGGAGTTTACGATACCGGCCGTGATCGGCGATTATCTTCCGCTTGAAGTGAAACTGAATATCGTGCTCGAGGTCGCCTTCAATTCAATCCAGCCCGGCACGCGTCACGCCAGTGGACTCGCGTTGCGTTTCCCAAAAATCAAGGCAGTCCGGCGTGACAAGAATGTGGGATTCCGTCGACACCTTTCAGTACGCTCACAGTCTCGCCAAGCGCGACGCGCAAATTTATCGGCCAATTTTGGCCGAGGCGCGTAAGTAGCGGCTCGGACTTACTGCGGCGTCGGCGACGCAGTTGGGGAAGTGGCCTCCGCCGCCGGAGATGCTGCCGACGGATTTGTCAAAGTACCCTTCGCCCCAGGAGACGTTGCCGAAGTGGCATCTGCCGCCGGAGATGCTGCCGACCCAGCCCGCATTCTTTGTAGTTGTTCCAGCATTTGCTGCCTTCTCTTGTCTCTTTCAGCTTGCACCTGCGCGGGGTCGGGAAGCAGGCGCTGAGCGTCGGGGGGAAGCTGTTGTATTCTCCTGTCTCTTTCAGCTTTCACCTGTGCGGGGTCCAGAGTCCGGCGCTGAACATCGGCGGGAATCCGGCGCTGAACATCGGCGGGAATCCTCCGGATGTTCGTTGTCGCTTTCTCTCTTTCAGCCAACGCTTTCTCCCTTTCATCTAACGCTTTCTCCCGTGCGTCCAGCTCCGTTTTCCGTTGAGCAAGTTGTTGTTCAGCGGCCGAATCTTGTTTTCGGCAGGAGCAAATCATCGCGAAAGAGATGAGCATCGTCAGGGTAAAAAGTTTTTTCATATCAGGAGTAAACTGCAATTGGTCTTCGGTAATTCGGACAAAGAAAACGGAAGGCCAACGGCTAGTCAAACGAAACTTAACGCTGGAAGCGAATCCGGTATCGCCTGGGGTGGCTGGGGCTTTCTGCGCGAATTTTTTCCGAACGTTCGCGGACCCGTTTAAGGGCTACAGCGGCGATGCTATCGAGAGAACGGAGTTGTAGTGGCGGCCCGTCCTCAGCCGCGACACCAGTACGCTCGCAGTCTCGCCAAGCGCGACGCGCAAATTCATCGGCCAATTTTGACCAGGCGCGTAGGTAGCATCTCGGACTTATTGCGGCGTNNNGAGATGCTGCCCCGGCAGACATTGCATTGTTTTTCATTCTTTCTAATTGTTGTTGTGCGGCAGACATCGCACCTTGGTTTTGCATGGTTCTTTGTAATTCTTCCAGCCTACGCTGTCTTTGTTCCAATAGCTGTTGCATCGTCCTGTCTCTTTGAGCTTGCACCTGCGCAGCGTTGGGAATCAGGCTTTGAACCTCGGGGGGAAGCTCTCTCATTTTTCGTTCTTTTTCAGCTTTCATCTGCGCGGGGTCCTGAACCTGAGAAGGAGGTTGTTGTATGCTCTTGTCTTTTTCAGCTTTGAGCTGTGCGGCATCCGGAATCGTCCGGCCGTTCGCTATGGCTTTTTCCTTTTTGGCCAACGCTCGCTCCCTTTCATTTAACACTGTTTCTCTTAAAGCTAATTCTTTCTCTCTTTGATCTAACGTTTCCTCGCGCGCATCCAGCTCCGTTTTCCGTTGAGCAAGTTGCGCTTCAGTAGCAGATGAGCATCGTCAGGGTAAAAAGTTTTTTCATATCAGGAGTAAACTGCAATTGGTCTTCGGTAATTCGGACAAAGAAAACGGAAGGCCAACGGCTAGTCAAACGAAACTTAACGCTGGAAGCGAATCCGGTATCGCCTGGGGTGGCTGGGGCTTTCTACGCGAATTTTTTCCGAACGTTCGGGAACCTGCTTAAGCGCTATAAGGGCGATGCTATCGAGGGAGCGGAGCTGTAGAGGCGGCCTGTTCTCAGCCGCAATGCTTGGGTCCGCGCGTGCGCGTGAGGACACGCGCCGTTACACGAGCAGCCGAAACGGTAAAGGCGTTCGCCCCCGGCGGCGAACGCCTTTCCAATTCAAATCGCCTCGGTGCTTTTGACACACCGGGCCGCTCTACTTTGCAGCTTTACGGCTTGTTCGTGACTACTTGCGGCGCAGGTTTGCTCACTTCAAGCTGGGCGCTCACTTTTTGGATTTGCGCGGCCTGCTCTTTGAACTGTGCGGTGAGAACCTCCATCCCTTTCTGTTGCTGGGCGATGGTTGCTTCCTGCTTTGCGACTCTGGAGTTGAGGTCAGCAATCCGCGCCTGCTGTTCCTCGACTTTTTTGTGTTCTTTGAGGAATTCGTTGAGCACCATCGCGTTTACTGCCTCGTAGCGCACAGTGTTAACGTTGCCATCGGCGTCACGTATGACGAGATCGGGGCTGACTTTTTCTACGTCCTCGGCGATGAGCCCGAAGCTGAGCGGACGCGACGGTTCAATCTCAGCCTTGTACCGGAAGCTCACCGGCTTCAGTGTATAAATCACTTCGCTGGCTTGATCCATCGGCTTGATCTGGTCCTTATAACGCCGCGAAGACGTAAAGAAGCCGAGTTTTCCGGCTGCATTGACGGTGACGAATTGAGTTCCACCTGTTTGATTCCAAATGCCGCCGACAAAACACTGCGAGGCACCATTTGCGGTCGGCAAGTTGTCAGCGATGCGGGTCGTGAAGCTTTCATCAGCACCAGCAACGCCTGCGCCGAAATAGGAGTTAAACGCACCTGTTAGTATGCCAGTACCGGCCACGAAACCCACGACTGTGTTGAGGTTGGCGCCTGTGGCGTTAAGCATTGCATCGTCACCGATCGCTATGTTATCAGAGCCCTCGTTAGCAGCTAGCGCATTAACACCCATGGCTTCGTTGAAACTACCCGCGACGTTGCTGAAGAGCGCTGAACGGCCGACGGCGTTGTTTGAAACGCCGTCAGTGTTGCTACCGAGCGCATCGGCGCCGTCAGCGGTGTTGTCATTACCGGTGGTGAAGTCAGTGGGAGCACTACCACCGAGCGCTGCGAAACCGGTAGCCGTATTGTTGTTGCCGGTTCCGTTGGCAAGGAGTGCGAAACTTCCTGTAGCCGTGTTGTTGTTGCCGGTTGTGTTGTCCTGAGCCGCGTCAACACCAACGGCCACGTTGTCGCCGCCCTCTGTGTTAAATAAGAGCGCACTACGACCGACTCCTGTGTTTTCGAAACCGGTTGTGTTAGCAGGGAGTGCTCTAGAACCCAAGGCGGTGTTGCGATCGCCGTCGGTGTTGCTAAACAGCGCGATGTTCCCAACTGACGTGTTGAACTCGCCAAGGCTGGCCCCGGTCGAGTCATTATTATAGAGCGCAAAGTTGCCGACAGCGGTGTTGTCGCTGGCGACCATGTTGTTGACGAGCGCATTAGTTCCAACGGCGGTGTTGTTACTGCCGCTGAGGTTCAGTATCATCGCTGCGGTGCCAACTGCCGTATTGGAATTCCCTTCGGTCCCGACCCCTGTTCGACTGGTGAGGGCCAGCGTTCCAGCGCCAACACCGGTGTTGAAGCTGGCGTCACCGGCTAAAAAGTTGGAATACCAACCAACTGCTGTGTTTCCTATGCCGCCCAAGAGCTGATGAAGGGCGTTGCACCCTTCCGCCGTCGTGAACGCGGGATAGCACCCGTCCGGGTTCCCGGGTATCTCCGGGGGTAATTGTGCTTGCATTGTTGGCAGAAACGCACAGCAGGCAAGCACGGACAGTGTCGTTGTGAATATTTTGAGGGTTATACGATTTTTCATGAGCTTAATTTTCCTTTTTTCTTTGATTGTTTTGACCTTCCTGATTTCCCTTGGCCCGCCGTAGCCTTCGCGAAGGCGGCTCCCTGGAGAACTCATTTCTGGCCGTTCATGGTATACTTTCGTTTTGCCTAGCCCTAGGCAAAAAAGCAGACCCAAGAGGCGTTTTGCCAGAAATGCAGATGCTGTGTCAACAAAAAAATCAAAAAAGAACGCCCTGAAAGCATGCACTTCCGCGTATGCCTGGCTGGATGAGCGCACTGGCGTCCCCGCTGCCGCCCAGTAAAGACCTGACCGGGCCTTATCCGTTCTACGCAAATTTTTCCGACCGTTCGCGGACCTGCTTGAGCGCTACAAGGTGCGATGCTATCGAGGGAGGGGAGTTGTAGAGGCCGCCTGTCCTCAGCCGCATAATTCTTGGGCCCGCGCCTGCGCGTGAGGACACGCGCCGCTACACGAGGAACCGAAAAAAGTAAAGGCGTTCGCCCCCGCGGCGAACGCCTTTCCAATTCGCCTTGGTGCTCTGGCACACAAGGCCGCACTAACTCGCAGATTTACGGTTTGTTCGTGACTACTTGCGGCGCAGGTTTGCTCACTTCGAGCTGGGCGCTCACTTTCTGCAGGCCCGCAGTAAGCGCGTCAATTTGCTTTTGCTGGCGCGCGACGGTCGCTTGCAATTGCTCAATTTTGCGATTGGACATGGCTTGGGGCTTGCTGGCTTGGGAAGCAGGTATCGAGACCCTGTTTCCATTGGGACAGACGAGGGTGCCTAGCTTTCCAGAGCTATCGATGAACACAGCGACGGCGTCCGACGAAACGGGCTGATTGAAAATGTTGCCGATGTAGCAGCTGTCATCCAGCTCGCCAAGATCACTGTCGACACCGGACACGCCAGCCCCGATTGCGATAATGTTACTGCCGGTCGTTATACCAGCCCCCGCTTCGACGCCCACAGCCGTGTTATTACTAGCGTCGGCATTAGAGAGCGCGTCATCACCGATTGCGGTGTTGCCGGATCCGTCGATGTTGCTGGAGAGCGCGAAAGCGCCAAAAGCGTTGTTGAAGTTGGCAAGTCCGGCGCCGCTCGAGTCATTATTATAGAGCACAAAGGAGCCGACACCATTGTTGGCGCCGGCGATCATGTTGTTGACGAGCGCATTAGATCCAACGGCCACGTTGCTATCGCCGCTGAGGTTCAGGATCATCGCTGCGGTGCCAACTGCGGTATTCTGACCCGACCCGAGACCGCTGGTGAGGGCGAGCGCTCCAGCACCGACACTGGTGTTGAAGCTGGCGTCACCGGCTAAAAAGTTGGAATACCAACCAACTGCTGTGTTTCCTATGCCGCCCAAGAGCTGATGAAGGGCATTGCACCCTTCCGCCGTCGTGAACGCGGGATAGCACCCGTCCGGGTTCCCGGGTATCTCCGGGGGTAATTGTGCTTGCATTGTTTGCAAAAACGCACAGCAGGCAAGCACGGACAGAACCGTTGTGAATATTTTGAGGCGAGTTTTCATTAGCTTAATTTTCCTTCTTTTCCTTTTATTGTTTTGGCTTTTCCTGATTTCCCTCTGGAGAACTCATTTCCGGCCGTTCGACGCGCGTTTTGCCAAAAATGTAGATGCGGTGTCAACAAAAAACATCAAAGAAGAACGCCCTGAAAGCATGCACTTCCGCGTATGCCTGGCTGGATGAGCGCACTGGCGTCCCCGCTACCGCCCAGTAAAGACCTGACCGGGCCTTATCCGTTCTACGCAAATTTTTCCGACCGTTCGCGGACCTGCTTGAGCGCTACAAGGGCGATGCTATCGAGGGAAGCGGAGTTGTAAAGGCGGCCTGTCCCCAGCCGCATGATTCTTGGGCCCGCGCCGCTACACGAGGAACCGAAAAAAGTAAAGGCGTTCGCCCCCGGCGGCGAACGCCTTTCCAATCCGCCTTGGTGCTCTGGCACACAAGGCCGCACTAACTCAAAGCTTTACGGTTTGTTCACGACCACTTGCGGCGCAGGTTTGCTCACTTCAAGCTGCGCGCTCACTTTTTGGATTTGCGCGGCCTGCTCTTTGAGCTGCTGCGTGAGCTGCGCGACGGTCGCTTGCAATTCCTCAACTTTGCGATTGAGCATGGCTTGGGGCTTGCTGGCTTGGGAAGCAGGTACCGAGACCCTGTTTCCAGCGGCATCGACGAGGCTGGTGCCTAACTTTCCAGAGCTATCGATGAACACAAAGAAGGCTTCCGCGAGCGGAACGTCCTGATCTCTAATGTTGCTGATATAGGTGCTGTTATTCACCTGGCCAAGCGTACCATCGATACCAGACTGGACCACGCCGATTACATTAATGTTTTGACCTTCCTGATTTCCCTTGGCCCGCCGTAGCCTTCGCGAAGGCGGCTCCCTGGAGAACTCATTTCTGGCCGTTACGTGCCTTTTTGCCAAAAAGGCAGATGCGGTGTCAAGAAGAAAAATTAAAGAAAACACGCCCTGAAATGTTACAATTGGATGACATCGCCGCGTGACCTTGGCGCGCAAGGAGAGGGTACATCAATCCTCTTTCATTCATTCAACGACGGACAGGTGGGGAAAACGCCGGGATGAAACTAGGCCTGAGCATGGGATCCTGTCCCGCTTGCAAAACTCTTTTGCTGTTTTCCTGATTAGCCTAGTTTCCCGTTGTGCAAGAAATGATGAAGGCCGTTGTGAAGGCCAAACCGGAGCCGGGTCTCTGGCTCGAGGAAGTTCCAGTTCCAAAAGTTAGCGGCGATGACGTGCTCATCCGCGTGTTGAAAGCATCGATCTGTGGAACGGACGTGCACATCTACAACTGGGACGCCTGGGCGCAGAAAACGATCCCTGTGCCTATGACGATCGGGCATGAGTTTGTGGGCGTCGTTGATGCTGTCGGCGATCACGTGAAAGGTTTTGCGCGCGGCGATCTCGTAGTGGGCGAGGGACACATCACGTGTGGACATTGTCGCAATTGTCTCGCTGGGCGCCGGCATCTTTGCCCCAACACGCAAGGCGTGGGCGTGAATCGTCCCGGTGCGTGGGCTGAATTTGTGGCGATTCCGCAGGACAACTGCTGGCACGCAGATCCGTCAATTCCGCTCGATGTGCTTTCCTGCTTCGATCCTTTGGGCAACGCGGTCCACACTGCGCTCTCGTTCGATCTGGTCGGAGAAGATGTGCTCATTACCGGCGCTGGACCGATCGGTTGCATGGCCATTCCGATTTGCAAACGAGCCGGCTCGCGTCACGTCGTGATTACGGACGTGAATCCGTATCGTCTCGATCTCGCGCGCAAGATGGGAGCCGATCTCGCGTTGGATGTGCGGAGCGAGAAAGTGACCGACGTGATGGAGAAGCTCGGGATGAAAGAAGGCTTTGACGTCGCGCTGGAAATGTCCGGCAATCCCAAAGCGTTTGCCGACATTTTGCCGAACATGTTTCACGGCGGCAAAATCGCATTGCTCGGCATCATGCCGGGCAGCGCCGCGATCGATTGGAACACGGTCGTTTTCAGCGCACTGACGTTAAAAGGAATTTACGGCCGGGAAATGTATGAAACCTGGTACAAGATGACGGCGATGATTCAGAGCGGCCTTGATATTTCGCCCGTCATCACCCACCGCTTTCCCTACACAGAATTCAAGGAAGCGATCGAGCTGATGAAATCCGGCAACTCCGGCAAAATCCTGCTCGACTGGGGCGAATTGTCATCCTGAGCGAAGTCGAAGGATCTCTCAAAGAACCGCGGATTACCCGCCTTCGCGCGAGACTACGGCGGGCAGGCAGTGGATGTTGCGGATTCCTTTCCTGTCATTCGAAGCGAAGTCGAGAAAATCTGATTGTTGGCTTTAATCGTTTGCGACACCAACCTGCGATAAGATCGACATATGAGCGCTGCTGAAGTCATTGCCGAAATCAAAGCGCTTGCGCCCGAGGAACGCGAGCGCGTCATAGAGTTTCTCGTGTATGATCAGGAGCTTCGAGAAGATTTGCAGGACAGCTTATT
>QHNR01000141.1 GCA_003218475.1 Verrucomicrobiota bacterium | reverse complement strand
GCGTGAGCCATCGCGTCCATGAGACTGATGCGGTCAGCCAGAAGTAACTCGATAAGGCTATCGTCCACGGTATGCATGCCGTCCTTAGCACCGACTTGAATCAGTCCCGGTATCTGCGAAAGCCGGCCGGCCCGGATACACGCCTCGATTCCCGAGTTCACCGTCAACAATTCCGTGGCCAAAATCAGGCCTGACTGACCGGTTTGCGGCAGGAGATACTGACACACCACTCCCTTTAACGACCACGCAAGTTGGGCACTGACGAACTGCTGACCCTCTTTTGGAACGGCATCAACAATTCGCCCAATGGCCGTTGGCGCGTCGTTAGTGTGCATGGTTCCAATCACAAGGTGCCCCGTTTCCGCCGCCGTAATCGCAGTTTGGATCGTGTCCAGGTCCCGCATCTCTCCAACAAGAATGACGTCCGCATCCTGCCGCAACGCGTTCTTAAGCGCTGACGCGAAGTCGCGCGCGTCGGAACCAATTTCGCGCTGGTTCACCAGGCTCCGCCCCTGCGAATGAACAAATTCGATCGGGTCCTCAATACTGACGATGTTAACCGAACGCCGATTGGCTATTGTCTGAGCCATGCTCGCCAGCGTTGTGCTCTTGCCTTCACCGCTCGCGCCAGTCACCAGTATCAGGCCGGCTCTCTCGTCACACCAGCGGTCCACCACGGGAGAGTGTCCCAAGGACTTTAGATCGCCGACCTCAGCAGGGATACGCCGAAAATTGGCCTCAATCGCGCCTGACACATAGCACGCATTTCCGCGATAGCGGCCGAGGGCACCGACCTGCAACGCAAAGTCAAGCTGCCACTCGTTTTCCAGCTTCGCCCGTTGTCCCTCCTTCAAGGTATCGATCACCAGTCTCCTTGTGTCCTCCGCCGACAGTGGCTCTTCCGTCAGCGGCTCGATGACACCAGCGACCCGCGTCATCGGGGGCGCCCCCACTGTCAAATGAAGATCGGAAGCTCCCCGCTCGGCCGCAAGCGCCAGAAAATCGATCAAGTCATGTTCCTTCATATGGATTCAAATGGTGCGGAGAAGTCCTCTAGCCGATTCCCCTCATGGCGCGACGCAGCTCGGATTCATTGCTGACCGAAGCCATGGCGGTCGCTTCAGTGATGACCTTGGCTTGGAGAGCTTTGAGGGTCGATTGCAAAAATGAAACGGCGGCAGGATCCGATCCGCGGGCGATGTACTGATCGATGTTCTGCAACTCTCGTCTGGCGATCCAGTCGCGCATGGCGCCCGCATTTTCGACGTGTTCCACCAGCAAATGCAGGCCTCCGTCAGCAGATTGAACCAGCTTCTGGCACAGGACGCCAGAAAGCTGGTTTGCCAGAAGGTTCACACCATGCTTCTCGTCCTGGGCCGGGAAAAGATTCAGATAGCGCTCCATCGTGTCGGCAATCCTCTCCGAATGCAGAGTCGAAACAACGAGATGTCCGGTCTCCGAAGCCTGGAGGGCCGTCAACGCCGTCTCGTAATCCCGGATCTCACCGACAAAAATGACATCCGGCGCCTGACGAAGGGCGCTCCGCAATCCGATCGCAAAAGTGCCGGTGTCGCGTCCGACCTGTCGCTGGGTGAAATGACAGCGCTTGCTGGTGAACTGATACTCGACGGGATCTTCGATCGTCACTACATGTCGCACCAGGTTCTCGTTCATCCATTGAAGGAGGGAGGCGATGGTGGTGGATTTCCCGGAGCCGGTTGGTCCCGTTATAAGAATCAGGCCGTGCTCGCGAGCGCCCCATCGGGTCAGGAGCCAGTCGGGCAACCCGAGCGTTTTCAACGTAGGCACGCTGGTCTTGATGCGGCGCAGGACCGCAGCGAGGCGGCCCATGGTGCGGTGCAGGCTCACGCGGTAGCGCGTATGCGTGCGCGAGACGAAGCCGGTGTCGCGATCCCTGTCGCCGTCGCCTTGCGCGTTCGCGCCGCACGCCTGCCAGAATGCGGTCAGCAGCGCGAGCGACATGGGTTCCTCGCCGAGCACGATGATTTGTTCATTGATCTTAAGCCGCGGTACCTCGTCCTCCTGAAGGAAGACGTCGCTCGCCTCCTGCTGCTCCGCGGCGTCGAGAATGCTATCGATGTTTTGCTGCATGGCTCTCGCACCTTCTACTATCCGCGGACACCTGGCAAACCCACCTTGCAACTAATCGACAAGGAGATCGAAGAAGTAAACGAGTAAGCCGAAGGCGAAAAGCGATACTGGCTTCACATTGCGCTGGGCCGGATCTTAACACCGACGGCACCGTGAACGTCCTCGGCACTCAGCTATAGGAAGGAAGTCGACTAGTGAACAAGCTGATCAGCCTTCGCACTAAGGCTCCGGCGTGACCTGTCTTCGTCCCACTACGGCATGGCAAGCGAGCCGGCGTGGCAAGCAGCACTACCGGACGATAACCCACGACACTCAAGGAATGAGTCTATATGAGCTTATTGTAGTCTTCGTGGCTGCCGATCCACACCCATTCAACAACGTCGCTCACTAGCTGGCCGATGGCACGATGATGATCGCCTATGCGGATTGAGAAGCGGTTACGCGCGCCGCCCTTGAGCTTTTTGAAGTCGAGCGAGGGATGTCTGTGATCGCGCTTCCAGAGATCGTAACTCTTTCTCGCACGCGCTTGAACATGCGCCGGTAACGCCTGGTAGAGCTTCCAGAAACGCCCCGTGCATCTCGATTTCACTCGTGCTCAGGCCAATCCCGCAATTTGCCAGCTTGTCGCTCGTGGTCGGCTTCTTGAAACAGGAAGTCCAGCTTGCCCGACGCTGCATCTCGCTCAATCTGTTCGTCCCATACTGCGTTGTCTTCCTCTAAAATGAACGCAGACAATTCCGCCAATTCTCGTGGCGAAAGCTGACGCACCGCTCTTTTAATCTCCGCAAGACTCATGATGTGAGTTTATGCTCCATCGTGGTCGAGGCAACCTCTGTCGGGCGATCGCTTACTGAAAGGAAACGAGGCTGGAGAGCGACAAAGAATGCCGCAACATGTGACGGAGTCAGCCCGCGTCGTTTTTGTTGGTCGTTGACAATCGCGTATACGTGAGCGTCTACATAATTCTATGCCGTTCACGATTCGCATCAGTCGCACGGCGCACCGGAGCCTCGCCCAAATGTCGGAGCAAACCAATACTTCATTGCAGGAAATGCTCGATCAAGCCATCGAAAACGAGGGTAGTGGTACAGTTTGAATTGAAACTGTACCACTACCAAAACGAGCGACGCCGTTTACTCCTTGAGCGGACGAATCTGGCCTACTCGAAACTTCGGCAGAACAAAAAAGCCTGGGAAGCGTGGCGAGCCGAGCTGCGGCAACTGGATGCCACGTTAAGCGACCGCATTTGATGCGATCCCGTCAACTCTCTATCCGGCCATTCTTTACAACCGCGGCGAGGTGCAACGCGGCGATATCGATCTGGCCTCCGTTATCCAGAAACACGATGACACGAGGGGCGGTCGGATGAACTGCAGCATGATCAGCCGTCGGAACGGTGTATTTCCTGGCCATCACTTGTCCGAATGCTGAACGGTTCAAACGGCGCAGCGTGCAACAGTTCTCGAACCTGCGGAATCACAGGCAAAATCTTAGCCGAACGGGAACGTCACATTAAGCGGCGGCGGTTTGCCAGGCCAGCTTGAGCTTTTACAAGGCGGCGCTTTTTAGCAATTGCCATCCTACTTAGTAACGCTTTACGGAGGGATCCTGGTTTTTTTGTAGGCTCGACCCGGTACGGTGCAATGTGGATTCGATTTTCGCCTTCGCCTGCGCTACCTGTTCTTGGAATGGCGTATTCCAGCCGAGGGAAATCACCGCCGCAATAATCACAATCTCGGCCAACAGTCGCATAATCTTTTAGACTGACAGGATGTCCCAGTGGAGGTCAATTTAATTTTAGTGATTACACGTGCCCAATCTGAGAACACTTTTCCCAAAAAAAATTCGGTCATGGGTTGGTGGAAACCCATGTCACGCCGGCTCGTCACGCCATAGCCTCTCGACGCGCCGCAGCTTTACGCGAAGGCTGGTTGCGCGGAGGAGGAAGCCCCGCGCCTGCGGGGCAAAGGAGGAGCGATTGGTTTTTCTGCCTGATTCTGGCGGTGGTCACAGAAGGCTTTCAACGAGCGCTCGTTCGTCGGTCCGCCAGGGCATGGCAAGACATTTTTGGACTTTCTTGGGAGTGGAACGGTCGCCGCGGCGACTCCTCAACGCGTTGGTCCGGCAGCTGCCGGACGGATTCGCCGCCGGATATCTGCGCCTTCGGCGGTTATTGCCATCGTCCCAGCTACTTCGTTCCGTTTTTGCTGCGCCTTCGCAAGCGTGGCGGGCGTTTGGAAGTAGCTGGGCCGATCCACCTTTGGCTGCGACCGGCACGCGACCAGCCTTCGCCCGGCTTCGGCTTGGCAGGCAAGATGCCCGCCGGCCCGACAGCCAAGATGGCTGTGCTACGATGCCTGCTTTTTCGACAAGGAAGGAAAAAGAACAAAACAAAGGTGTACGAGACCTGTGGGGAGGCTCCAAGAACGATGTATCCGAATCATCCTGCGGTTGCCTTTTATCTTGAACTCCTAGAGAGTTGCTTGACTGGTGAGCTTCGCCCGGAGAGTTATGTGCTGCTCCAACCGGGCAAAGGTGGTTCGCTCCAGATAGTGAAAAGAGCCGCCGTTCCCATCCTCCAGAGTTTGCTACGATCACTACGCCTTGAACTCGTCCGCCGGGCACACTACGAGCCCTCCACGCGTCGTGAAGGTATGGACTGGCCGGCGTTGCCCCTTGCTGCATCTATACGCTCGCTAAGTTACGCAGCCTGCTGGTCCAGCCTCGGCAGACACCCCTAAGCGTGGCTGAACTGCTGCGCCTTCGTCCGGCGAAACGCTTGTTCAACGGTTTCGTCGACCTGCTGAACATGTTACGGATTTAGTTCCGCTGTAACCCCCGGTGTAATTCGTGCCGCCGCCTCCCGTGGCCCCACTAATAACAAATGGCTTAAAATTTTCCGGTTTCCGGCATTGTCAGAGTTTAGGTACGGGTTTTGCACATTAGCGTCCACCGGCTTTACCCCCAGATTGGTGGGGTTCGCGTCGAAGCATTGGACCTTAGTCCTATGCCTTTTGGAGGAAATCAGGCTAGTGTCTTAGCGAAGGTTAAGCCTTTCAACTGGTTTTTCAGGCCCGGCCGACGAATTCTGACCTATCCATGTCCGTGTAATCAGCGTAATCCGCGGTTAAATCTTTAGCTGCGGCGGAGCGGCGCTGGCCACGCGGGGTGTCGAGCGGTATCGCATCTTGCACGAAGTGCTTTGGGAGTGCGAGGCGTCTTCGCATCGCTTTTCCATCAACGGCCTTCTCCCCCAAAAGCGACGCGAGGACGCGTGCGCACTCCAAAAGTCCCGCCGACTGCGGGACGAAACACAACGGGCGAAAATTTGCGCAGGCTGCGAAAACTTTCATCGATAGCGGTACGGATAACACGGATAGGAGAGCGCGCCTCGCTTCAGCAACTGAAGACGCAACACTGGATATACGACTCGCCTCGCCCCGCTTGCGGGGAGGGGACTGCTTGTCGCGCCGTAGTCTTCGACGAAGGTGGAAGGTGAGGGGTGGCTGATCAGCCTTTCGAGAAACTGCGCTGGCGAGTAAGATAATTCTTCGTGAATCACGCTCGTTTGTTGCGAAAGAAAGCAACCGATCCTGAGGTCGTACTTTGGGGCCATTTGCGGAACCGAAACTTTGTAGGCTATAAATTTCGCCGTCAGCATCCGCTGGACTGCTACATTCTGGATTTCTACTGCCCGACCGCAAAGCTCGCGATCGAATTGGACGGTGGCGGGCATAACTATCGTTCTGGGCAAATTCGCGATCAAGGGCGCTCGGACTTCCTGGCTCGCAAAGGGATCGTTGTGCTGCGATTTTGGAATCATCAGGTTCGCCAGGAACTCGACAGCGTCTTGAGAGCGATCTGGTTGCGCTGCAGGAGCGGTGCTCGCCCCAATCCCTCACCTTAATCCTCTTCCTTTGGCAAAGGGAGAGGCGAATTCTTCTCGGCTTCGAGTTGAGATTTTCACAATGCTCGCCGGCTGGACGTGACCACTCATTTGCTCTCGATATTCGGCGTTCGATGTTGGATATTCGATGTTCATTTAATGATCCCGACTCGACGGATTCTCGGCCTCCGGTTCTTCAACGGCGATGTCGATGAAGCAGTCGCGTTCATGCACCGGCATGGCGGCTATGTGGTGGCGCCTTCGGGGACGTGTTTTACACGACTCCGCGAGGACGAACCCTATCGGGGGGCGATACTTTCAGCCGACCTCGCGATTGCTGACAGCGGTTTGCACGCCGCGGAAGATATTCACTTTTGATCGTACTAGAAGTTGAATATCTTTCCGAGATTTCATGCTTAACACCAGTTGTTCAGTTTCAGCGGACCGCAGTCGTTCAACCAAAAATGATGTGGTCGTCGTTTGTGGCGCCGGTGGATTCATCGGCGGGCATCTTGTGGCCTCCTTACGGCGCGACGGTATTACGAACATTCGCGCGGTGGACCAGAAGCCGCTTGATCGTTGGTTTCAACGCTTTGACGACGTAGAGAATTTCCAAGTGGACCTGCAGGAACTCGCGGCGTGCAGAAGAGTTCTCCACGGCGGAGCACAGTGCGTTTACAACCTGGCCGCAGACATGGGCGGAATGGGGTTTATCGAGTACAACAAAGCGCTTTGCATGTTGTCGGTGTTGATCAACACGCATCTGCTGAAGGCAGCGCGCGACGTGGGCGTCGAGAGATTTTTCTTTGCCAGTAGCGCCTGCGTTTATGCCGCCGACAAACAGGCTTCGCCGGATGTCATTCCGCTGAAAGAAGAAGATGCGTACCCGGCTATGCCGGAAGACGGGTACGGCTGGGAAAAGCTGTTCAGCGAAAGAATGTGCCGCCATTTTACTGAAGATTTTGATCTCCCGACGTGTGTAGCCCGTTACCACAACGTCTACGGCTCGCACGGGAGCTACGCCGGGGGACGCGAAAAGGCGCCAGCAGCGATTTGTCGCAAGGTGATCAGCGCGCAACTCGAGGGTCGCAATGAGATCGAGATCTGGGGCGACGGTCTGCAAACCCGCAGTTTTACGTATATTGATGATTGTATCACAGGGACCCGAATGATGTCTGATCACTGCATTCCAGGTCCCTTGAACATCGGAAGCAGCGAATTAGTGACGATCAACCAGTTGGTGGATCTGGTGGAAGAAATTGCCGGCGTCAAATTAAAGCGCCGATACAACCTTGACGCGCCGAAGGGCGTGAATGGCCGCAACAGCGACAACACCAAAATCCGTGCAGTCTTAAATTGGGAACCGGCGATCAGATTGCGCGAGGGGATGGAAAAAACGTATCGCTGGATTTACGACGAAATGGCTTCGCTGGTGACGCGATAGAGTGGCGCCGTGAGCGTTGACCGAACAGGCACAGATCTCGGCGCCGGAAGGAGCATACTTACTGAGGTGCCATCGACACAGCAAATCCTCGGGATCCGATTTTTCGTCGGGTCGACAATCGAAATAGTCGATTTTTTCCTGCGAACCGGCGGCGTGCTGGTGGTACCTGCGGCACCGGCGCTGGTGAAGCTGCGACATGAGGATGAGCGGTATCGCCGAGCACTCACTGAAGCCGATTTCGCAATCGCAGACAGTGGGCTGATGGTCTTGCTCTGGAAACTCAGGGGCGGAAAAAATGTAAGGCGCATTTCCGGACTGAAGTATCTGAAGTGTTTGGTTGAAGATCCAGATCTGCGTATATTCCTAAACGCTCTGTTGGTATTGCCGAGCGAAGTTGCAAAACAGAAGACCCTCGCCTGGTCGCGAAACGAAAACCTACCGCTGGACCCGGATGACTGCTATGTAGCCCCGCATTACGGGGCGGCTGCGGAGGATACAGGATTACTTCGGAAACTCGAAAGTCGCCGGCCTGCGCACGTGATCATTGCAATTGGAAATGGGCCGCAAGAAATGCTCGGTGTCTTTTTGCGGAACAACCTTTCGTACCGGCCCGCGATTCATTGCATCGGTGCCGCTCTCGGTTTTCTTACCGGCGATCAAATCACTATCCCGGATTGGGCAGATCGATTGTACTTGGGATGGTTCTTTCGCTTGGTTGCGCAGCCGAGCATCTTCATTCCGCGATTGTCCCGGGCTTTGGAATTGCCATGGTTAATTTGGAAATACGGTGAGAAGCTGCCGCCGATGCGTGGCCGCGTTTAAGAATCAATACCCAAAAATTAGGAGTCCGTATCAGCAACTTATTTATCACCCTCACCTTCCACCTTCGTCGAAGACTACGGCGCGACAAGCAATCCTCTCCCGGGCAAGCGAGAGGCGGAACGCTGCCGCCGATCCGGGCGGTGGTCAGGAGTTAGTAAGCCAGTAAGTCACGGGCCAGATATCAGAAGTGGTAATCAGAATCAAAGTACGAACGAAGGTCACTCAGAATGGAGAATTACCTTAAGGAAATGCTTGTGACTCTGGCGGATGCCGGCGTCGAGTTTGTAGTCGGCCGTGGAGTCGCTTGCGTTCTGCACGGCGTTGAGCGCGTTACTCTCGACCTCGACGTCGCCGTGCAATTGAATGCGCCAAATCTCGATCGTTTGATTGGCGCAGTGGAGCGCCTCAATTTGCAACCGCGGGTGCCAGTCTCGCTGGCCGATATCGGTTACCCGGATTTCGTTCGTTCGATGGTTACCGAGAAAGGAGCTCTTGTCTTCAGTTTGGCAGATTTCAAAAACCCGCTTCGGCATCTTGATATTTTTTTGAGCCCATCCTTGTCGTTCGAGCGATTGTCCAAAGGAGCGAAGTGGTTCGACATCGGTGACGCGAAAGTACGCGTCGCGTCAAAAGAATTACTCATACAAATTAAGAACGAGATTACGCCCCTTCGTCCAAAGGATGTGCTAGACGTGCAAGAACTTTCGAGATTGATTGAGGAAGAGTCGCGATGAATCTGCGCAAGAAATCAACGCGCGAAGAATTCGAGCGCGCGCTGGCCCAGTGCAAACCGGAGGATTTCGACGGCCACACTGAGTTTTACCGGCTCACCCCCGAGCAAAGGCTCGAATGGTTATGTCATGCAGCAGCCTTCGTTTACGAGTTCAAAGGCAAAGCAAATCCTGCCTTTCGGAACCGACTGAGACAACGAGACTAGAAATGGTTTCAAAAGTCGTTTGTTTACTCTTCGGGTGCTCGTGCTCCTGATCGTGATCGATCCGGCCATTGTCGGACCTCTGGAGAGCCGATCACGAGCACGAGTAGGAGCACGATTACGAAACGCAGCAACGTGATCAGAGTGAACGTCAATAAACGTGTCTCTTTAAGACTATCGAACGAGGAAGGCGTCGCCTGGCGCGTGTGGTGTCGCTGGGTGAACTGGAAATATGCCGACGAGATGCCGCAGGCGGGGAAGTTGAATGTACATGAATCACCGGTAAATATGTCATCATGAGCGCAGCCCAATTTATCCATGAGCTCGAGGCGATGTCCAAATCCGAACGCGAAAGCATCTTCGCTAGTCTTGTGGAAAACCAGGAATGGCGGGAGGATCTCTTCGATCTAATGACGATCGCCGACCGACGCAATGAGCCGGTACGCCCCATTGACGAAGTATTCAGCGATTTGAAGATCGATGCATGAAGTGGCGCATCGTCTTTGCGCGTACTGCCGAAAAAGAATTGGCAAAGCTTTCAAGTAAGATTGGGCAGCGAATGGGACGCGCAATCCGTGCCTTGGAGCATGATCCGTTTCCCGCATCGGCAAAACGGCTAAAGGGCCGGAGGAATTTCGTCTCAGAGTCGGTGATTATCGGGTTCTCTATCTTTTCGATCACAAAAATCACGTTTTGACGATTTGCGCGATTGGCCATCGGAGTTACGTCTATCGTTAATAAATGCCCGGTTTAGGTCATCTACCTCTTTCCGATGCCATTTGACGCGCTGAGATTTTTGCTGCCCGGTTTTTTCGTGCTCTTTGTTTTGGGCATTTTCAACCCTACGTGCCCGGCGAACGCGCAATCACAGAGCGGTCAGGCAAGGACAACGCCCGCCCGTCAATATCCTGACGCGAAGCGCGGCTTGAATTTCTCCGTGGGCGCTCACGGCCTCGATTCACTCTCGTTCAATGGACAATCGCTTCTCGTTTCGCCTGAAAGCGGGGAGTTGCAGCCGCAGAAATCTGTTTTTCGTGTTGTGCTCGACGCACTCCTTCCTCGTTCTTCGTCACCAAGCGCGACGCCGAATAAGAAGACCGACGCCGTCGATCTAAGTTATCCCTGGGGACGCATCTCCTGCGCGTACGGCAAACAAGACGATAGACTCACAATGAGACTTGAGGTTTCGAATACCAGCTCAGAACCACTTGGCGAATTCTCCCTTCGTTTGATGGAACTGAACTTTCCGCGTGTTCCGGAAGGCGGCACGCTCGAGGCGGGGATGTTCGGGTACGGCTTCAAAGGGCCGGAATGGCCCCTGGATCTGTGGCTTCTTTCGATTCCTTCGGTTGCCGATCCACTGTATAGCGTTCCCATTATTCGCGCGGATTTTGGGACCGGCGCACTTAATTTTTGCAGCGACGATCTTGAATGTTCCGTCGGCATACCGCACACGACAAATCCGCCCCTTGGCACCCGCTATCCGTTGGTGATCACGTGCCGCGATGTCAAGCCGGGCACTACCAAGGTATTCAACGTTTCGCTGCGTTTCGGCCCGGCAGATGCAGGGGTGCAAGATCTCTCGGGCGACGTTTTGGAACTCTATGCAGGGAAGTATCCATTCCAGGTGGACTGGAAAGATCGCCGCCCCATTGGGGCGATCTTTCTGGCCGGCCCGCAAATCAACCTGGCGAGCAATCCGCGCCGCTGGACCATGAACTTCGGCGAGATCGACATTACCAATGACAAAGGCAAAGCAGCTTTTCGAGCCGCCCTTCTTAAGGTGGCCGATAACAGCGTTCAAGTCCTAAAGGACATTGGTGCGCAGGGAATGATCACCTGGGATCCGGAAGGCGAGGAGTTCATCGGTGACTGCTATTACGGCGATCCGCGCCTTGTTCCGACCCTCGCGCCGGAAATGGAGTTTAAAAATGACGGCGCCAAAAGTGCGATTGACGAATACTTCGAGAGATTCCGCGCAGCCGGACTAAAAGTGGGTGTCTGCGTTCGGCCGCAGCAAATCGCGATGGTAGATGGCAAGCCGGTGCACCAGGCTGCCGAGGACGAGCACGCGGTCCAGATTCTTCGGGAAAGGATCGCCTACGCCAAGCAGCGATGGGGTTGCACACTTTTCTATGTGGATTCAACCACGACCGCATATACCTGGATTAATCCGGACGTTTTTAAAGCGGTCGCGGACGCGTATCCCGATGTCTTGTTGATTCCCGAGAATGAATCGATGCGTTACTTCGCGTACTCCGCTCCGCTTAATTCTTATGTGCATCACAAGATTACCTCGACGCCAGTTGGCGCGCGCTTGGTTTACCCGAAGGCGTTTAGCGTGCTGATGGCGCCTGAAGGCGATCGGCCGGAAGATCACGATGCTCTGGTAAGCGCCGTCCGGCGTGGCGACATCCTGCTTTTCAACGGCTGGTACATGAGCAACGAGGCAGGTAAAATCAAAAAACTATACCAAGAAGCGAATCCGAAACAGACAGTCGGCCCTTGAAAGGGAGAGGAGACGACAACATTTCCGTGTTCGCTTCGTGAGGCGATGGCCGCACAACGGTTCCTTGCTTAACTCCCATTTGCAGTCGGCAAAGACACAACCATGTTAATATGGCGCACGTTGTAGCGAGAGGCTTGAGGCTTTGGGATGGAATAGACACGCGTTTTTTCCACAAACATTTGCGTCGTTTGCTTTTGTTTTTCCTTAGACGCCACCCGAACCTGGCCCTCGTTTGATGAGCGGCCTTCTTGTTTCGATTAGTGAGGTCGCGACCGGTTGCTTAACGTTAAGAAAAGTGACCTTATGAGTCATCGGATCCAACTGGTCGCATGCTTTACTCAGTGGACACGCATCGCCACAACGAAAAGCGGTTTATCGTTTGTGCCGACCGCTGTTGCGATGTGCATCAGCAACGAAGATTGTTCACCCACAAAAGTCCACTGTTGAGACGCAGCCCCAACTCCAACCGGCTTTGCTGAGAGTGTCAGCGACGATCCCCCAATACTTCACGCGGTTCGATTCTGCCTCTTTTGCTTTCCACACGGTAATGACGAAATGCGGTTATTCCAGTTGCAGGTCCTCCCAGTGGATCTGAATTGCGTTCCAAGCCGTTCCACAAACAGCCTGTTCCTGGTATTGATAGTTGAAAGCCACACTGCCGAGGGCATCGAGACCAACAATGCCGGTATAGATAAAGGCGCCGCCAACCGAGTAATCGATGACGTAGTTATCCGGCGCATCTTCGTAAACGCTACTGCAGATCGGGCTATAGACACCCGGGTCGGCGTAATAATGCCAGGTCTCAGTCGCCTCAAAAGCACTGAGATCGATCTGATATTTGCGAGGTGCGCTGTAGGTGCGTGTTACTCCCGGCGGTTGCTGGAAAATGCTGCCGCTTCCATCATCAAAGAGGAGTAATTGATCGCCTGGCATGGACACAGCATGCTGGCCGATCGGCGGCAAGGTGCCCGAGGGGAGGGTGAGGGAGAATTGACGCAGCGACGGGAACTGATACCAGTGCTTCGTCGGATCGCCCAGAATCCACTTAATGGTTCCAGAGTCGTAATCAATCGCGATGACAAAGTTTTCCCGGCTGGAAACGATGAGTGAGTTATCAGAGCTGCGGTAGGCGCAGGCGTTGTTGTGAAACCAATCGGTGGGCGCGGGATATACGAATTGGCTTGGATCGTCCCCACCGGCAATCATCGCGGCGCTAATGATGTCCGCCAGCTTCCAGGTCCGGAGCACATTACCGCCGGCGTCGACCTCCAGATTGACGCTCTCAGTTTGGTCGACGGTATCGACGTCGAGGATCATTCCCTCCCGGCCCGGGTCAATATTGTGATGGAAGCCGGTGACACCAATCCCGCTGTAGTCGGCCACAGGTGTCGTCACGCCATCGAACTCAGTGCGAAGAAGCGAGTTGCCGGAGGTAACGTAAAACGCATTGTCGAAGAGAATGCTAGGGATGGATGCTACTCCTGCCGTGCCGACCCAGCGGATTTCGGCGTCACTGTCAATAATGATGGGCGTGTTAGGATGAGCATAGCTCTTCAGGAGAATAAAGTCGTAGCTCAGGGTGGTGCCTGGTAACCGCGGCTGAATGACGGTTGGATTGGAGTACGTGCCTCCGTCATAGGCAGGCGTCGTGATGGTGATGTCAAATTCTTTTGTTCTTTGGTGAGATCCGCCGCTGAAACCGAGGTCGATTATGACGCCGTTTGGGCGGCCGGCGTAGAGACCGAAGACCGGGACGGTGACGTTGCCATTGTTGGAATCGAAATAACCCCGCGCTTCCAGATAAGATCGCGCATAGCGGACCTGGATCGGCCGCGTGGCCGACCCCGCTTTTGGCTGAATCTGGAATTGGGCGAAATTGAAGGTTGCGACATTACCGACGCGGGTGCGAACGAAACGGATGAATGGCGTTGGACCGTCGAACACCTGAATCTGCCCGGCCTCGACTGCAACGGAGAGCGTGCACAGGAGCGCGGTTACGGGAGCAATCAATCGTGTTATTAATGGGTTCATAGTTCTTCTTTTTTCCATGCTAAGTTACTTTTTGAGATTGCGGGTCCGGAAAAGGCAAAAAAACCTCCGAGGAGAAATATTCTCCGCCTGATTCAGATCCGTTTGACAGCGTGGAGTTTGGAAAAAATCTCGCTAGCTAGTCAAGCCCAATTCGCCGCGAGTCCGAACCGCAGATTCGAGTTCAACAAAAGCGGTAAGCTTTTCATCCGCGCGCACAATGAAGCGTTGACCGTCGTCGCGATGCGCATCCACAATCCAGATTGTTCGCCCGTTGGAACCCTAATGGTGCTGATGATTTTTTCCTTCATTGGATGTCAACACGATTGGTTTGTGAACTGGTATTTGAATCGAAGTCCTGAATTGTCATTATTCCACACTGAGGAACGACTCAGCTACCTCGGTTCAAGGGTGATCGGAACGTTATACTCGTTAGGGGATGTGCACTTGAATGCTTTATTCTGCTGGTTTTTTACGCAGGAGCCATTTTGTTCTAAAGGATAAACGAGAGTGAGCTCAAAAGGATGACACTGATTGAAATCAAACCGCATCGTTGGGGATGGAAGGTTCTTTGAAGCGCCAGGCGCAAGCGAAGGATCGTTACAGGTAGCTCCGCAGGCGGCAGCGCAGGTCGTTTGCCTCGCGCGCGCGCGACTCTAGTACAGGAGGAACGCCGGTGCACATTAGTTGTGGCGCGACCTTTGACACTTGAGTTTTCCCGCAGATAATTAGCAAATTGTCGCTACCGCGAAATGTAAATGCGCTATTACTCCTTGAACGTCTAACTCGGAAGCGTGCCCCGGTTGATCCATAACGTCTCCGACCTCCTTCGTCGTGTTCTGTTTCTCGCCCGGCCATACGGCAGAACGAAGTTGGGTTCGTTTTTTTCGCTCTCCCGCCACACAAGTGCTGGATCAAATATCTCGCCGTGGGGTTCTGCCGCATGTATCGGCGGCGGAACCGCCAAATCGCGCCATTGAGCAAATTCCATAATTCGCCGTCGGCAATTCACATTTTCTATGAATAAATCCCCCGCATCAGACAGTAAAGAGTGGGACCTGGTCATCCGGCCAAAGATCGGATGGCTCGATCTGCACCTGGCTGACTTGTGGCGCTATCGCGACCTCACGGCGATGTTCGTCTGGCGCGATTTCGTCGCTCAATACAAACAGACGATTCTGGGCCCGCTCTGGCACATCCTCCAGCCGCTTCTCACCACGCTCATCTTCACTGTCGTCTTTGGGAAGATGGCTAAGCTTCCCACGGACGATGTGCCGCCGCTGCTCTTTTATCTGGCGGGTGTCACCTGCTGGTCGTACTTTGCGGATAGCATTATCCGCACGTCCGCCACCTTTATTGGCAACGCGGCGCTCTTCGGCAAAGTTTACTTTCCACGGCTTAGCGTACCCTTGTCGCATGTCATCTCCAGCATGATAAAGTTCGCGATCCAGTTAGCGCTCTTCCTGGCGTTCCTCATCTTTTACTGGATGCAAGGCGCGCCGGTGCAACCGACCGCGGCGATTGTCCTCACTCCTTTGCTACTCGTGCTCATGGCAGGTCTCAGCCTTGGCGCAGGCATTGTTGTTTCGGCGTTGACCACACGTTATCGCGACCTGCAACAAGTGGTCGCGTTTGGAGTGCAGCTGATGATGTACGCGACGCCGGTCGTCTATCCACTCTCAATGATTGGCGGCGGCAGTTTCCGCTGGCTCATATTGGCAAACCCTATGACGCCGATCATCGAGACTTTCCGCTACGCCTTTCTCGGCAGCGGGACGTTCGACGGGATGTATCTTTGCTACAGCGCCGGCTTCACTTTGGCGGTTCTGTTTATTGGCGTTGTTCTTTTCAACCACGTCGAGCGTACTTTCATGGATACAGTCTAGGGCAAGGCGAAAGTGGAAGCGGAAAGTGGAAGCGGAAAGTAGAAAGCGGAAAATACAAAGCGGAAAGAGCATGTTTGGTAGCTAGAAGCTGGGAGATGGCAGATAGGAGAAGCGTATGATGTTCGAAGATTTGGAAGCGTGGCAGCAGGCGCGGCATTTGGTCAATGAAATCTACAGTTTGACGCGCGAGAATAGTAGTCTCAGCAAGGATTTTGGGCTTGCGGACCAAGTGCGAACGACTGCTGTATCAATCATGTCGAATGTCTGGGCCTGTGAAGTACTGTGATTTACGTTTATGTTCTCCGTAGCGAAAAGGACAAATTATTTTACACTGGCTGCACGCGGCAGTTGCGCGAACGCCTTCGGTTACATGAGAGCGGGAACGTAGCCTCAACGGCTAAACGACGACCACTGCGCCTTATCTATTATGAAGCATGCCTAGACGAACGAGATGCCTTTCGTCGAGAAATATCTTAAAAGCACATATGGGAAGCGGTACATTAGAACACGATGCCGGAATTACTTCACAGGCTAAAGAAGGGTTTGAACGGACGCATCTCCCCGAGAAAATTCAGTTCTACAACATTGCGCGTGGTTCAACGGGCGAAGTGCGCTCGCTGCTCTACGTAATTTCCGACAATTACCCACGATCAGCACCGGTAGCAGAACGTCTGAGAGGCACCGCAATCTCGGTTGGGAAGCTCGTCTCAGGCCTTTTGCAGTCGACCGAGAGACGGAAAGGCAGACTCCCACGAGCACTGTCGCTTCTGCTCGCCCCAATCTCCTATCTGCTAGCCTCTATCTTCCGACGACCCGTTGCAAATCTCCACTTTTCTTGAATGAGCACTGTCATTGAAGTTGACGACCTCTGGAAAAAGTATCGTCTCGGTGTCATTGGCACAGGCTCGCTCCGTCACGATTTCGAACGGTGGTGGCACCGCGTTCGCGGCAAACCCGACCC
>QHNR01000140.1 GCA_003218475.1 Verrucomicrobiota bacterium | reverse complement strand
ATCTCTGATATCCGATCTCTGAAATTGTTCCCGTAGTTCAACGGATAGAACGGAGGTTTCCTAAACCTTAGATGTGGGTTCGATTCCCGCCGGGAACGGTCTGTGTGATCTTGCGGGTTTTAGACTCGCTGGGACTGGGCGTACATCTGTACATCTGCACTTCGATTGATTCGCTCGTTCCCGTTCGCTCACCCTTCGGGCTATCGTCCATGTCGCTCGATTCCCGTTGGCTCCATTCCTGCCGGGAACGGTTTGTGTAATTTCGCGCGTGCGAGACTCTGGGGACCATGCGTCAGCGTGCACTTCGATTGATTCGCTTGCTCCCGCTCGCTCACCCTGCGGGCTATCGTCGATGTCGCTCGATTCCCGTTGGCTCCATTCCCGCCGGGAACGTTAATACAGCAGGATGAATGGCTTACGTTGCGTTACGAATCGAATATCTGCCTAAGTGAGAACAGAAGTTAGAACAAATCCACCGATTTCAGTAATGTTCGCCAATGCTCGTAAACACGGAATCTGCATGAATGGTCGGGCGGGGTGAATCGCAGCGATAAGCGCGTCGATCTCGTCTCCGATGCGCTGCCATTCTGTCGGCTGTGGTATGAACAAGCCTCGGACGCACTCGAGCAGGCAAAGTTTTATAGCCGGTCACATGACGATGATGCTCACCGGCAGCAAAAAATGTGGGGTTACGAAATGCGCCATCGTGCAGCGGCGCAAATGTCTAGCTCAACGACATTGACAGTCGGATGCCAGTGCGTGAGGCTTCAATCGATTTACAAGGACGCGCTGCAATGCCCACAACGGACGCGATTGGAGAACAAGTTATAGAAGCAGTTGTAGCCGGACCAGATGGAGCAAATCGACTCTTCACCGTTATTGGAGCAGCCAACCTCTCTATCCAAGCGACGGGTCAGCAGCGTACGATCGAGACATGGACTTTCTTGGTGGGACCAACTCTTACGCGCTTGCAGTTTCATCGGGCGATCGGCACGGCTTCAGTAGCTTCCCAGATCGTAAGCGTACAAACCCCGCCGCGGGAGTTCACGGTCAATGTCCACTCCATCGAGGCCGACTGGGACGATGAAAATCAAAGGGTCAAAGTGCGTGTTGAAATCGGTGTCATATCGAATGGGGCCACCGTGGAGATTACCCAAATTCGCTATTGGGTTGCGATTCTGGCAGAGATGTGAATGGGAAGATACGCCCCTGCTCCAGCTACGCCAAATTTTACAGCCGCTCACATCTTGCCGTGATTCGCGTTTACGATGCAGCTGGGAACGTAATCGAGACGCACGAGCACGCGGGCGATTTTAAGGAGTGGTGAGTTTTGCCAAGCAACCCGGGACGGTTTTCGCAATCTTTGGCCGGTGATCATCGGCCACGGACTTTTCGACGCGAGTCGTTTCGTTTTGTTCTATTTCCAAGGCCCGCCGACCTGAAGCAGGCAATCTTGCCTGCTCGAAGTTGCGTCCTCAAACAAGCAGACAGGATTGTCTGCGTCACGTCCCGCCTTCATGGCTGAGTTGTTCGGTCCTATCCGTCTTGCCGGCTAATCATCGGCGATTCATTAGGCGCGGATCGAAGCGATATTCGATCGGCTTGCTGATTTTGATCTTTTTGAAATCGGAGTGCCTGGGATTTAAGAGGAAGTTCATCTCGCTTGTGCTCAGCACACTGGGCACTGCGAGCGCGACGGAACTTCCCCGGCGGACCCAGTCGTCGCCGATTCGCATCGTTTCGAACGTCGGCGGTTCTGCATTCCAATGTGGTGAGAGATTCTTGAGCGGAAAGTATTCGGTCAGTTTGTTATCCCACTCGAGCTTGAAAGAGAGGTATCGCTCAGTCGGAGAAAGCGGCATAGTGTGAACGAACAATTCCAGCGCTGCGAGCGATTCGTGTTCGCTTACGTAAACCACTGCCGTGCCTCGCGAGTTCCAGCGGCCGCCGTAGACGCGACCGCCTTCGCCTGTGAATGCGCTGTTAACGCGTGCCGCGCGAACAATTCGCCACGCAGACGGCATCAGGTATAAACGCTGTATTCAATCCGCCCGAGCAAATTGTCCACTTCCCGGGCGCCCACCTCTGTTTCTGCATAATCGAGCGGAATAGCGCCGCCAAGCCCGCGCTGCGGAAACTTCAACCACGCCCGTGCTCTTTCGATGTCGCCAAATACATTTGTGGCATGCTCGAGCAATCGCGAGAGGCGCATAACCTTATCCGATTCATCTGGCGACAATCGCCCCGCCGCTTTGCGCCGCTGCAAAGTAGATCTTGAGATCGCAAGTTTTGCTGCGAGCCGCTCAAATGGCAGATCGATGCTGTTTTGCAAAGTCTCCAGCTCAGAGAAACGCAGCCCCTTCTGAATTTTCCGAATCAATTCGGTCGGATGTTTTGCTTTTGGACTATGCGTTTTCTTTTCTACTGCTGCAGTTCTCATGAATTTTGCCTTCTGATTCAATTGACACAACTTAATGCGTCAATTGGGCAAAGTCAAAACGATCCCGCGCTCGCGTATCGGTCACCTCTCCCTAGCCAAGGAGAGGGAAAGGGTGAGGGGTGTCGTCCAGCGCAATGGATTGTAAGCCCCAAACCCCTCAAATTGGTCCTCTCCCTTCTACGAGGGGAGAGGCGGAAAAGCTTGGACTCGGGGAAGTGGTCCGAATTTCGTAACTCTGACTGTCACGCCGCACGTGCGTGCTGCTGATTCCGCGCGAATGCTGTAGCGTGCGCTGTCCTCAGTGCAGCAATCGAGGCGATGCTCAAACTCCGCTGAGACAGCGGACGCTACAGCACATGAAACACGCCTGTCAGGCGGCGATTTGGCCCAGAACAGCCCGCAATTCGTGAAAGTCCACTGGTTTTGTAAGATGGAAATCGAACCCGGCTTGCTTGCCGCGCTCAATGTCCTCGGTTGCGCTAAAGCCGGTGAGCGCTACGGCTTTGACAGGTCGTTTTCGTTTGGCTTCAGCAATCACGTCGTAGCCGCTGCCATCGGGCAGCGCGATGTCGCATAGAACGACGTCGAACTCTTTGGAGTCAATAATGTTCAGCGCAGTTTGCGCGCGATCGGCAAGGGAAATTTCGTGGCCGAAATGACTGAGAAGATGCGACAACGCTTGCAGCGTGTCGCTGTGATCTTCGACCACTAGGATACGCAAACTTTTCCCAGAATTATATGAATCCCTCGTTCGCTCGTCGCTCATGCTCACCGCTTCCCCCGCGAAAGCCTATAATCGGATTTTGCGTCGCGTCCAGATGGAAACTTGCCATTTCATCATGTCATTCTGAGCGAAGCGAAGAATCTCGGATTCATTTTGGATCGATCTACCCAACAGAAAAGCCCGAGATGTTTCGCTTCGCTCAACATGACAGCGCAGTTACAAGATGAATTCTACAGAAACCGAACATTCACAGTTGGAAAAATATTCGCAGCCTGTTCAAGAACGTCGCCGAGTATTGCCGTTGCTTTAAGACGTGTTCGTCGGTCCGGCTTGCTTCCTTTAGGATTCCTTCCGTTTCCATTTTCCGCTGGGCCAGTAAATCGCTCAATAACACGAGGCAGTCAGGTGCGTCACGCAGCACTTCGCCCATGACAGGTTTACCGATTTCCATCACGTAGCAATCGCCGTCGGCGCGCACAGTTGCGCTACGCGGTTCACCGGTGAGCAGCGACATTTCTCCAAAGCAATCGCCAGCGTTCAGCGTAGCTACTTGAATTGATGACCCGTTTTTTGAAATGGAAACCTTCGCTGCGCCGCGCAACAGCACAAACATCGAGTTGCCGGGCGAGCCTTCCTCGATCACCGGTTCGCCGCGACCGAAAATGTTGAGGCGAGCCTGCTTGACCAGTTGATCGAGTTGTTCGTCGGAAAGACAGCTGAAAAGTGGTTCCTCGCGGAGAATAGAAAATGCCTCGGCCTGGTTTTCCTCCGGGGGTGGCGCTTTTTTGCGTTCAACGTGCAGTGTGCGAATCGGGAAGGGAATGGTGACCCCCTGGCGCTTCAGCTCGTACCACACGTTAGTACGCACGGAGTCGTTGGTCTCGTTGATCCGCGAGTGATTGCCCATGTAATACTTGATTTCGTAGATCACTGCGAAATCTGCGAAGTCGACTAGGAATACTCTGACAGGGGGATCGCGAAGAACGTTTTTGGCGCTCTGCGCGGCAAGCCGCAGCGCGTCTTTCACAAGATTGGGCGGGTTTTTGTATTCAACTCCAACACGAATCCGCATGGCGTGGACTTCTGTGGGATAGTGGAGATTAACGATCTGGTGGCTCACCATCTCGTTGTTTGGGATGTCCAGATAAATGTCGTCGTTCGTGCAGAGCCGCGTGGAACGCCAGTTGATCTCACGCACTTCCGCGTAGATGTCGCCGACCTTCAACCAGTCGCCGAGTTTATAGGGCCGGTTAATTTGGATCGCTATGCCGCCGATGATTCCGGCAAACAGATTCTGCCCGGCGAAACCGACGATGATTGCGATCACGCCGGAGCCCGCCAGCAGTCCCTTTAGTTGCGCTTCTGCGTGATATGCGTAGCTCAGGACAAGAAGCAGTACAATCAAAAAGATAATTCCTCCGACAACCTCGCGAAGAAAATGCGGGATCGTTGTTCCTCGTTTTGTTTCGAAGTAAAAATCCCAAACGTACCGATTAACGAGCGCCACAACCAGCGCCGTGCTTAACAGGATCGCTGCTGCGCCGACATGGTGTCGCCACGGCGCTTGAACTCCGTAAACCGCAATGGCGGCATAGAACGCGACTATTAAACAGAAGAGCCGGAACAACAGGCCCAGCCGCACACCGGCGCGCCTTTTTAGAAAACGCCCGGTCCCCAGAGACACAAAAAAGGTAGCGATGAATACGATTACCGTGATCGCGTCTCGTTCTGCTTCGGGAACTGCGCTGAACATCAACCCAAAGTATATCAGAAACAGTTCGCTTGAAACAAGCTCAGGGTTGTAGCGGCGTTTGTGTCAAACGTCTACGAGAAGGTGGATCGGCTTCTCCGCAGAGGAAAGCCGCTACGACCTTGGCGCGATAATCAGCCACGCCCAACCTGCAAGGAAACAAAGGCCACCGAAAGGAGTAACAGCACCGAGCCAGTCCCGCCACTGCGGGATCAGCGCCATAACGTACAGGTTGCCGCTGAAAAGAAAGATCCCTGCAAAAAGCAGCCACCACGCGACGCGATTCGCTATGCCGTAAAGCGCAAGCGCAAACAGCGCGATCGCGTGAATGAAATGATAGAGGACCGCCTTATTCCACACATCCAGCATGCCGCGCGTTTCGAGTGTCGATCGCAAGGCATGTGCGCCAAACGCTCCCAGTGCCACCGCCAGGAAACAAAGCGCAGCAGCGATCCGAATCATTGTCACGTCGAGCTGAGTCGAGACATCTCTTGATTTGTAATCATCAATCTAAGAGCATTCATTTCAAGCGAGTCCGACGCATCTC
>QHNR01000015.1 GCA_003218475.1 Verrucomicrobiota bacterium | reverse complement strand
GATTCGCGCAGCGCAAGCGCTTCTTGCAGATTTGCGACGCCAAATAACTGTGCGTCATCCGCCAGGGTCTGCGCCACGCCAAGCAGTCCGTGGCCATAAGCGTTCGCTTTCACCACCGCGAGCATCTCGGCGGAGCCGGTTCGTTCCCGCACGACCATGGCGTTGTGCCGCAGCGCGCTTCGATCAACTTCAGCCCAGCAACGATAGGTTCCTTTCATGCTTCTGTTTTCACCTTTGGTATGGTGATGTGCGGCTCGCGCAAATAAATGGGCTCGAGCGGTGGCAAAGAAAAGCTGCGGTGCGGCTCGCGCGCAAGTCTGGCCAGCACAAGAGCCGAGGGATAGCGAACCATGGTGCGCTCAAATTGCGGAAGCGACTCTGAAGAGAAGATCGGAATCCCCGGCTCGAGGGATTCTAGTTTGGCTTGTAACTCCGATTGGGAAAAAAGCGTGGGGCCTTCTACGAGTTCGTGGCCGCGAATGCACGCGAAGAAAAATGATTTCCTGCGAGCATCCCCAATCGCGCAGTATTGGCGCGCGTCGCATTGAATGGCGCAGATGGAAGGAAAACCGATCAGGCGCGCGTCGGAAGAGAGTTGCAACCCGATTGCGGCCGAAATGGCAATGCGCGTCCCGGCGTACGAACCGGGGCCAAGTCCGACGATAATCGTCTCGGGTCCGCCAAATTTCTTCGTTACCGCATTGAGATTCTCGAAGAAGGGTGCGGAGTTTTTCCGGTCGTTAGGCCATTCATGCCCATCTTCGACCTCTCCATCGAGCCAGGTGAGGCTGCCGCGGGCGGTGGAAAGTTCAAGCGCGAGAATCTTCATTGAAACGTAATCGCCCGATGAGTTTCCGATTTTATCTCAAAGAAGATCCAGCGCGCTTGTTCGGGAACAAATTCCGGGAAGCGGTCGGCCCATTCGATCACGGAGACACCATCGCCAAAAAAGTAAACATCGGGGTCAAGTCGCGCGAGGGCTTGTGGATCTTCAACACGAAAGAGATCGAAATGGTAAACAGGCAGTCGCCCTCCTCGATATTCATGCAGGATGGTGAATGTGGGGCTCGTCACATCCGCACTGCTGCCCAACCCGTCGACGACACCTTTAACGAACAAAGTTTTGCCGCTCCCCAGCTCTCCCTTGAGAGCGAAGACCGATCCGACCCCGATGTTCTCTGCAACTTGCCGCCCGACGGCTTCGGTTTCAGCTGGGCTGTTGGAAATGAACGTAGCCACCTTTCAATTGCGGATTGTCCGCCGCGGCGGATAAACTTCTTGCGGATTGCGAAGTGAGCGAGCCGATATGCGTCAGCGGCAGTTTCGGAAATTTCCGGCTCCATTTTTTTTGCAAGCGTTTGTTCTCGCGCCGCGGAACAGCGAACAACAATTCGTAATCTTCACCTTTCGAAATTGCATCATTGATTTTTGCGCCGCGACTGAGCGGCAAATTCTCCGCCTCTATTTTGAATCCAACTTTGCTGGCGCGCGCCAGGCGCGGTAAGTCGGTCCCCAGTCCGTCGCTCAAATCCATCATCGCGTGGATCGAGAAATTTTTCGTAAGCCATCGCGACTCCATAAGCCGAGGAATAAATCGCAAATGTTTTCGCTTCCATGCGCCGCCGAGCCGTCCGGTAACAAACAGATCGTCGCCCGGTTTGCCGCCGCCGCGCGACACCCAGCGATCTCGTTCAACGAATCCAATGACGCTCGCCGAAATGGCAATCGCCCCTGGCGTGCTACTCGTGTCGCCGCCGACTATGCGCACGCGAAACCGATCCGCAGCCGTGCGCAGACCTTGATAAAGCTGTTTCACCCATGCCACGTCGGTCTTTCCGGACAGCATCAGAGTAATCAATGCAAACTGAGGCACAGCGGACGTTGCCGCAAAATCGCTCAGTGGCCGCATCATTGCCTTCCATCCAACATCAAGCGCATTTGTTCCTCGTAAAAAATGTACGCCTTCGACAACAGAATCGGTCTTGAGCACGAGAAGCTTGCCGCGATCGTGCGTTTCCACTACAGCACAGTCATCACGCGGTCCCGCGACAACCGCTTTCCCGGGCGAAAGACGTGGCAAAAGCTCATTGAGCAGCCGATCTTCGCCGAGATCACCAAGTTTCATGGAGAAAAAATCTCCGGAAATGCAAGGGCGGTCAGCGTGACCGAATTGAAAAGCGAATGCATTGTCATCGCGACAAGAATGGAGCCGCTCCACTCGTAGGCGATGGCGAAACAACCTCCCAGAACGAATAGCGGGACAAACGAAGGAAAGTGTGCGTGCGCTGCGGCGAACAGCAAGGCACTTAATATCACGCCAAGAAGACGGCCGAAATAGTGTTTGATTACATTGTAGAGGAAGAATCGAAAAAGAAATTCCTCAATTACTGGTGCGATTGCCACCGCGAAAACGATGATCATGATTCGCTGGTCGATCGTGCGCGACCCGCTGAAAAACTCGACAATGTTCTGCTTACCTGAACCGCCCCGCAAGAGCCGCTGAGTAATGATATCGGACCATAAGATTAATGGATAAGCAAAGAACAACAGGATCGCTCCAATGCTGAGTGCTCGAGTGAAGCTGACTCTAGAAAACCCGCCTAACGAGGCCAGGTCAAAGCGGCGAAGCTGAAGGAAAGTCACGATTGCAAGAACCACGAAAATCATGAGAAGGAAATTTCCCAGAAGATTGGGCGCGCTGAAATCGTTCGATGGGCGCGAAATCGATGCGCCGATGTTGAGCAAGAGAAACAAGACCAATGCGGCAGCGAGTATCGCTTCGGGCAGCCCGAAGATTCGTGCCGGCGCGTCGGCCCCGCCAGGGTTCGGCGTTCGTGCGCTGATCTGATGAATCAGCGAAATATAAACGTAAACGCTAACAAGAACGTAAAGAAGGGAAAGGAGGCCGAAGGCGAGGCTCGGGGCGGCTCCGAATGCCGCTAACAGGCTGGCGGATGGCATGGGACCACGCCGCTACGGTGCGTAATAGCTTGGCAGGAAATACGCGCGCCCAGATTCCAGTTGCGGAAGGAACTGCTTCGGAAGCTGGAGTTCGATTTTTGATTCGGATTCTCCAAATATTCGCAGAAAGCGGCTTAGACTGAAAGGCGGACCGTACTTCACCACTTTGGCGTCCGGCGCGTTGCCCAATTCTTTTGCTTTACGGAAGGCGTCGTCCAGCTCGCCAAGGCCATCGATTAGTTTGTGCTCAAATGCTTCCTTGCCGGACAAAATCCGGCCATCGGCAATCGTATTGCGCAGAAGATCAGCCGGAACGTTTCGCTCCTTCGCGACGATGCCGAGAAACTTGTCGTACGTTTTCATGATGAAGTTCTGCACGAGGTCGCGCTCTTCCTGCGTAATTGGCCGGGCACCATTCAGCATGTCCTTGAATTTGCCGCTTTTGAAAACCACAGAAGCAAGCCCGACCTTGTTGAATAACTGCTCATAATTCAGCGTTTGGATAATTACTCCAATACTGCCTGTGATGGTCGTTTCGTTTGCCATTAAAAATTTACCGCCGCAGGAGACATAATAGCCACCGGACGCCGCCAGTGACTCCATATAGATGACCACTGGTTTTCTCGCGCGCGTCTTGACCAGCGCGCTGTAGATCGCATCCGACGCAGTCACTTCTCCGCCGGGAGAATCGATCTCCAGCACGATGGCTTTGACCCTACTATCGTCGCGAGCCTGTTGCAGTGCCGCGCGCATATCATCGACCATTGAATCGGTGACGCTGCCTGGGAGTGACGAACTGATCAGTCCGCGCATGGTGATGACAGCGATCTTGTCCAAGCTAGGGCGCGCGCTTCTTTGGAGCAGGATCTCGCGGAAACGCGGGATCGGTTCGGCTTCCCTGACGCCGGCCAGGCGCTGAAACGCCGCAATCATCAGCACGAAATTCACGAACAGACTGGCGCAAAGCGCGACAAACAAAAAGATACTGAGACACCCGAGCTTGCGATTTCCCGCCATGACAGGACGAAGCTGGCGGATAACCGCCGCGCGCACAAGCGCTTTTCATCGGGCGATCACACGGCGACGAAACTGATGCTGTAGTGTCCGCTGTCCACAGCGGATAATCGGCGATGTAACACTCCGTGTGCGCTGAGGACAGCGCACGCTACAGCCTTCGCGCTTTCTAGAGTGTCTTCAAATATTCCAGCAATTTCTCTTTGTCCTGGCTGGATAGCTCGGTGCCGTAGGTGTGACTTTGATTGCCGTTTCCTTTTTCTCGGGTATCGCAAAGAAATACGGCTGCGTTAATGTGCCGTTAGGCCCCGTTAGTCGCGGAGGCGGTTCTTTGAATCCTATTTTTACCGGATCGAAAACGTCATGGCCGCGATGAAAAGTCTGCGGACGCTCGTTAGGCGGATTCAGCAAATCGTGTAGCGTCGGGACGGAGCCGTTGTGAAGGGTAAGGCGCGCGGAGCCAGATTCCATCCAATGGAGTCGAGACGTATCCGTATGGATTCTGGGTCTCCGCCATTGGTGGACGATCGATCCCTAGTTTTTTGATGCGCCGGTTTGCCTCCGCCGCAGCATCTTTCGACTCTTGCAGCTGGTAAAACCGAGCAGTGCGCATGCAATCACACGCAGCTTCCGACTCGGGCCAGACCGAGAAGATCGCCCGTGGCTGGCGAAAGTACCCTCACCGGGCCATTATAGATACGCCTTCCGTAAATCGTGTGGCAAGAAAATTCTAACTCACATTGCTCTAGAAAATATCGAACAAACGCTGACCAACCGCCAGCAGACCGACGGCGGCACCGGGAAAAAGAACCGCGCGAATGAAAGGCTGGTCAGTCAACGGCGCGAACGCGCCCGTCTTGAGGTCGCGGATTTCGGCGATGAGCTCGTCGAACATCTGCCGTTTGGCTTCGACCTCGCGGCCCAAAAGGCGAAATCGCCGCAGGTCATTGAGCGCAACGTCGCGCAATTGTTCAGCTGCGCGCCTAAGCAAAATAGCGCTGCCGAGTGCCCAGGCACTAGTGATGGCAAAGATTAAGACTAGACTGGCCGGCCAAGTCCAATTATCAAAAAACGAAGAGCGAGCGACAACCAGCAAGGTGAGGACGAGCAGTGGGTACCAGATCAGCGGAGCTACTGCTTGTGTGCGTTGTGCGACAAAAAAAATCTCGTGATAAGCAGAAAGCTCCTTTTCGGTCAGAGGCGGACTTCGGTGAGTTCGGTCAACTACGCCGCGGCCCCATTTCGTTACCTCTCGGCCAAACATACGGATGAAATTGCTGTTCAACTGAATGGCATCGACCACGTAAAACGAGAGAAGCAGCAGACCAACGCCAGCGAGATAAAAGATAATCTTATCGATTTGAAACGCGACATGACCGCGTGCGGGCGGCGGTGGTTGAGGAAACAAGTGCAAAATGGTGAACGCAAAAATGGAATACAACGCAAAGAGAATTCCAATTCGGATGAATCGCGGCCAAAACTTGTTTCGGCAAAGATATGCGTGCCACGCCTCTTCAGCAGAAAAGCGCGAACTTCCCGCAGGCTGTTTCATCTGCCAATGTTCAAAGCCGATGCCAAGATTTCGCCAGCGAAATGGCGTCAATGGCAACGGGGCAAACGAAAACTCTGCCTCGATCCGTTTCGCGTTTGCACGAAGATCGAAGCTCGCTTTGAACATAAAAAAGATCGCGAGCATGAACGCCATCAGGCGCAGCATTTCAGTTGGCTCTTCTGGTGCCCAGTATTGCGCGACCAGAGCAACCACGAAAATGATGAGCGGTCCGCCACAGACCAACCAGAAAACTGTGCTGACGAGCGCGCGTTTTAGACGCTCAAGGGCAGTACCTCCGCCGGGCAATGTGCGCCTGGCAATGCTTACACCGATCCAAGCCGCCACGGCCAGCACCGCCAGCGCGATGATAATTAGTCGCCAGATTACACCGGGTGCAAACAGCCAATCACGAAACCACGTCTTCGTATTTTCATTCTTTCGGTCGCGTGACTCGAAAACAGGTTTCGATTCGCCCGGACGCAAGCGATACCAGGGCAGACTAAGATCGTAGGCTCCGCGTCGGCTGATCTCGAAGATGCGCGGTTGCCACTTAAGCCACTCCGCGTCTTCGCCTCTCATTTTAGTGGTGGCGACAAGCGTGCCGACGTACATGGAAGTTTGATTGCTATCGCGAAACGGAGGGATTTGCCGATGCTCGACGTAAATTTCGGGCACGGTGCTGCCAAACGGCGATGCGATTACGAGATTATGTGTAACATCCCAATCGTCGCGCCGCTCAAAATGTGCATCGTAGTTGTTGGTAAAAAAAATGGCGTCCGGAAACTCAGGATGCAGTGCCCGCAGAATCATCAGTTTGTCGTAAATGTCCGAACCGAGGAGGCCAATGGCGCGAATACCTAAGCCGTCCTCCTGCTGCAAGCGCGCGTTGTCCTCTTTCATCTGCCGCGCTAAGCGCCGTAGATAGTCGGATTGATTTAACCCTTCCGTCGCCTCAACCGCGATTGTGTTCTGGCCAAGCTGAGTTTTTTGCTCCGGCTCACGTTGATTGCCTTTGCCGGGTTCGCCTGGCAGTCGACCATCAATTCCGCGAAGATAATGGTAAGCATGAATCCGTTCTGGCTGCTTGTCTGGGTGCTCAAAGATACCATTGGCACTGTGTCCGGGCGCCTTGGCCGCAAAGGTTGCCCCCAAAGATCGCCCATAAAGAGTGTCCCATTCGCTGAGAATCACGATGTGGGAGAGCTTTGGCGGTATCGGGCGACGATCTGGCGTCATTTGGGATGTGACGTAGATTTCGCGTCGCGCTAGCTCCTCGATCAATTTGTCCAAGACCCAGTCATCGGGCGCGATGGTGCGAACAAAGCGCAGGCCACGAGGAACGCCTGCTATGGATTGTTCAAGAGCTGTCTCTACGGGGTTATCTGTAGAAGGCATCGGGACATGTGCTGTAGAGAAAAGCTCAAGATCAGAGGCGGTCGCCCGAGGCGAAACAATCGACACGCCATCAAGTGCTTTCTGCATCGCCAAAGAAGCCTCGCTGTTGACCCGCCACAACGGGTCCCAGCCGGCTTCGTGAATCATGCCCTGCAAACCTGTGGAATTTGCCGGGCCGATCAGTTTGACGTCGATCTGATCGCGGATCTCTCCCGCCGTGAGCTGATCGATGAGGGTCGCGAAGCAACGCAATGGGTTGACATTAAAATTTACGGTGGGCAACCAGACTACGAAGACGCGCTTGATGCCTTTGGGAAAAACGTTTTTGGAATCGTCCATCGCTTCACATTCTTCCCACGGAAGTAGCAAGGCACGTTCGATAGGCGGAGAGGGAACGTTTGCTTCCGGTGGCGGCCAGGTGGCAGTGACGAATCCGATGTGCTCGCCGTCCATCGGAACAAATCCGCTCTCACTCAACCCTTCGAGCACAGCCTGACGCGCGCGTAATCGCGATTCGGCTTGTTCACTGTACGGCCCGGCATCGAGCATCACCGCCAGTAACAGAACACGCCCGTGAAACGTGGTGGCGCGCTGGGAAAGGAGATCGGTCAACGCGCAGATGTCGTGCGATTCCGCGCTACCTTTCTTAGCTACACCTTTCTCGATTTGTTCGTCTAGTAACGCCTTCTGTGTTTGCGCGACGCCAATCGGGTCTTGCCACAAGCGCGCATCAACGTCCTGTGCAGCAATCACCGGAGCAGTCTTTTCGCTCGGAACCGACGGGCGTTCGCTCACCAGCGGCTTGTACTGCGCGATGACTCCGGCGAGAACCGCCATCAGGGGCAACAGCGTCCCCCAAGGTAATTCAAACTTTCGCCTGTCGTTATCTGCCATGGTCGCTTACACCGAGAGTCATCTGCGGCAATCGGCAGCCGTCGGGCCGACGGCTTGCGCTTGATCGAATGGTTCGCTTTTCGGACAGCTTGCCAAAGCTAGGAACGCACATGCGAAAAGCCAACTTCCGACTCGCGAGAGAGAGAAGATCGCCTCTGCCTGGCAGCAACGCCTTCACCGAGCTGTCATTGATATGGCGTTGGCCTGATGGCAAGAAAATTCTAGCCGAGGAAACGACGGCTGCCCCCGCCTGCAACGCTGTAGCAACTGCGGGCAGGCGACCCGTCGCTCCTTGAGTCATTCGACGAATTCCAGTTCAATTGGAACGTTGAGATAGCCTTTGTCGTGCGCGGCACTTAGAAATTTTCGGATAGCCGCGCGTCCAGTCTCACCATAATCGCGAGTAAATTCATTTACGTACATGCCGATGAATTTACCTGTGAGCTTTATGCTCATGTCGCGCGCGTAGGCAAGCGAATGGCGCACTGCATCGTTTCGATGCGCCAGAGCGTAATCGATGCTTTGGCGAATGATTTCGCTGAGGTCGCGTCGGACTGCTGGCGGAATGTCTTTGCGCACTACATTGCCACCAAGAGGTAACGGCAAGCCAGTTTGGTGTTTCCACCAGTCTCCCAGATCGACAATCTTCTCAAAACCGGATTGCGCGTATGTGAGTTGCCCCTCGTGAATGATTAAACCGGCATCCGCGCGACCGCTTTTGACTGCGTCAAAAATTTTATCGAACGGCACGACAACGTAATCAAACTTTCCGAGGAAAAGCTGCAGCGCCAGAAACGCGCTTGTCATCTCGCCCGGCACCGCAATCCTGCGAGCGCGCAACGACTCGCGAGCATCGACATCTTCATTCGCCGTAGGAGGGTCCAAAGCGGCGTCAAGCCGCCGCACTCCAAAGCGCGCTGCGCGCGCGAAAGATCCGGAATTGGGCGCCTGCCCGCCGTAGCCTTGGCGTAGGCGGGTTGAGCGTTTTTGCGCAACAACGATTGGTCCGTATCCATCGCCCATGCTCGCCCCGCAAGGCAGCAGTGCATAATTCTTGGCGACGTACGCATACGCGTGAATGGAGATCGCGGAAATGTGCAGCTCGCCGCGCCGCGCCCGCTCATTCAGCGTTTGAATATCTTCCAGTCGATGGTCGAACCGGTAACCCCGCAGATCGATTTTCTTCTCCGCCATCGCATAGAACATGAAGGCGTCATCGGGATCCGGTGAATGACCCAGGGTAAAGACCTTGGTGCTCTTCATTGCAATGGTGTGCATGAAAATGTTCGCAGCGTGAGAAATTTATGCTGGTCGGGGAGTAATGGAATCAAAATCGATTACGATCTGCCGCGTAGCGCAGACTTCTCCGCCACAGGACGGATTCGCTGCGGCGAACAAGTCTGCTGTATCGCGGGTTTCCAAACCCGCCTGGCACTCGGCAGTTCCACGCGCGAGAAAACTGAGCCCTGCCGATTTGGAAATCGGCGCTACCCGCCTGCGCTCTCGCCTTTCTCGGCGGAATCTGGCAATCTCAAAGTATGCAACGCCTTCCGATGGATCAGCCCAATCCCCGATTGGAGCGGGTGCATCATCAATTGCGCGCCAGTGGTACGAAGGACGAAACTGAAAATCCGCTTCGGTCTGGCATTCACATGCGCGGCTACCTTCCGCATGTGAAACGCGAGGGCGCGTCGTACTTCGTGACGTTTCGCCTGGCCGATTCGTTGCCTAAGGCAGTGTTGTTGAACTTCGAACGGGAGAAGGCGAACGACTTCGTCGGCTACGGCATTTTAAAAGCCGCCGCGAGGCCGTTAACGATTCAGAGGAAGAAATTGCGCGCGATCTTGCCCGCAAAATTGAACGGTATCTCGATCAAAGCGTGGGCGCTTGTCACCTATGCCGGCCAGACATTGCCGATGTCGTGGCCAATGCAACACGGCACTTCCACGAAAGCCGGTATGTGCTGCACGAGTGGATCGCATGCCGAATCACGTTCACGTGATCGTTTGGCCGATGCCGAATCATTTGCTAAGTGACATTTTGAAATCGTGGAAGCAATTCACCTCGCGTCGCGCGAAGAAAATCCTGAACATGGGCGAAGAACCATTCTGGCAGCCGGAATCCTATGACCACTGGATTCGAAACGACAAGGAGAAGGCGAGAATCGCACGCTACATCAGGAATAATCCTGTGGCCGCCGGGCTCTGCGCTCGTCCGGAAGATTGGAAGTGGAGCAGTGCGTACTGCGCTCCGATGTAGCGCAGACTTCTCCGCCACCGGACGGATTCGCTGCGGCGAACAAGTCTGCTGTATCGCGGTTTCCAAACCCGCAGAGCGTTCGAGCTCGCACGTTGCGCCGATTTGGAAATCGGCGATACAGCAGGTTCGGAAACCTG
>QHNR01000139.1 GCA_003218475.1 Verrucomicrobiota bacterium | reverse complement strand
TTGCTCAATCAGCGGGTTACAAACCAACTGTCGATCTCAGCGATGGCATTGCGCGTTACATCGGTTGGATCCGCACCCAATCACACATTCGCGATTATTTCAGTGAAGCCAACGAAATTTTGAAGAACAAGGGAATTGTTCATCGGGTAGGTAGATGAACATCGCTCCTGGCATTCCCGATTTTAATGCCTCCGTCGCCGATCACGCGCGCAAAGACTTTCCGTTGCTGGATGCGGACATGACCGTGGGAGAAGCGCTGGAGCGCATCCGACGCGAGGGCGTGGGCGAACGCGTCATTTACTTTTATGCGGTCGATGAGCGGAAACGGCTCGTTGGCGTAGTGCCCACGCGACGGCTATTGACCGCGCCACTGGAAACGCCGTTGCGCGGGGTCATGGTGCCGCGTGTCGTGGCCATTCCCGCGACCGCCACTGTCCTCGACGCCTGCGAATTTTTTGTCCTCTACAAATTTCTCGCCTTTCCCGTGGTCGACGAACAACGCCGCGTCGTCGGCGTCATCGACGCGAACCTTTTCGCCGAAGAAATTTTGGAGGCGGGTGAGAGTGAGGATCGGCATCGCTCAGCTGCGCCCGTCGGTCCCGAATTTTTTGAGGCGCTCGGGTTCCGCATCGAACAAATTCGAGGCGCGTCGCCGTGGCGCGTTTTTCGGTTTCGTTTTCCGTGGCTGCTCGTCACCGTGACGGGCGGCACGCTCTCCGCGATTCTGGCAGGCTTTTTTCAAGCAACCCTCGTCCGGAGTCTAGCGTTGGCTTTTTTTCTCACGATGGTGCTCGGGCTCAACGAAAGCGTCAGCGCGCAGTCCATGAGCGTGACGATTCATGCCTTGCGCTCGGTTAATGTCACGTGGCGCTGGCTCGCGACTGCGTTCCGTCGCGAAGTAGCAACTGCAGTCCTTCTGGGCGTCGCATGCGGTTTGCTGGTCGGCATTATTGTCTGGGTCTGGCGCAACGATCTCCGCGCCGCGTTTGTTATCGGCGGTAGCATCGCGCTTTCACTCGTAACGGCGTGCGCGCTCGGCCTCGCCGTGCCCTCGCTTCTACACCGGCTCAAGCTCGATCCAAAAATTGCGGCTGGCCCCGTTACACTCGCCTTGGCAGATTTTGTTGCGCTTGTGATTTACTTCACGACAGCGTGGCTGGCTTTGCGATGAGCAACGTGTCGGTCATTATCCCGGCGCTTAATGAGGAGGAACCGATCGCCGGAGTCGTGCGCGAATGTCTGGCGACCGGTTTGCCTAGTGACCTGATCGTCGTCGACAACGGCAGCACTGATCGTACAGCCGAACGCGCTCGTGAAGCCGGCGCGCGCGTAGTGACCGCTCCCCGCGGTTACGGACGAGCGTGCGCAGCTGGTGTTCGCGCGCTTTCGCCCGATTGCCAGATTGTTGTGTTTCTGGATGGCGATGGCAGTGATGTGCCCGCGATAATGAACAAGCTTGTCGATCCAATCGCGCGCGGCACGCATGATTTTGTCATCGGCTCACGGACCCGCGGGCAGCGCGAACCCGGCAGCATGAATTTCCAGCAAATTTTGTCTGGACGCATTGCCGGATTCATTCTGCGATTGCTTTACGGCGTCCGTTACACCGACATGTGCCCGCTTCGCGCCATCCGCCGCGACGCACTCGCGAAACTCGACATGCGTGAGGAAACGTACGGTTGGAATTTGGAGATGCAGATGAAAGCTGCGCGCTCTGGTCTCCGTGTTCTCGAAATTCCGGTGAACCATCGCCGGCGCACCGGTGGCGAATCCAAAGTTTCCGGGACCCTGCGTGGCACATTTGTCGCGGGTGCGCGAATCGTTGCGACATTAGTGCATGTGGCCCTCGAATAGCGTCATTCAGGCATCCTGCCTGACGTGTTGACCAGGAAATTCGGCCTAGCGATCCTGGCGTCCTCGTGTAGCGTCCGCCGATGCTTTCGATGCTGGACTTGGAGAGGTTTCGGAACACGCCGCTTACCAATGAACCCTTTGAGTTTTTGATCGTCCCCGAATTTGTGAAGGCCGAAGCGCATCAGGCGATCGACAAAGATTACCCAAAGATAAACCGGCCCGGCAGCTTTCCGCTGCGCGAGGTCAGTTACGGCCCTGCGTTTGCGGATCTAATCGAGGAGATGCGCAGTGAAGAGTTCCGCCACGCGTTCGAAGAAAAATTCAATATCGACCTGACGAATCGCCCGGACATGATTACGGTGCGCGGCCGCTGCAGCGAAAAGGACGGAAAAATTCACACCGATTCGGAGACGAAGATCATCACGATCCTTATCTACATGAATTCTGGCTGGGATTCTGCAGGCGGGCGCCTTCGCTTGCTGCGCTCCGGGAACAATCTGGACGATATGATTCTCGAAGTGCCGCCAACCGAAGGCACACTGTTGGCATTCCGACGGAGCAATAATTCGTGGCATGGTCACAAGCCGTTTTCCGGCCCGCGCCGGGCGATACAATTCAACTGGGTGACGAGTGAAACGGTGGTGCGGCGCGAGCAGAATCGTCATCGGGTTTCTGCATGGATGAAAAAACTGCGCGGCGCGTTCTCGGGGGAGAAAAAAGCAGCTTAGCCCGAAGCTCGGGTCGCCTCTCCCCGTTGCCAGGGAGAGGGGGAGGGTGAGGGTTTATCAATGAAATGGCAGCTTTCGGCGGCTCAATCCCCTCACCTCAGTCCTCTCCCCTTTGCTCAAGGGGGGAGAGGCGAACAGATTGCCGATCGCTGTGAGCTCTCGCAATTTTACCAGCAGCATTCCCGTTATTGACTTAACTTTTCGCGAATTGAACACGCACGTCGGAGACGCACACGCAAACGTGCCCGCTAGAGATTTAGACGGCCCGCAGGGCCGTGGCTACAACACGCTCCGCACCGCGGAGTTCTCGCGCATTTTGTTGATCAAACCTTCGGCACTGGGCGACGTCGTCCATACGATCCCGGTGCTTGTGAAGCTGCGCGCGCGTTATCCAAGAGCGCGAATTGACTGGTTGATCACTCCGGAGAACGCGGAGATCGTGCGCTGCCATCCAGCGCTATCCAATGTCGTTCTTTTTGCGCGGCGCGATTTCTCGAAGCGCGGCCACAGGTGGCGTGCACTGCTAGCGTTTTTCGATCTGCTCAAGCAGATCCGCCGCGCAAAATATGACTTGGTCATCGACATGCATGGCCAGGTGCGTTCGGCTCTTTTCGCTTTCATCAGCGGCGCCCGCGTGCGCATTGGATTTGATCGACCCATCAGGCGTTCACTCACCGTTTCGACCGAGCACGATCTGAGAAATGTTCCGAACCATGGCTGGCGCGGCGCGCGCGAAGGTTCATGGATAGCGTACACGCATCGAATTCCCATTCCAACGCTCGATGTTCATGCAATCGATCGTTATCTCTGGGTGGGACCGTTGCTTGGCCTCGACGACGATCCACCGGATCTCACCATTTATCTCTCATCGGAGACGGTACGTCACGTGGAGAGATTACTGGAGGAGCACGGTGTGCCCGCTGACATGCCGCTAGTTGTCCTGGTGCCCGGAACGATTTGGGAGACGAAACATTGGACAATCGATGGATTCGCAGGCGTCGCGCGGCAGTTTCTTCACGATGGGTTTGCAGTTGCGCTAGCGGGCACGAAGCGGGACCAGCAGCGTTGCCGGCAAATCGCAGCCGCAGCGCCCGGGGTATGTGATCTGTCGGGTAAAACCACACCGGCAGAGTTAGCGGCACTCATTCAGCGTGCAGAAGTGGCAGTGACCAATGACTCTGGTTCAATGCATGTCGCCGCGTCACTCGGCAAACCCATGGTCAGTATCTTCGGACCAACCAATCCCGTTCACATTGGGCCTTACCAACGGCCGGAATCGGTCGTCCGCGTGGACTTGCCTTGCTCGCCGTGTAATTACCGTCGCCTGAGCCAATGCCCGTTCGATCACGCCTGCATGAAACAGGTGACGCCTGCAATGGTTGTGGAGCGCGTGCGGAAAATCGTCGCGATGGCAAAGTGAATTGTTGCAGCGGCGTTCGCCGCGGGAACCCCCCGAAGCAAATCATCAGGCGCTTGGCACAAGCGGCTATACAACTCATATTCGTTCCGAATGAGTAGAACGAAGGCGACTTTCTGCGGGCTGCTCGCCGGATTAATCGCCGCCATCGTCCTGACGACGGCGATGTTGTTGCTGGCCGTAATGGGGGTGGCGACACCGCTCGTGATCATTGGCGATCGTCTGTCAGTCTTCATTCCGCCTGGGCCGTTTCTTTCCCTGATGGGGAAGCTCGGCGGATACAATCACCTGAAGCAACTCGGCGTTGGATCGACCATTGCCGGTCAGCTCCTCGTTGGCGCGATTGGTGGAGCGGTCTTTGGGTTGTTCGCGCGGCGCAAGCCTGCACAGCCTTCAGCATTCTCGACCATCAGCATCTTCGTTGTTGTAGCGATCGTTGCGTTCGCAGTCGCCTTGTGGCCGGTCCTGGGCACAAGCTATGTTGGCCTGCCTGTCGAGGCCGCGCGTCTGGTCACCCTCGTCGGTTTCGCGCTTTGCGTTTTCTTGTTCGAGCGAACTCTCGTCGCGAGTTTTCAATTTCTGAAAACGCGAAACCTTGGGAAGCAGCAGTACGAATTTAGTCCGGCCATTGGCCGGCGCGCGTTTGTGCTGAGTGCGATCGGAATCGCTATAGCAGGCGGCGGTATTGCGCTGGCTCGCAAACTTTATCGCGCGGCCACATTCAGCTACGACGGCACACAATACAAAGGCCGCATCGTCGAGCCGATTACGCCTAACGAATTGTTCTATTGCGTGACCAAGAACGTGGTCGATCCCAAGGTGAATGTCGATCTCTGGCACCTCGAAGTGAACGGCCTTGTGCAAAATCGCGCTGCATGGCGCTTTCAGGATCTCGTCGGCTTCCCCGCGCGTGAGCAGCAGACGACGCTGATGTGCATCAGCAATGGACTCGACGCCGGCCTGATCAGCAATGCCATCTGGAAAGGTATCCCGCTGCGCGACCTGCTCGATCAAGCGGTGCCGCTTTCAAACGCCGCGCGCGTGCGCTTCCATGGTGTTGATAACTATACCGATACTATCCCACTGGAGAAGGCGATGAAACCGACCACTTTGCTGGCGTATGACATGAACGGTGTACGACTGCCGCATCGGCACGGCTATCCGTTGCGTCTCATCGTGCCTGGGTATTTTGGCGAAAAACATGTGAAGTGGTTAACCCGGATTGAAGTGACGCACGCGGCCGCAAAAGGATTTTACGAGGCGCAAGGCTGGGGCCCCGATTTTATCACGCCGACGCGCTCACGGATCGATGTGCCCGATTACGACTCACGATTCTCTATTGGCGAATTACAGCAGCCCATCGAAGTGAAAGGCATCGCCTACGGCGGTGACCGCGGCATCTCACGAGTCGAACTTAGCTTCGACGGGGGCAAATCGTGGCGCGACGCAGAGATTTATTACTCCGGCGGCGACCTCGCGTGGTCGCTTTGGAAAATGGAATGGAAACCAGATGTCGCAGGTGATTTCGTCCTCGCCGTCCGCGCCACTGATGGCGAAGGCGACGTGCAGGAATGGTATGAGGATCGCGGCTCATTTTCTGGCGTGGCCGGCTTGCATCAAACCGTTGTGCATGTCACGGCGTGAATTCTGGTTTCTGGGGAGCACAGGCTGCCAGTCCGCCACAGGACGGATTCGCCGTGGCGAACCTGTTCTTTTCGGCAGCTTGCCGAAAAGGTAGTGGGCACACTGAAACCGTTTACTTCCCGCGTTCCGGATCTTCGCAACTTGCGCAATGTGCTAAATTTCATCGATGGAGAAAGTGATCATTGTTGGGAGCGGCTGCGCCGGCCTGACAGCGGCGATTTACGCTGCCCGGGCTAATCTAAGTCCACTGGTTCTGGAAGGGCGGCAGCCGGGCGGGCAACTCTCGACCACAACGTTAGTGGAGAATTATCCCGGCTTTCCCGATGGAATCGACGGACCGGAGCTCATCCTCAATATGCACAGGCAAGCGGAGAAATTTGGCGCGCGTTTTTCCTACGCGGAGGTGACTGATTT
>QHNR01000138.1 GCA_003218475.1 Verrucomicrobiota bacterium | reverse complement strand
TTTGGACTTCGGATCAGACCTGCAAGGATCGCGGCTTCAGAGAGATTCAGCTTCGATGCGCTTTTGCTAAAGTAAGCTTGCGAGGCTGTCTCAACTCCATAACAACCGGTGCCGAAATAAATCCGGTTGATGTAAAGCTCGAGAATTTGCCGCTTGGTAAACTGGCGTTCGATGCGCAGCGCGACCATTGCTTCCAGTATTTTCCGGCTGAGGGTGCGCCCACCGAGTGGAAGACTGTTTCGGGCAAGCTGCTGGGTGATGCTGCTGGCGCCTTCCTTAGCTGAACCGCTCGTGATGTCGCGGATCAAAGCACGCAAAATTCCGGGCCAATCAATCCCTTTGTGTTGGTAAAAGCGAGCATCTTCGCGCGCCAGCACCGCGCTAATGAAGAATGGCGAGACCTCGCTCAGTGACACCTTCAGACGGTTCGCGCCCGCGAGGCGGCTGTAAATTTTTCCATCAACATCATAAACCGTGTTTCGCTCCGGCATTTCGCCGACATTTTTCATGTCGAAGGTTTGCGCCCACGTCCCGTAAAAGAGAAAGACGGCGAAGCCGGCGCCCGCGGCTAAAATGAGCAGCGTGACTTTCCAGCCGTAGCGGAAAAGAATGTTCCCGCTTTTTTGTTTTCGCGAGCGGAGACGAACGAAAAGTTTCATTTGGCTAGAGAACTAGACAATCTAGCCGCACATCACGTTGCGCGAAAGAGAAGCTCGACTCGGAAGCAACATGGAGGGCGCTGCGCCGTCAGCGCCTCGGGCAATCACACATGAGCAGCGTACCTCGCCAACCACCAAAGCAAGAAGTTTAATTCCCCTTGAAATGGCCATTCATCTGCCCAGCGTGCTAAGCCTGCTCGAACGGGATTATCTACGACGTATTGCCATTTGGAGTCATAATTTTCGGAACGCCGCAATTGCGTGTCCCAGAAATCCCGTTGCCAAATCGGCTGTTCGTGTGGTCGCGGCCAATTTTTTGATGCGATACTTTTCCAATAGCGAACCCATGACATCAGCGGCTCAATCGGAAACACAGCCGGCACACAAAAGAGGTGGAGATGATCCGGCATGACGATATAACGGCCAACGCTCCACGATTTCGCCAGCTGCCATGCGTCGAGGATCACAGCCATCGAATCGGCGTACGCGAACAGTGGCTTGCGATCTTTGCTGCAGACGGTCAGAAAAACAATGATAGGTGTGTTAAATCTTTCCTGAAGTGGTGGGTGCGCCGGATGTTTGCGGCGGATTTCCACTATGCGTGAGGAGAACGTGGTTGTTGCTTACTAAGGGCGCCGATGACGCGCACGCCCTCCCAACCCTTCAACGTGTCACAAATTGAGCTTTACCACGCCTTCGTGTTGCTCGGTTGGACAAGGCGCGTTGGTCGGAACATCGGTCGCAGCGTCGCTGTGTCGGACCAGTTTATGATCGATCAAATATTGTTCGACTTCCTCGCCACTGACATCGGCCAGCATTTGCCCGTTTACTTCGACACAGGGCGAAAGTGGCTGACCGCTCTTGGTCTCCATCTCCCAGCGGAACGCCGGATTCTGGATAATGTCCTTTTCTGTATATGGAAGGTTGTATTTGGCCAGCACGGCGCGGACACCGGCGCTCCAGCCACAATAGGTCTTCAGATATGCGGTAATTTCTGGCGTTTGCATCACCGAATATATCACGAACGAGCCCCAAGAAAAGATCGAAGTTGCTTGAGGAGCGCCGATATTTTCTGTTACGGATGTTGGTTTAAGAGATTCTCGGTTTGTTTGATATTTGTTGCGGATCGTCTAACGACAGGTGTACAGAAAATCGCGCCTTCGTTGTTCCTCCAATAGGACAAAACAAGAAGGCGCGACGAGAAAAACAAGTTTAGCCTTTTTCCCTCTTAATCTTCATCCACAATTACGCGATCAACCATCACGTTGTCGCCCGTTCCGACATAATGAACCCGGACTGGCACACCGACTTTAACTCTCGTTCTTACGGTATCTTCATCCAAGGTTTTACCACTTCGCGTCACATAGGTGACCGTCTTTCCAAAGTGGTACGTACGAGGCCCGCTAGTCTCCCTGAGCACGATTGTGCTGCCTGGAGTGTACTCCGTGATCGTGCCATTGCCTTCAGTTGTGGTCGTCGTTGTCGTGGTCTCCGAGACCTGCGCCCATGCGAAGGGAGCCGCAAGTGCCAAGACCATGCTGAGTAACAGTTTCTTCATTTATTTTCCTTTTGTTGTTTTCGGCGGGCGAACGCTTCCGATTAACGAGATTCCCTCGAGACCCGGAAAATCGATCCCCGCCCTGACATGCTGTAATCGAGAACCGACTACCCTCCGGTCGCCAGTATAACTAAAATCTTAGGCAGCGTACTTTGTGCACCGGGCGCAACTTAGTCATGCAGCTAATGAAACTCCGGCTCGGAATGTCTCGATGCGTCTAGCGGTCAGAGCGGCCTTCTGCCTTGAATCAGATTGATGACCAGAACAATGACTGCAATTACGAGCAGCAGATGGATCAATCCGCCTCCAACGTGGCCGAGAAAACCCAGAAGCCAGAGAATGAGAAGAATCACAAATATGGTCCACAGCATAAATTTTGTTCCTGTTAATTTCTTTGGGAAATTATGTGCATGTTCGTTCCTTCGGTTAATGTTTTACAGGCTCTCAATTTCCCTTCGGAGCTCTTCCTTCGATTTGCCGAGTCTCTGTTGGAGCCGGCCCAGAAGTTCCTCATCCTTGCCTTCGGCAAACGTGAGGTCGTTGTCGGTTAATTGACCGTACTTTTGTTTCAGTTTGCCTTTCACTTCATTCCAACCGCCTTTGAATTGTAGTTTGTTCATAGCGATAAACAGTTCGCACACGGAACCAGAATCAGATGCCTCGCGCGCAAGTGGCGAACTAAAAGAATATTACGCCCGGAAAAGCGGCCAAACTTCGCGATGAAATACGAATTAGGGATATGAAAAAATACATTTGTCTGCTGGCCGGCGCGGCATTGTTAGCGGGTTGTGAGCAAAAGGAAACGACTGTGACTAATCCGCCTGCAGAGAAGAAGGAGAGTAATACTACAGTGATCCAACAATCTACACCCGCTACGACCACGAAGGAGAAAACGGACATAAACATCAATACCTCGCCGACTCCTTCCCCTTAGGACGGAATCAGTTCATCCGGGATCTGCCAGGGCGGCGGACACCGGAGTCGCTTAGGTGCGTGGGGATGAACATGCGGGCAAACCCGTTTTAATAACACCTCGCTTCAGCGAGGTGTATTGGCAATGAATCGGATGTAACCGCTTCAGCGGCTGATTGGCGACCTTCAAAACCGCTGAAGCGGTTACGAATAGGTATTTACACAGCTTACTCCCCGCTGAAGCAGGGTGTTACTGATAGCGCCGAATACTGAAGCAGGATATTAATGGCAGCGCATCCCGGCGCTCGCGCCGTACCGCCTCATACTTTGTGCCGCAGCGGTTTCAGCGCGTGAGTGAGTTTTTGCAAGCCTAGCTCGAGCCGCGTCTTCACCGTTCCAAGTGGAGCCTGCGTCGCGGCGGCAATTTCTCTGTGGCTCAATCCCTTAAAGAAGGCCAACTCCACGGCCTCCCGTTGAAATTGAGGCAACGCCCGAATGCTTTTCTTCAAAAAATGGCGGAGATCGTTCAAAATGAATGTTTCACTAGCATCGCGTCGCGGGGTTTGTGAATCCTGCATTACTCGTTTTTCATACCGGTCCCTAGCGCGACAATAAGCCTGGCGCCGGCGCAATCGGTCGATCGCGCGACGGCGAGCGATAGTAACCATCCACCCAAGTGGCTTGCCTGCTTTTGGTGAATAACGACCTGCCTCCTCCCAAACCTGAAGAAAAATTTCCTGTAAAACATCATCAGCTTCGGCCTCCTCGTGAACAACGCAATCGATCGTCGCTCGCAATCTCTTGCTATGGCGCCCGTACAACTCCCTGAGCGCATCATGTCGCCGATGCGAAATATCCTTCATCAGCGCTTCATCTGGCACTGCCGCTACTCCGAGCTGATCAAGAGTGGAGTTGATCATGCGCGGTGCCCATGTGCGCGCAGCGCTGGTAAAGGCGCACGGCGTTCGTGTTTCTTGCCGACTGCACGCCACCAGTTCGACCCAACTACGTGAGAGACCAGCGGCGTCGCTGAAGAGATCCAAAGATGCGGCCGTGAATTGCAACCTTCGGTCGGACAGCGCAATTCATATTTGCCACTGCTCAAGCGGCGGATCTCCACCTGCCGACCGTTAAATTTTCGTTTGCAGGTAACGCAACGACGCTCGTCGTCGAGTGAGGTCCAGTTTCTAAATCGATCTTCAGCGCGCAGAACCGACAGCCGATCATCGAGTTTAAGATGGACGATCATAATGCAAGGAGCAGTCTGCTCATTGCATCGGAACCACACAATCGGGACGCTGGATGATTGTGTGATCGGGTAAAACCCTAGAAGGCGTCTTATGACGTTGTAGCCGAATCGCTTTCATTCACAGCGTCGTTTCTCTGTTTGCAAGAGAGGGGAGAGATGAAGCGTAATGCGCAGCGCACTCTGCGGGCCCGGCCCAGGGCTCAGACCCGCAGAAAGTGGAGAGAGAGCGTTTAAGAACTGTGCTTGAAATGGAAGGCGAACTTGAGAAATCGCGATGCGATGCCGTTGTGTTCTCTCTTGGGAAGTTGGGGTCCGCCATTCTTGTGATTAGTTGGCGGTGGTGCAGCGACTTTGCGTTCTTCGGCTGCTCTCATTTCAACCTTGGCGATGATTTCATCCGTAGGGAGCACCCAATCCATTGGAATTGAGTTACACCGCTCCGTCGGACAACTGAGCCTTAGCGATCCGTTGCCACGTGTTCCACCTGCTACTTGAATGTGCCGGCCAGTAATAATTTTGCCGCAAACCAAACAGTAACGTTTCTCATCGAGCGAACGCCACTGCCGAAACTGATCGAGGCGGCGCAATACCTCCAGTTTATCTGCGCCAGCCAACGTAAGTGGGAGTGATAACGCCACGCCTTAAACAATATACTGTCCTTGCGAACCCCAACACAATCGGAGCCGCGGCGGATTCTCATATCGGGGAAAATCTTATGGGTGGCGCTGAAAAACCACATCCAATTCCACCGAGGCATGCGTTTAACACGCAAATGAAGAAAAAGGACGATGACATTTCGCGTAGGGATCGTGTCACGGATTACTCAGTCGCAGCGATAGAACAAGCGGAGTCTTATTGTAGGGCTCATCCAGGTAGCTCGGCGGCCGTGCGACGGCCTCAGCTATTTTTTCGCGGCGAACTTTGGATCGCGGTCCTTGGGCGAAGCGTCGAAGAAGGGATCGTCGGGATCGGGCCTACTGTCGCGGCAGCTCTGCGCGCGTTCGATGTGCAATACCTGGCTGGCCTACGTCCGCCAGTTGAGACGGGCAGCAAAGTTGGTGCGCTACGGCGATCAAACGCCGAAGCCCGGCGCACCCAGCGCAGCCCTAAATTCGATATAAAATCCAGCGGCCAGGTTCCAAGTTTGGCGTGGCCGTCATGACGATTCTTCGAACCGCTTGAGCAATTCGGGAGTTTAATCCGGTAAGAATGCGAGCGCTAGCACCGAATGATTTGGCAGAACCGTTCCAATACCGCGATGCGAACACACGAACAGAAAAGGATTCATGAGGGGGGGAATATTGATGGGAGCAGCACGACGGCGCAGACGCTGGAGAATGTCGAGATCGAAACGCAGACGGCAAAGGTCGAGCAAACCTTCGGCGCAATGGCGACCGGAAATGCCGGGTGACAACGGAGCTTCCGAGGCTGAAGGCATCGACAAGCTCCTCCTCTCGGCGCTGAAGTACTGGGAGGTTAAGCGTGATCTGATCGAAGAACGTATGGAGGCAAGAGGTTGGTAACTCATTGTACCATGCTGGATTCGAGATAGAACCGACTCCGGTGAACGTTCTCTGACAGGTCGCAGGATCTTTCTACAAAACCGAAGCTATTTCCGAGGCTTGATCCTGTGTGTCTTGTTTCTCAGGCCATCGTACGAATGCGCGAGCTCGAGTTCGCTTTCGGTTACAAATAAATTTCGCGGCGCGCTGGCGTTTCGCGCGCCAGATATTAGGTCGCTCCAGATTTACCTGTAAAATCTCTCGACGTGAGGCATTGTTAGGAAGACGTGCCCTCTAAAGCAAAAACGAAAAAGCCCCGGGCGCGGCGGCGGGCTATGATAGCGGGGAGAGCGCGACGTGCGTCCGAAAGCAGTACGACCGCAACCAAATTCCGTGGCTGCCCGATTGTGGGCATCGGCGGATCAGCCGGTGGATTCGAAGCGGCGATGGATCTTTTGCGCCATTTGCCGCCGAGAACCGGCATGGCGTTTGTGATCGTGCAGCATCTCGATCCGCATCACGGAAGCCGGCTTCCTAACCTGCTCGGAAAAGCCACATCAATGCCAGTGACCGAGGTTACAGGAACGACGACGCCAAAACCAAACGAGGTTTACGTGCAGCCGCCAAATAAATGCGTGATCGCCAAGAATGGCAAGCTCACATTGGTCAGCCGCACAGAGAGACTCAACATCGCGATCGACCACTTTTTTGAGTCGCTCGCTGAAGAATGCGGGTCGCGCGGAATTGGCATCGTGCTTTCCGGAACCGGCAGTGACGGCACGGCTGGTCTGCGTGCAATCAAGGCAGCTGGCGGTTTGACCTTCGCGCAAACTGAAGAGAGCGCAAAGTTCGATGCCATGCCACGCAGCGCAATTCGCTCCGGATTTGTCGATCTCGTTTTGGCGCCAGACGCAATCGCGCGCGAAATCCGGCGCATTGCCGACCATCCGTATCTGCGGCGACCTCTCATCGACGTAGAGGAAGCCGAAAAAGAAGCCTATCGCCAGGCGGATGATCTGGGGCGGGTTTTCCTTTCTCTGAAAAAACAGATGGGTGTCGACTTCAGCGGTTACAAGGAAAGTACGCTGATTCGACGGATCCACCGGCGAATGGCGCTGCATCGGATCGATACGCTG
>QHNR01000137.1 GCA_003218475.1 Verrucomicrobiota bacterium | reverse complement strand
TTTCTTGTTGTACTTTGCAAAGTAATCGACCCCGAATTCCTCGTTGTTAGTCAGGGTCAATTGGCCAATCACAGTGCTCAGCGCCACTTGTGGCGCCTTGACGTCCATTTCATCCAGGATCTTTCCCACCTTCACCACCACCTCGCGGTTGCCAAGAACGATAATCGAGTTTGCACGCTGATCGGCGATCAGCTTGGAGTTGCCGATCGTGACCGCTTGGGGCGTAGTGTCCACTGGCTGCGTGGAAAGTTCCTCCGAAATGTTGATTGAGCTCCCGGTGGCACCGCCCGAAGTGCCGCTCGTACCGGTCAGGTCCGCAAGACCACCCCTGCCGCCATAGGAGGGGCTTGTACCGCGCTGACCGCGCTGCGGTGCAGGGCTCGCACCAGGCGGCCCGACGCCAGTTGGGGCCGCCGCACCGGCTCCTTCTGCGCCCGGCTCGGTCAACGCCTGCACCAGCACTGGCAGAACGTCGCCAGCGGAAATGTATCGCAAATAGCGGGTGACTGGTTTTCCAAATTCAACGTTGGCATCAAATTCGTGGATGAGTTGCCGGATGAAAGGCATGTTGATCGGGCGCGTCACAACGTGAATGCGGTTGGTGCGCACGTCGGGAGTAAGTTTAATCTTACCGACGATTATCGCTTCTTCGGATAGTACCCCAGCGCCTCCGGCTTCAACAGGTATCGGCTGTGGCACGTTTCCGGGCACCTTGACCGAGCGAACACCCGGCTGGCCCGGCGTTTCAGTGCCCTTCTCGAAAATGTCCTTCAGCATATCGACCACTTTGCTGGCGTCGGCGCGCTGGAGCTTGATAAACTCGCTCACCACTTCCGCTGGGGCGACGTCCAATTGTTCGATCACACCGGCAAGCTGTCGAATGATGTCGGCGTTCTGCGTCACCAGAAGACTGGATGACTTGGGCAGGGCTAGAATGTTAATTGTGCCTGAGCTCCCCTGAAAATACGCCATCAACACTTGCTGAAGTTCCTGCGGATCGGCGTACTGTAACTTGAATAAGACGCTCACGACCGGGTTCCCCGAGGGAATGTCCGCCAGGTCTGAAATAATCGGCACCGGTGCCTTGCGAGGATTCTGCCCGGCTCCCACGACATCGACTATATCGCGAGCAGCCGGAACGAGAGAAATTCCATTCAGAGCCATGCTCATCTCGATGATCTTGATCGCCTCATCGCGCGACACGTCTTTAGCGATGAAAATGTTCACCTTGCCCTGCACAAAATTATCCATCACCAGTTTCTTACCGGTGAGCTGTTCGTAAAGATGCAATACATCGACTACGTCGCTGTTTGGAAACTGAAGCCGAACCGGCGTTGGGGCGCCCGGAGGAACAGGCGCGTCCGGCCGCGGCTGATTCTCTACGTTAGGAGCGGGCGTATCCGGTGGCTGGGGGTTGGGCGCCTTGACACTTCGGGGGGCGTCGCGACGCTTCGGTGCCTCCTGAGCTGAAACTGCCGTCGCGCTTGCAAGCACGAGCATCGCGATGCAGAAAAGCCGGTGCACAGTCCTATCTGGGTGGATGGGCGACGCTAGTAGATTTATGATACGCGTCAACGTATTTCCCTCGGTTGAAACGATCCTTCACTGCTCGGGCTGGTTGAGGCAAGGGCTCGTAGCTTACTACCGATTCCGCATGCTGCAAGTGATTCGCCTTGCAAATTCCGGGCTCGCTCGGGCCATCGCGATTACTTCTTATATTTTGATGGCAACGAATGTTTCCGCTGCGCCGGCGCGGACCCCAAATCGTGTCGTGGTTGCTCAGATTCGGTCGGTCCTTCGCGCACAACAAGACGCTTGGAACCGAGGCGACATTGAAGGATTCATGAATGGATACGCGCGCTCAGCATCAACTGTTTTTATCTCAGAAGATTCCATCCGTCGCGGATGGGAAACGGTGCGCGCGCGCTACCGCCAGAAATATTCTGATCGCGCAAAGATGGGGACGCTCAATTTTTCCGACATTGAAATCAATCTGCTGTCACCTGATGCGGCTGTGGTGGTCGGCCGCTGGAAACTGGAGCGGGCAAAGGATCGCCCGTACGGGCGCTTCACACTCATTTTCAAACGCCTGCCAGAGGGCTGGCGAATTGTGCACGATCATACGTCGGCGGCGACACCGTGATGATTTGTAAGCGTCTGTATCAGCCCCGAAAGCTTTCGGGGCTCACTGAAACGTCCTACGATTCACGCAGCCGCGTGAGCAACTTCTCATGAATGTTATCAAATCCCCCGTTACTAAAGACGACTACCACATCTTTTGGCCGCAGCATCGGAACGATTCGATCCACGATGGCGTCGGCATTGCGTTCGTAAAACGCACGCCGGCCATCCTTGGCAATCGCAGCTACAACTCTCTCCGGTTTCAATCGCTCATTTTCGGGAATCTGCTCCAGCCTTGCTACCTGTGAGATGAAAACGCCATCGGCGAATTTGAAGGCTTCGGGAAGTTGCTCTTGAAACACGGCACGCCTGGTGGTGTTCGAGCGCGGTTCGAACACGGCCCACAGCCGGTGCCCGCGATAGCTATGCCGGAGCGCCTCCAATGTGTGCGCAACTGCTGTGGGATGGTGACCAAAATCGTCAATCACCTTCACGCCCCGCGCTTCGCCACGAACTTCCAGTCGCCGGGCAACACCGGCAAAACTGTTCAACGCGCTGTTGATTCTCGCCGTAGGCACGTCATAAAAGCGCGCCGCCATCGCAGCCATCGCAGCATTGCGGACATTGAATCCGCCGATTAGCGGAATTTCGAAAGTTTCTTCTCCGAGCTTGAACCTGGAACCCGCGGACGAGTAACCGACCTGCCGGATTCGCTGCGCGCAATTTTTTGAAAAGCCGACCTCGACCATCTGCGCCAGGCAATCTTTTGCGACTTCTACGCAATTCGGATCATCGCCATTCAAGAGCACCATTCCGTTCTTAGGAACGATGTTGAGCAAACGCCTAAAGCTGAGCTTGATTTCATCGAGATCCTTGAAGATGTCCGCATGATCGAACTCGATGTTATTTACGATCAGCAGTTCCGGCAGATAGTGAATGAATTTTGAGCGCTTGTCGAAAAACGCAGTGTCGTACTCGTCGCCTTCAATCACAAAATATTTGGAATCGTTCAGGCGCGCCCCCTGACCGAAATTTTTCGGCAACCCGGCAATGAGGTAACCGGGATTGTGTCCGGCCTTCTCCATGATCCAGGCAAGCAACGCCGTGGTGGTTGTCTTGCCGTGCGTCCCTGTAACGACGAGGTTATGGCGGCCCCTCAAAAAGTAATTTTTCAGCACTTCGGGCAACGAGAGATAAAACAATTTTCGGTTTAGGACGGCTTCCACCTCCGGGTTGCCACGCTTCATCGCATTGCCGATCACGACGACGTCTGCATCGGCGGGGAGATTCTCCGCGTGATAGCCTTCTTTTGCCGTGATGCCCTTCTCCTGTAGGAAGTTTGACATCGGCGGGTAAACGTTTTCGTCCGAACCACTGACTTTAAAACCGCGCTCTTGCAGTGCAGCCGCCACCGATGCCATGGCGGTGCCGCAAATTCCGAGGAAATGAAATTTCTTCGGCGCTTCCTTCACGCCACTCTTCTACGTCAGCCGGCGGAAAAAGAAACCACCGATTCCGCGGATCTCAGGGTGACAACGAGCGCCTGTCATCCCCGAGCACAGCGAGGGCCGGGCCTGTGCGACTCACGAGAACAGGTTATGAATCGCAGCCGTCACTTTTTTTCAAACACTTCCACCGCCTCCCAGGGTTCGTCCGGCGGTGCTGCTTCGTATTCGAGCGCGCGCTCCAGATACATCTTGGCCAGCCGATCATCCGGATAAAATTCCAGGAAACGTGAGAACAGGATCTTCGCCTCAGTAAAATCGCGAACGCGAAATTTCTCCAGTCCCTCTTCGTAAGTTTCCAGCCATTTCAGAAATTCTGAATCGAGCTTTTCGTCGTGTGAACCGACGAAAGTAAAAACGTCCGCGGGTTTGATTTTGCCTTTCACCTGGACACGGGCCACGGAGCGCAGATAAAACTCGTCTCGCACCAGCTCAGCCGCAGAGGCGCCGACGAGAATATCGATGCCATAGACCCGAGTGAGACCCTCCAGACGTGATGCCAGGTTCACTGCGTCGCCGATCACAGTCGGGTCCATTCGCTCTTGCGAGCCAACATTGCCAACGATCGCTTCGCCCTGATTGATGCCGATGGCCATGCCAAGACTGCGCACATTCCCCCATACGGCCATGATCGCGTCGCCGATGAATTTATCGAGCGTGCCGCAATTACTGAAGATGACCGAAGTCATTCGGCTGAGATGCTCGTTGAGCTGCGCAACTAACGCCTCTGGGTCGGCTTTTTCCGCCAAGGTGGTGAAACCAATTAAATCTGAGAACAGAATAGTCACCGGCACGCGGACACCTTTGAGCGAGCTGTAGTAGCTGTCTGGATTTTCCAGAATTTCCCGGACCAAATTTTTCGAGACGTACCGTTCCAGGGTCCGCCGGGTGCGCAATTTCTCCAGCCGTTCGATCGCGTATTCAAAGCCCAGCGAAAATGATCCGCTTAGCAATAGAGCGGACAGGACGGGAACGGTAAGCAGCAGTAGTCCGGTCTTATCATAAAACAAACGCGCCGTTCCGAGATATGTGGCCGCAATTACAATGAGCGCCCCAACGCAAAGCAACGGCCTGCGCAAGAAAGCGACAAGCGACCACGCCACAAGCCCTGCCGCGCCCACGAGGGTCAGGGAAACTTTCGGCGACGTGGGCCGCAAAAACTCGTGACCAAGCGCTGCGGCCATGACCTGTAAATGAAGTCCCGGCCCCAATGTGGTTGGGCTGAGTGGTGTATCGACCACGTCGTGCAATATCTGTGCAGACGCCCCCACCATTACGATTTTGTCTTTGAACAACGCGCCATCAGCGTAATTGGCATGCCAGAATTTTGGATCGAACACTTCGTAGAGTGGACGCGGTTCGTATGCGTCGACCGCACTAAAGCGAATCATATGGCCATCAAAATCCTGCGGGACGTCACTAGCATGACCGATTTTCGTTAGGGCCCGCGCGGAAAGAGATTCATAAATCTCCTGGCTCGGGTGCGGCGGCAACCCGGCCAGTTGCCGATTAGTCACGCGATAAGCCACAGCGCGGACTTTTCCGTCGATGGGATCCCCCCAGAAATTCACGAACCCTACGCGATCATCCTGGAGCTGCGGCGGCGGAATCAACGCATCGTTTGGCGTAACGGCCTGCGCCGCGTTTTCCATATCGAAGTTGGCGGCGATTACTACTTTGTCGCGATAGCGGTCGAGCGCGGCATGAAACGCTGGATCGCCCTCTTTCCGCTGGTCGAACATCATGTCGAACATCACCATGCGCGCACCCGCCCCAAACAGACGATCGAGTAGGAGCGCCCAGATTTCGCGCGACCACGGGAATGGCCGCTCGGTCATCACCTGAAACGCGCGGTTATTCGCGACTTCGTCGGGCGTCAATGGCGGCAATTGCAATGTGCTTTGATCGAGTCCCAGAAAAACAAAATCGTTACGTGTTGCAGTTTTTCGGCCCTCTTTCCGAAGCAAATCCTCGAAACTCTGTTCGCCTCTCCACGGCGCCGAAAGAAACGGCGTCATCGGGAAGAAATGACCGAGAAAAATCAGGCCTGTCCAAAAAACGCAGATCGACGCCAGGATCAAAAGCCGATAGCGACCAAGCCAATGCACGCGCGCATTATACCTCTAATACGGGATTTTGAAATTTCATTTAGCGGCCTATGCGCCGCCGTTAAATCATCAGGTCGAACTGATCTCGAGATTAACAATTTCTGCTTGACTCGGAAATTCCCAAGCCTCACAGCCCCGCGCACGACGAAGGTGCCAGAACCGCAGGATGTCGATCTTTCCGAGTTGATTAAGACCTCGCTGAAAGCGCGCCTTCAATCCCGCGATGCTTTCTCAGTCCTGAATATACTGCCCGTCGAAATCAATGCGGTGCTAATGATCGAAACGAAATCACGGCAGAAGTGGATCGCGCTTTCAGCGCTGGCGCACTTTGGGTGGCATGACTCCCTGGGGCGCTGCCCCAGATTCGCCACGGCGAATCCGTCCTGTGGCGGACTCGTGCTGAATGCTGCGCCCTTGGGGCTAAATAGGTACCCGAGGCCGTAGTCGTGCGAAGGCGGGTCATTCGCCATTCGTCATTCGTCATTGGAAAATCCATTTGTCATTTATCTCGCTGCGCCTAACTTCGTCGCCTTCGATCTGCGCACCTGATTCCATACTACGGGATCAAATCGGCGAGTGAGGTCGCGAAGATCGACAATGGAACCAACAACTCGCTGAACGAGGAGCCCCGACGCGATTTCGGGGCAAAACAATCATGCCAAGAGCCACGAATGCCCCGGCGAGCCGGGCGCGCCGCAAACGAATCTTAAAGAAAGCCAAAGGCTACCGCGGACGCCGTTCAAAACTTTTCCGCTACGCCAAAGACGCGATCATGAAAACCCAGTATTGGGCGTATCGCGATCGAAAAACACGTAAACGCACCTTTCGTTATCTGTGGATCCAACGGCTAAACGCCGCTGCGCGCGCCAATGGAATGAGCTACAGCCGGTTTGCGGAAGGACTCAAGGCTGCTGGAATCGGACTGGACCGCAAGGTCCTCGCCGACCTGGCCGTCACCGACGAAGCCGGATTCAAATCCATTGTCGATCAAGCGAAAGCGGCGCTGGAGCAGAAAAACAAAAGACCAGCGTAACGCCTTTCGCGAGAGCGCTAAACTCTGGGTAGCACAGGCTGCCAGCCCGTTTCCGATCGGCTGCCAGCCGATCGCGACGCAACGCGTCGTTCTGTTTTCCAATTGAACGCTCAACGTTCAACGTTCAACGTTCAACATCTCAATGCCTCACCCACTTGAACAACTTCGTGACGACGCGCTGCGCGAGATCGAATCCGCGACTGACGAGCAGTCGCTGGAAGCCGCGCGCGTGAAATATCTCGGCCGCAGCAGGAGCATTTCGGCTTGGGGCGAGCAAATGAAAACGCTGCCGAAGGAAGAGAAGCCGGTGGTCGGCAAACTGCTCAACGAAGTTCGCAACGCCGTGACCGCCGCCATCGAATCACGCGCGCAACAATTTCGTGCGCAAAAGGAATCGGGCGCACTGGCCAAGGTCGACATCTCCCTTCCTGGAACGCCGCACGAGCTCGGCACACTTCATCCGCTCACGCAGATGTGGGATCGCTCAATCGAAATTTTTCGGCGAATGGGATTCGCACTCGCCGATGGCCCCGACGTCGAAGACGAATGGCACTGCTTCGACGCGCTCAATACGCCGCCCGAACATCCTGCGCGCAACGAGCAGGACACATTTTATCTCCCCGACGGTCGATTGCTCCGGACACACACTTCAACGGTGCAAATCCGCACGATGCAGGCCGCGCCACCGCCGATTCGCGTGATCGCGCCCGGCGCGGCTTATCGGCGTGATGAACTCGACGCCACTCATAGCCCGCAGTTTCACCAGATCGAAGGGCTTTACGTCGACGAAAACGTCAGCGTCGCCGATCTCAAAGGCGCACTCGAATTTTTCATGCGCGAACTTTTCGGTCCCGGAACCGCAGTCCAATTTCGCCCGCACTATTTTCCGTTCACCGAACCGAGCCTTGAAGTATATGTGAAATCAAAAGCGCTTAAGAGCGGGGAGCAATGGATTGAAGTTGCAGGTTCGGGC
>QHNR01000136.1 GCA_003218475.1 Verrucomicrobiota bacterium | reverse complement strand
TTCTCGTCATTGTCTGTAGTGGAAGCTTCACTGAAGTTCGCCGAACCAGAAACGACCAGTGGGTTGGTTCCCAAAGGATCGACGAGCATGTACTTCGTGTGCAGATATCGCACGTGAACGTTTAATCCCGAGAGTTGCTCGACCAGCCAGTGGTTGAACGCGCCCTTGCCTAAACGCGAGCCGATGGCGAACTTGTTCTCCGGCATTCTTCTCAACGCGATGATTGCAGCTTCGTTGGCTAACCTCTGTTCCTTGGTCCTTGTCGTCCGCTCATCGCTTCCATCAACGCGTATCGCAGTTTGGCGTTGCCATTACGGTAGGCATCCTGGAATCGCTGGTTCATGCCGAATGCAAAGGTCATGAACAACGCGTCATTCGCGCCCTTCGCCTGTTCTGCATACCAGTCCAGCGCCGCCAGCGTATCGCGCGGACTAAAAATGGGAGTGACTTGTGCTGCGAGCGGATCGTCCGGAAGTGGAGTTTTTTCGGCCAGCACGCCCGCATCGGCAGATCTTGGCGTGTTCTTCTTCAGCTCGTTCCCTAGCCATAAATATTTGGCCGCTACGTCATCCCTCTCACAGATGTGAACGACGTTGCTGTGTCCATAAATTCCTCCGACGCTGAAATTGGTCGAGCCGGTGAGCACTGCTTGCGCTGCACCATCCTTGGTCAAAACGATGGTCTTGTTATGTGAAAGCGTCAGGCCCTGCGCATTTCGCGGTTGGCAAATATCGCCCAACCCAAATTTCAGAATCGCTTTCTCGTTGCTCGTTTTCTGCGAATCATTTTCCGCGTGATACAGCACTCCCACATCTGCACCGCGGTCCCGCGCAGCGCCTAGTGCCTTCAGCACATTGTCATCAGTGAATTCATAAGCGCCAACGCGCAGTCCCCACCCCGGGCCAGTCGCGCGCGCAATAAAATTCGCAATCGATTCGGCTGCGCCACGCGAAAGCCACGCGAACGCCGCCGGCCCTACTTCCTCGGGCCGCTTATCACCAAATCGGCGCGTGTACTCCTGGGACGCAGCCGCGCCACGATTAAAATGCACATGATGCGTTCGACCGTGTTCGCTCTCAGTGCCGATCTTCACCGCCACTTTTTCAGCCTCTTGCGGACTCGCCGGCGCACCTCTCAGGGCAAACACTTCATACGTGTAATCATGCTCCGGTTCCGCCGAAAAATCCGACCACGTGAATCCCTGAATAGGATGCTGGCGCGTCGAATAAAGAAGCCCGGGGGGTGGAGACGCCTCTACGCTGGCGAAAGTCTTATATCCGGACAGCCAATATTTTTCTCCCTCGGTATGATCTTCTCTTCGCAAGGCGAACCCGAGCAGACCCGGGCATTTCGCCTCCGGCAAGTCCATGCCAAGTAAAACAACGTGCGTGCCCGCAATCGCCTGAACGCTCAGATCTCCTTTCTGCTCTTTATTTCGCATCGCCCAATGAGTTCTTATAGAGCATCGCTTAGTCAAAGGCACTGAACGGCCGTTGGTCAAGGCTTCTCCTTGGGTCGCGGCCACTCGACAGCCATCATGGCTGTGGGGCCGGCGGACATCTTGCCTGCCGGGGAGAAAACCAACTAGGCGAGACGCCCGGTTGCCCCACAGGCAAGCTGCCTGTGCTCCGTTCGCCTCGCCGTTTCTTCAACACTTCTTTGGAATTTCCAAGAGCGCTTTAGCCGAATCCACTACTTACACGCTTCACGCGGCCATTCGCGGGTTTCCTCCAACGATTCGCCGGTTTCCAAAAGACTTTTGAGACTGGCCAGAATATGCGGCCATCCGTTCGACACGGCTTCAATGAACTTCGAGCCTTCTTTTTCCATTTCGTGAATGACCGTGAGCTTGACCGATTTTCCTTCGCTTTCGAGTTGGTAAGTCAAACGCGAATAACCTTCGGCCTTTAACTCAGGTCTGAATTCATTGCGCCACTTCAGTACGAGTCGCCGGTGCGGCTCGACTTCGATGACTTCGCCGCTGTCTGCTACGCCTCCGTCGGGCATTAAAATCTTCCACGACGCGCCTGGCTTCCATTCGGATTCCTGCGTTGTATTGCACCAGAACTGGCGGGTGAATTCCGGTTCGATGAGTGCCTTCCACAATTTCTCCGGCGTGGTGCGGATGTAGGTTACATAAACGAATTGGTCTTTTTTCATAGGATCACTTTCTTTTCGGTGTTTTGGTTTTGGTTTGTTCGAGACCTCTTTTCAAATCGCTCAACGCCTGAAGGCGATGGCGTTCGTATTTGCCAATCCAAAGTTCGTAGATCTCGTGCAACGGCATCGGATTCAGATAGTGCAGCTTCTCGCGCCCGCGCCAGACGACCGCGATTAGGCTTGCTGTTTCCAGCAACACCAAATGCTTGGTCACCGCCTGTCGCGTCATTTCCAGGTGCTCGCATAATTCGCTCAACGTCTGCCCATTCTCTTTGCGCAATTCATCGAGCAATTTTCTGCGACTCGGATCGGCCAGCGCTTTAAAGACTGCATCCATCAGGCAGCGATTATGCAATCAAATGGTTGCATGTCAAGCGTGGAAACTTTAGTATGTTTCTCCATGAGCTTCCTCAACCTGGAACAGCTGCCGTTTGTCGGAATGTCGCACGAGTTCGTCGGCGAAAATCAGGGCGTCCCGTTCTCGGCCTACATCGTCAATGCCAGGCCCGGGCAGGGCCCGCCGTTACATACGCACCCGTACGTCGAGGTCGCATTCACCCTAGAAGGCTCCGCCACCATCACGGTGGGAAACGAAACGCGTGAAGTGAACGCGGGCGGCATCGTGATCATTCCCGCGAACACACCGCATCGATTCGTTAGCTCCGGCGACGCCATCCTCCGTCAGATTGATATTCACGCGAGTCCGAAATTTATCCAGACAAACCTCGAGTGAAGGGACTCGCACCGAACCGTACAAACTCTGGAAAATTACTGGCCTCGAAAAATCCGATTAACCGGAGCGAAAAATGAAGTTACGGCACCCGGAAAATCTTTCCTGTGTATGGATCTTTCACAGCTGACCCCGGCGCAAAAGCCCTGACATCGATGTAATTTCCCTCTGGTAAGTAAGGGCTTGTGACCATGCCCTTCCGGCCCGGGACCGGAATTCCATAGGGCATATCTCCTTTTGCCTTTTCCGCAGGCGCGGCTGAAGCCGGCAGCATGCCGGGAGTAGACTTTTCCTCTTTAGCAGGTTGTGGTGTTTCTTCGGGTGCACTCGGCTCCGGCGCGGCGGCATTTGATTTTCGGGAAGTGGCGCGCCGGGAGACTCGCGTCTTCTCGGTTTGAGGATGCGCTGGCTGGGGTTGGGGCTGGAAAGCCTTCGAAACTGACTGGCCAACTTTCTTGAAAAAGTCTCCTACCGGATCTGCGTTTGCCCACTGTCCGCTCAAAAAGAAAAGCGCGACGACGAGCAAGAAGATCCAGCGCGCCCGAATGAGGTGATTGATAAAATTGTCGGCGTTCAATGTGAAGCCATGATTGTCCGCCAGGATTGCACCCCAAGAGAAGCAGATTTTCTCTCCCTCAGGTCTTTAGTAATATGATCACGGGATGTTAAAGCCCATTTCCTTTCTTCTCGTGCTCGCGACGGCTGCTTTTGCACAAGATTCAGCGAAAGAAGAAGCGCAGGTTTGGAATCTGGAGAAAGCGTACTGGGATTACGTCAAAGCCGACGACTTGGAGAAGTATCGCGCGCTATGGCATGAGGATTTTCTTGGATGGCCATTTGTCAGCTCAGCCCCTCTCCGGAAAGATCACATCACCGACTGGATCACGAGCAACACATCCAAAGGCGTGAGATTGCAGTCCTACTCGATCCAGCAACTCGCCATTCATGTAACCGGGGACGTCGCAATCAACCATTACCGAATCGAAGCCACTCGGGCTGCGAGCGACGACAGCAAAGTCAGGACGGATGTATTGCGCATCACCCACACATGGGTTCGCGCTCATGATACATGGCAAATTCTCGGTGGCATATCAGCGCCCGTAAACGACAAGGGTCAGTAGCCAGCTGGTCACTGGTTGTTCACGATTGCTCCAGCCGTCGCTTAGCCGCCGCTACTTCTTGAAGCCTCGGACGATCTGCGCAATCTGGTCCGCTGCGGTATCCAACGCAAAGTGACCCGTGTCGAGAACGTGAACTTCAGCGCTCGGAACGTCCGCGCGGTAGCGTTCCGGCTCTCCAAGATCAAACGACAGGTCGTACTTACCCCAAATCACCAGCAGGCGCGGCCGCTTTTCGCGCATCCATGCCTGCCACTTTGGATACACATCTACATTAGTCCGGTAATCGTAGAACAAATCGCTTTGAATTTGCGCCTGAGCTGGCTGGTTCAGAAAGGCAAATTCATCGGTCCAGAGATCAGGATCATAGCGTTCCACGTTCGGATCGTTCCCCACATGGCGTGTCCGCGTTGTCTGCAGCGATAGCAGATTTGTGCGAAGCGCTTTTTCGTTCGCAGCGCGATCGGCCCAAAAGTCGCGCCGCGTTTTCCAATTTGCTCCGAGGCCTTCGTTATGCGCCACAGCGTCTTGAATAATGAGAGCTTCTACTCGCTCGGGGTGCGCCAGTGCCATGCGAAAGCCAACAGGTCCGCCGTAATCCTGCAGGTAAAGAGTAAAACGCGAAAGCCCCAGCGCTTCGGTGAAGTGATTCATGATCTCGGCAATGTGATCGAACGTGTACGCAAATTTTTTCGGGTCAGGCCAATCACTATGTCCGAAGCCAGGATAATCGGGCGCGACAAGGTGAAAGCGATCGGAAAGCCGGGCGAAGAGCGGCTCGAACATTCGTGACGAAGATGGAAGTCCGTGCAGCAGGAGTATGGTCGGTGCGTCTTTGGGGCCGGCTTCTCTATAAAAGATGGAGAGGCCATCTATCTGTGTCGTGCGATAAAAGGTCGCGTGTTCCATAGGACGTTCTTTCCCTTGGGCAAACAATTGAAACGATGCCAGCATCACCGAACTGATTTGCGCTGCGGTAATTCGCCGCATGATGGAGGATGATCGAGCTCTCTTAATTGCTACTTCGAAAATGATTTCCAGCTCGACCGGAACGCCAAGTGGAAGGCTTGCGGCGCCATAGACCAAGCGGCTAGGGTTCTTCTCTTTTCCGAAAATGTCTTGCAGTAAGTCCGACGCGCCGTCAGCAACTTTTGGCTGATCGCGGACGTCTCCTGAAGTAGCTACCGACACGCCAAGCCGCACGATTCGCGTCACCTTATCGAGCGATCCTAAATGCTGTCGTGCAACCGCAAGAGCGTTGAGCGCCGCGAAGTGCGCCGCTTTACGTCCCGCGTCCACGTCGAGCTCCGCGCCGACACGCCCAACGAATTTTGCTGCGCGACCTTCAGTGGGAAGCATTCCGGTCAGAAAAAGCAGATTGCCTGTCTGCACCGCTTCTACGTAGGTGCCGAACGGCTCAGGCGGTGCAGGCAATCTAATACCTAGCTTCTTCAACTGTGCCTCAGCGCTAAGTCGTTGAGTTACCACTTGCCATTGTGCGCACCGCCATCGACGTGCAGCACCTCCCCGGTTACCTGCCGAGCTTCTGTGAGATAAATTACCGCACTAGCTACATCATCAACGGTCGATACAGTGCCCATTGGGGACTGCCTTTTGACAACCTCTTCCCCAAGGTCGGACTGAAGCGGGGTGTCAACGATACCTGGAGCTACGGCGTTAAAGCGAATGTGCTCCTTTGCATACTCCAAAGCGAGACTCCGCACGCCTGCGTTTAATCCACCCTTCGTGATCATGGCAAGGGAAGCAGGTATGCCTGCGATCGGGTTATCGGCCAGCGCTGCGGTGATACCTACGATGCTGCCGCCGGTCTTCTGTGCCTGCATCTGTTTAACCGCCAACTGGGTGATGTAAATGAAGCCCGCGAGGTTCGTAGAGACGAGGGCGCGAAAGTCGTCCGCTGTATAGTCCGTGAATGGCTTCACCACGAAAATGCCAGCATTCGCGACGACACCATCGATCGAGCCGAACCTCTTAATCGCGAGTTCTGAAACTTTCTGCGCGGTTTCGATTGACCTATGTCACCGTCGATCACAGAGAGATGATCCGAAGGTGCAAGTTCCTCCGATTTCGTCGCCTTCCGTGCTGTTCCTAAAACATTGTAGCCGCGGGCCAGAAACGCTCGGACGACTCCCGCGCCGATGCCATGCGACGCTCCCGTAACGATGACTGTTTTCTGCGCAGCTGGCATTTCCAAGTCTGTCTTTTTAATAACCCGTCACAAAGTGTTCGCATCAACAGTTCGCACGCGAGGAGCCCGAGTCTATTTTTAAATGCGCAACGATCACGTTTCGAGCGACTTTGCGTCAGCGTTTCCGACTCCAAGGAAATCACAGAATTCAGGACGCAAGTCTAACGTTTTAATTCCTGGATTCCTGCGTTCCTGAGAGACTGCAAAAGTGCGGCCACTTCAGCGAGCGGTGAATCCGCCGTCGACAATCAGAGTGTGTCCCGTCACAAAAGACGCCTTACTCGAGCACAGCCACAGAACGGCCTCAGCCACTTCCTCGACGCGACCGAGGCGACCGATGGGATGGAAAGTAGTGAGATCATCCTTCTTCATATTCATGCCATCGGCGATGCGATCGATCATCTCGGTGTCGATCGCGGCCGGATTGACCGCGTTGATGCGAATGCCTAGCGCGGAATATTCCAACGCAGCGGTTTTCGTCAGAAGGATCACGGCGTGTTTCGACGCAGCATAGATTCCAATTCCCGGGAACCCAACTACGCCCGCGACCGACGAGGAGTTCACGATGGCGCCGCCGCCTTGCTCCAACATTCGGGGGACCTCGTACTTCATCGAGAGCCAGACGCCTTTGACATTAATGCCTATCACAGCATCGAAGTTGGATTCAGTCTGATCGGCGAGCGGTTTCACATCGCCTTCGATGCCGGCATTGTTGAAGGCGAAATCGAGCCGGCCGTACGTCCTAATCGTGTAGTCCACCAGCGCCTTAATCTCAGCGGCAACCGAAACGTCCATGCGCTGAAAACTGGCTGTCCCGCCGGTGTCGCGGATCATCGAGACTATTTTCTCGCCGCGCTGAACGTTACGATCAGCGATAATGACCTTTGCTCCTTCGCGAGCAAACGCCAGCACTGTGGCGCGGCCGATTCCTGATCCTCCCCCGGTTACCAGCGCAACCGTTCCGTCAAACTCTCTCATGACCTCGATCTTGAGGATTGGTTGCTTAGCTAACAATTGAATCTTCGATCCTCTTCTGCATTCGATGGCGGACTGTCATCAATCAGTACCGGGCACGACTCACTAGCAAAGCGCCATCACTCATGCTAAATCGAGCGCCGCGAAAACGTGTTCGACTTGCTGATGTCGCTAAACATGCTGATCGAATTCGGCGACGCGTTCGATTATTCCGCCGCAGATTTCGAGGAATGGTGCCGCGAAGTCGGATTTAAGCGCTTCGAAGTGATCCACCTTGCCGGCCCATCCAACGCCGCGATCGCTTACACATAGAACGGTCGACACGACGCGCGAGATCCTGGTTTGACAGCCGTCCTGCGGTGGTATATGGCATTGCAATATATGGCATCGCCAGTTCCCGATCGCGAGCTAAAGAAGGGCAGCGCCGAATTAATGATTCTATCCCTGCTGGAAAACCGGCCGCGGCACGGATATGAAATTGCGCAGCTGATTGAGCTGCGTTCACGCGGGGCGATCCGATTTAATGTCGCCTCCCTTTATCCGTTGCTTTATCGACTTGAGAAACGGAACTGGATTCGCGGTCGCTGGGTCGAAAAGGCGGGCCAACGCCGACGCCGTTATTATCGTCTTACCGCCTCGGGCAAAAACGTGCTGTCGAAGCAGCGCGCTGGCTGGCGAGAGTTTGTTGAAGCCATCAACCTGATCACAGGGATTCAACGTGCCTGACTTTAAGGTAGAGATTAGAGCGCGCCTGGCGGAAGTCGGTTTATCTCCCGTCCGCGAGGCCGAAATTGTTGAAGAACTTTCGCAACATTTGGAAGACGAATACGAGCGCGCGCTCAGCTGCGGTGCTTCCGAAGACGAAGCGCGCCAACAAGTTCTTGAGCAGCTCAACACGCCTGATTTGTTACGCCGCGAACTAAAACACGTGGAGCCGCGCGGATCGGAAGACCCGATCGCATTGGGAACCGAAAGGAAGACCAATATATTTGCCGATCTGCAACAGGATTTGCGCTACGGCCTGCGCACGCTGGCTAAGAATCCGGCATTCACGAGCATCGCTATTATTGCGCTTGCACTCGCCATCGGTGCAAACAGTGCAATTTTCAGTGTGGTCGACGCCGTGCTTTTGCGGCCTCTCCCGTTTAAGAACCCTAATCAACTGGTGATGTTATGGGAGAACGCTGCACATCTTGGTTTCCCCAGAGACACGCCATCGCCTGCCAACTTTCTCGATTGGCAGAAGCAAGTCACTAGTTTCACTGGCATGGCAGCGATGTCTGAGCGCAGCTTCAATCTCACCGGCCTCGGCGAACCCGAACGGCTCGAGGGACGGCGTGTTTCCGCAAATCTTTTCGAATTGTTAGGTGTAACGGCAAGGCTTGGACGTACGTTTGTGCCGGAAGACGACAAGCCCGGCACGCACGTTGTTCTTCTCAGCCACTCATTGTGGCAACGACGCTTCGGATCCGACCCGGGCATCATTGGTCGCGCACTCACTCTGAACGGCGAGAGCTACACGGTCATTGGAGTCATGCCGCCCTTCGTGCAATTGCCTGGTTTTGACAACCGGAACGATCAGCTCTGGGTGCCGATTGCATTTCCCGCTGAAGAAGCGGCAGAGCACGGTAACCATTTCCTTGAAGTTATTGCTCGCCTTAAACCCGGCGTCACTTTGAAGCAGGCGCGGGCGGAGATGGATACGATCGCTGCGCGCCTTGAGCAGGAATATCCAACTTATAATACACGGAGAGGCGCCGTTGTGGTCCCGCTCCACGAACAGCTAGTTGGCGAGATTAGGCCGGCACTCCTCATTTTGCTTGGTGCCGTCGGGTTCGTCCTTCTCATCGCCTGCGCCAATGTCGCTAATCTGCTGCTCGCGCGCGCTGCTGTTCGTCAAAAGGAGATTGCGCTGCGCCTCGCACTGGGCGCAAGTCGCTCGCGTCTTACGCGCCAGTTCCTCACTGAAAGTGTTTTGCTTGCGCTATTCGGTGCGGGATTAGGTCTGCTCCTCGCCCTGGCTGGCATCCGGGTACTGAGAACGTTCATTCCCGTTACCATCGCGCAGGTGGAAACGATCACAATCGACGGCACAGTACTCGTCTTTACTCTCTTCGTCGCGTTGGTGACTGGAATCGCGTTCGGTCTCGTCCCCGCGATTCAGGGCTCGCACTTCAATCTGAACAATACGTTAAAGGGAGGCGGGCGTGATTCAGGCGGGGGCAGCAAGGGAAATCGAATCCGAAGCCTGCTAGTGATCGGCGAGGTGGCCGTTTCATTCGTGTTACTGATCGGTGCCGGACTGTTGATCAAAAGCTTTTTACATTTGCGGAATTTGGATCCGGGATTCCGGAGCGATCACCTGCTCACAATGAAGGTGAATCTCTCGGAAGTGAAATATCCAGACCGTGAACGACGCGCAGCATTTTTCGATGAAGTGATGCGACACGTCCATGAGCTACCAGGAGTGCAATCAGCTGCTGTCGCCGGTAATCTTCCCCTCACCTACAACGGTGACTCGATGAGCATTAGTGTGGAAGGAGTACCAGATCCGCCGCCTGGGCAGCAACCGGATGTCATCTACCGTGCGACCGGACCCGGTTATTTCGCCACAATGGGTATTCCGATCGTCCGCGGTCGTGACTTCACGGATCAGGATAATGGCGACTCGAAGGATGTTGTCATTATCAGCGAAAAAACCGCACGGCAATTCTGGCCTGGACAGGATCCGATTGGCAAAAGACTCAAACCGGGTTCAAGCACTTCCAATTCACCATGGCGAGAAGTGATCGGAATTGTGAAAGATGTCCGGCAAAACGACTTTGTCGCTTCACCGAAGAGGCAGATGTACTTCACGTATCGGCAGCTGAAAAATATCGCAGCCAACGCGCTTGTCGTTCGAACAAGCATCGAGCCAGTGAGCCTAGCCGTCCCAGTGCGAAATGCGATTTGGTCCGTGGACAAGGATCAAACCGTGGCAGACATCGACACCATGGATCATATCGTGGCACAAGCAGTCGCTCGCCAACGTTTCAGCATGCTCTTATTAGGCTTGTTTGCGGCGCTTGCTCTCCTTCTCGCTTCGATTGGAATTTACGGTGTGATGAGCTATTCAGTCGCGCAACGCACACGCGAGATCGGCATTCGCATCGCGCTGGGGGCACGACGCGCTGACGTCTTGCAAATGACTTTGAAGCAGGCACTGAAGCTCGTCGGCGTGGGTATGATTCTCGGATTGGCGGCGGCATTTCTTCTAACACGAGTGCTACAAACTTTGCTGTTTGGCATCAGTGCCACAGATCCAATCACGTTTCTCGGGATCTCACTCGTGCTGCTCGCAGTGGCAATCCTCGCCAGCTACATCCCGGCGCTGCGCGCGACGAAGGTCGACCCCCTCGTCGCTCTACGGGGGCAGTAGATGCCGCAGCACACCCGGCTCAATTACCGTCGAACCTGCCTATCGTCTTAGCGCGGCTCCATTGCCTTGGGCGCGATACAAAGCAGAATGTGGCCGAACGCTCCTTCCACGGAGGATCAATTGAAATGATTCCGAATGCTTTTTCTCTGCGTCATCCTTGTTCTCTATGGTTAAATCATTCAAATGCGCTCGGTGGTATTTCTTCGTGCGGTGAATGTCGGTGGCGCGAATCGATGCCAACCAGCCGTCATCGCCAAACAGTTGGCGAAGTTCGGTGTCGTTAATATTGGCGCGGTCGGAACGTTCGTTGTGCAGGAAGATGTAAGTGAATCGACTCTGCGCGCAGCGATTGGGAAAAAGTTGCCCTTCAAATGCGAAATCATGATTTGTCCCGCGCGCGACATCATCAAGCTCGCGTCAAAAGATCCATTTTCACACCAACCGTCAGGTCCGAACATAACCAGATTCGTAAACGTGTTACACAAACGACCTCGCGCGCTCCCTTCGCTTCCTCTCAGCCTGCCTTCGGCCGACGACTGGCTGCTGAAGGTTATTGCGATCCAAGGCCGATTCGTCCTCGGTCTGTATCGCCGGCAAATGAAGGCGATCGGTTACCTCGGCAAAATCGAGAAGCTCCTCGGTGTGCCGCTCACGAACCGCAATTGGACTACAATTCAGAAGGTCGTGCAGATTCTTAACGCGGCGTAGTCCTACTCTGCTGCTTAGCACTTTCGCCGGCTTGCCAAGCCGTAGCCTTAGCGAAGGCTGGTCACTACCCGCAATTGGAACACGATTGAAAAAGTCGGCAAGATTCTGAAAGAAGACCGCTAGGGAAATCCGGAAAGCAATCAGTCAGTAATCGCAATTAGTACAGTATCGATGGCAGAAATGCTCCGGCTGGTTCATTGTAAAGGCCGCGACTCATTAAAGTCATTGGCTGCGTAACTCGCAAACCGTTCCTTAAGCACCAGCGGAATAACTCGCCGTTGCGCGTCGGCAGGAGAAAACCCGGACCTGCGAATTCTTTTGCCGCGCCGATGAGCGCTTTTACACCTGCGTTTGTCTCGCCCGCCGCGTGCCCAAAGAAACCAACGATCGTGGCGTAACCGGTAATCCGTCCATCATGCTCCACAACCGTCGCTGTGGCTCGCGCGATTGCGTCGCGCAACTCTCCGTCGCGCTCGTGCCCGTGCACTTTCTGGCAGACGCGATTGCACGCCTCGATGTCCGCTTCTGTCGCTGGCCTGACAACATGCCCTTCGATAGCAACGTTGAGCGCGTTGCCTTGCATGCATGCCAGGTGTTCACGAACGTCGTAGCCAAGTTTCGCGTACAACGAGAGCGATCGCGTGTGAAATCCGGCCTGGATGAGCCGGACACCAGCAAAATTGTTCGCCGCCACGCGGTCATGGACAGCGTCCATCAAATGCCGGCCGACGGCGTGATTCTGCACCGCCGGATCGACGGTGATTGGCCCCACACCTGCGATTGGGTTGCGTTCGTCGAGAAAATTGCTGCCCACGACGCGCCCGTCAATCTCCGCCACGACACCGTAAAACTTTGGATTTGCGAGCAGCGATGTTAACAAGCCAATCGGCACTTCAGGCGCCGGAAAATCAGGCGCAAACCCGTGCGCCTCCGAAATCGCCTTGAATGCGTCGTAACAAATCCTGCCGCAAATCTCGGCATCCGCCGGCGTCCCTTCCCGAATCCTGATGTCCATGGATTACTTTCTGTTACGCAGTGATTCTAGCTTTTCGATGTTTGACTCTCAACACTCAACTCCGTAAAGGAGCGTGGCTCCGACGGAGCTTTACGCTCTTAACCATCAACCTGTCTGAATGAAATCGCTCACTGAACATCTTTGGTTCGAAGTGCTGGATCGACGCGGGTTCATCAACATCACACCGAAAATCGAGGAACTCATTCACGAGAGCGGCGTGACCGAAGGTATTTGTCTGGTCAACGCCATGCACATCACTGCCTCCGTGTTCATCAATGACGATGAACCAGGACTCCATCACGATTACGAACTTTGGCTGGAGAAACTGGCTCCGCATGCGCCTACCTCCAGCTATCGCCACAACCGAACCGGCGAAGACAATGCCGACGCCCACCTCAAGCGTCAGATCATGGGCCGTGAAGTTGTCGTCGCAATCACTAAGGGCAAACTGGATTTCGGCCCGTGGGAACAAATTTTCTACGGGGAATTCGACGGGCGACGGCGGAAGCGCGTGCTGGTCAAGATAATTGGAGACTAACCACTGCAATCAACTATCTACTATCAATTTTTTGATCTCGCATGAAAACTAACCGCATCGAAGCGTTCAGCGACGGCGTAATGGCTATCCTCATTACCATTATGGTCCTGGAGTTGAAGGCGCCGCACGATCCCACGCCCGCTTCGTTGGCGCACATGTGGCCGACTTTTTTCGCTTATGTCCTTAGCTTCATCATCATCGCGATCTACTGGGTCAATCACCATTATCTCATTCACCTCGTCAGTCGCGTTGATGCGGTCATTCTGTGGGCAAACATGAACCAGCTTTTTTGGATCTCGCTTATCCCCTGGGTCACAGTTTATCTTGGCGACAATCACGCGCTGCCTTTCCCGGTCGCGCTTTATGCAGCCGTCTCGACTGCGGGCGCGTTTTCTTTCTATCTCCTGCGCGCATCGATCGCCCGTCATCATCATCATGAACTCGAGTTTAAGCAGTTGAACAGGAGAATGGCGCGCAAAAATCTTATCGCCCTTGGCATCTACATCGTGGCCATTGCGATGGCGTTCATCTACACGCCACTCGCCCTTGTCATGATCGCTCTACCGGCCGCGATGTATTTCCTGCCCGAGCGCAGCATCGGAAAATTCAAGCGCTAGATCGCACTCTTCTAAGGAAGCAGGAACGAACTTCTGCCTTCTGCCTTCTAACTTCTTACTTCGTCACCGCCCGGCCAATTGTTCCAAGTGTTCGGGGTAGCGAGCGCCTTGCACCTTGATCTTTGACGCGGCGCTTTCGATTTCGCGGAGATCATCCGCGGTAAGTTCAATTGCGGCTGCGCCAATGTTTTCTTCGAGTCGCTTCAGCTTCGTCGTGCCTGGAATCGGAACAATCCATGGCTTTTGAGCAAGCAACCAGGCGAGCGCGATCTGACCAGGTGTCGCTTTCTTCCGTTTTGCGATCTCGCTGAGCAAATCAACCAGTGCCTGATTAGCTTTGCGCGCGTCAGGAGTGAAACGCGGGAGCGTGCTGCGCAAGTCCGAACTGTCGAACGTAGTGTTTTCGTCGACTTTTCCTGTGAGAAAGCCTCTGCCCAGAGGGCTAAATGGGACGAAGCCGATTCCGAGTTCCTCAAGCGCCGGTAAGACTTCTTCTTCAGGCTTTCTCCACCACAACGAGTATTCGTTCTGGACTGCCGTCACCGGTTGCACTGCGTGTGCGCGACGGATTGTTTGCACTCCTGGCTCGGAAAGGCCGAAGTGCCTGACCTTGCCTTCACGAATTAAATCCTTCACCGCTCCGGCCACGTCTTCGATCGGCACGTCCGGATCAACACGGTGTTGGTAGAACAAATCGATCACGTCGGTCCTGAGTCGTTTCAGCGAAGCGTCGGTGACTTCCTTGATGTGCTCCGGCCGACTATCCAGGCCGATCTGCTCGCCTTTCGGACTAATTTTGAAACCGAATTTGGTGGCGATCACCACCTGCTCACGAAAAGAAGCAAGCGCTTCGCCCACGAGTTCTTCATTCGTAAATGGACCATACATTTCAGCAGTATCGAAAAATGTGACCCCGAGTTCGACCGCCTTCCGAAGCAGCGAAATCATCTCCTGCTTTTCTTTGGCCGGACCGTAGCCAAAGCTCATTCCCATACAGCCCAGCCCGATCGCCGAGACTTCCAGATTCCCAAGTTTCCGCTTTTTCATCGTTTCTCTCTAATGGGATTTCACGAACATTGTAGCCACCGGCCTGTGGCCGGTCCGCGTTGGTACAGCTTCACATTAGGAAAACGGCCCACAGGGCCGGGGCTACAGCGGCTACAGTTTTGGTTAGCGTGGTGTTCATTCAAATTTCAAAGAAGCCATGTCGATGGAGAACCGGTACTTCACATCGGACTTCAGCAATCTCTCGTACGCTTCGTTGACTTTCTGAATGGGAATGACTTCGACGTCAGCGGTGATGTTATGTTTGCCGCAAAAATCGAGCATCTCCTGCGTCTCGGCGATGCCTCCGATGGCAGAGCCGGAGAGACTGCGCCGTCGCATGATCAGGCTGAACGCTGCGACGTCCAACGGTTCAGCCGGAGCGCCAACAAGAGTGAGATTTCCGTCGCGTCCGAGCAGATTGATATAGGCATTGAAGTCGTGATCGGCGGAAACGGCGTCGAGGATGAAATCGAAGCTGCCGGCGTGCTTCTGCATTTCGTCGGCATTGCGGGACACCACAACGTCGTCGGCGCCCAGGCGAAGCGCGTCTTCTTTCTTTCCAGGCGAGGTAGTGAAGACGACGACACGCGCTCCGAACGCATGAGCAAACTTCACGGCCATGTGACCGAGCCCGCCGAGACCGACCACGCCGACTTTTTTCCCATTGCTGACGCCCCAGTGGCGCATCGGCGAGTATGTTGTGATCCCCGCGCAAAGAAGCGGTGCCGTTCCGGCGACATTCAGGTTCGAAGGAACATGAAGAACGAAATGTTCATCGACGACGATGCTGGCGGAGTAGCCGCCATAGGTAACACCGCCAAGGTATTTGTCCGGCGAGTTGAACGTGAGTGTCAGGTTCGGGCAGTACTGTTCAAAGCCAGCTTTGCACTGTGGACATGTACGGTCGGAATCGACCAGGCACCCGACGGCGACGAGGTCGCCGGGTTTGTATTTGGCAACGTCTGAGCCGACCTTCGTAACGCGGCCCACGATCTCGTGGCCAGGCACAATCGGGTACACAGTGGGCATGAACTCGCTCCATTCGTTGCGCACTGAATGCAAATCGGAGTGGCAAATGCCGCAGAAAAGAATGTCGATCTGCACGTCGCGTTCCGTCGGATCGCGTCGCGGGATGGTCGTGGAAGCCAATGGCGATTTCTCACTGGCAGCGGAGTACGCTTTCGCGTTGTATGTCGTTGGATGCATGTTTTTGAGTCCTTTCTTTTACTAGACACCCGCGCAGAACCTAGCGCCACGCTCGGTTATTAAAATTCTATAGGAATTAACCACGGCGTAAACAGAGACACGGAGGCAACGTGAAGTTGCATCCCCCTTTGGATTTGTCTCTGCGACCTCTGTGGCCTCTGTGGTAAGAACTTTCATTGTTTCGGTGCAATTCGCTCGATCGCCGCCATCGAGCAATTCAGGTCAACAATTTCAGCAACGCTACTGCTTTTGCCGGAATTTCTATAGTTCGGCCGACAACAAATTCGCGCAACGCGACATTCAACCATTCGCGCGACGCCGTCGCTTCCTCGATTGTCAACCGCGCACCCGACTCTTTGTTCTTGAGATTGTATTTCGTAATTTCCACTTCGATTGGCTCGGCCTCGCCCACCAATTCGAGGTGCACACGAACACGGCGCTTTTTTGTGTCGATCGATAATTCCGTCATTTCGCCAATTCCCTTTAGCTTGGTGTTGACAGCAACCCGCGCGGTAAACGCGAGTGTCGCGTCCTTCGAGCGGCGAAGAAATCCGCGCACTTCACCGGGAGCGGCAGCGCGCGTCAGCCCGCGCTGGCGGACTTTTTTGAATGGTCACTTTCTTTTTCTGCATTGCCATGATCGAGTTCCCCCTCTTAACAGGTTCGATCATCAACAGCGATTCGGACGTTTGCTCCAGAAAGCGTCACCGCCGAGATCACGCCGCGCTAAATCATCGGATTAGATTAACCACAGAGGACACAGAGAACGGAGCATAATTGGTTGAGCGACTCAGAAGATAAAGCTGCGAGGGAAGCAGTGAGCGAAGTGGGAGCTGAGCGAGTTTCAACACACAGAGTTTAATTTTTGGCTTGTCTCTACGAGCTCTGTGAACTCTGTGGTGAAGATTTCTTTGTGTCTCGTAGAAATCGGCTGCTCCCGTCTCGTCTTGGCGTTTCAGGTTCCAGTTCTTTCACGAACAGAGATAAAATCGCCGATTGACAGTTCAATACGTACGAACGTATTATTTAGCGGTTATGGGCAGGCGTTCGCTACGTAACGACATATTACAGGCCGGGCTGCGCGTCATGTTTCGATCCGGGTATCGAGGAGCGAGCGTGCGCGATATCTGCGCGGCTGCCAGCGCTCCGCAAGGTTCGTTCACCAATCATTTTCGTTCCAAAGAGGCCTTCGCCGGGGAAGTGCTGGATCGCTACTTCGATTATTTGAAGGAATTGGTGGCACAGGCGCTGAAAGACGAGACTCTCACGCCGCGCGAACGGCTGAAGCGGTATCTCGACGTCATTACCGGCAAGCTGGAGCGCGACGGTTGGAGGATCGGATGTCTGATTGGTGACTTGAGTCTGGAAGCCAGTTCTCAAAGCCAGCGCTTGCGCAAACGGCTCGATTCAATTTTTCACAAGTGGCGCGCGCCGTTTGCGTCGTGCATTGCGGCCGCCCAGGCTGACGGCGAAGTCGATTCGCGGTTTGATGCCACGGACCTGGCCGAATTCCTATTGGCGTCCTGGGAAGGCGCAATTCTACGAATGAAGGTCGAACGGCGCCCCGCAGCTCTTGAGCGATTCAAAACGATCGTGTTCGAAACTGTCTTCAAGAAACCGGGGACTCCTGACCTTGGTACGCGCCGAGTATCCAGGCGATCAGCGAAACGCGGAGCAAACGAAGGCCGGGCTCGGCAAGCACTTCGCGGTAAATCGAAACGGAGGTGAGCACTGAAACGGACGTTATTGTTTTTGGCAGTCGGCATGATCGCGCTGGTTGCAATCACGGCTTCGGCGGCAGCGGACAAGACCAAAAGCGAGGAAGCGTTTGATCGCCTCGTGTCGCTCAAAGGCGAGTGGGAGGGCCAGCACGACGGCGTTAAAATCCATGTGATTTATACGCTGACGGCAAACGGCAGTGCGTTGATGGAGCAATTTCGACCAGAGAGCGGCCCCGTAATGATTACGATTTTCACTGTCGACGGCGATCACCTGATTGCCACGCACTACTGCTCGGCAAAGAATCAACCACAGATGGTAACGTCCGCCATCACTGACGCGCAGAAGCCGTTGGCATTTTCGCTTGCTCGCATCACCGGATTGAAATCGCCAGACGATTGGCACAACACCGGACTAACCGTGACCCAGGAAGACAACGATCATTTGACTCAAGAATGGACGTATCAGTCCAAAGGCAAGACTGGCAAAACCGTCTTCCGCTATGCACGCGCACAGCAATGAGCAAGTTTGTCGCCACACTCATAGCCGCTTGCCTGCTCGGCTCAGCTGGAGCAGCTCACGCCGATCTCGCCTCAGCGCACGAGAATTCGGCTGACGGCAAGGTCACGCGAGATGGGATCGATCTGTTCTACACCATCGTCGGGACGAGCGGTGATTACGTACTCGTGTTAAGCGGTGGTCCGGGTGAAGACATCCGGTCGATGCAAGGCATCGCTGACGAGCTCGGTAAGAAATACCGGTGCATCATGTGGGAACAACGCGGAACGGGTAGATCGAAGCTGCCGCGGTACAACTCGTCCATGATCAATCTGAACGCGTACATGGAAGACATCGAAGCGCTCCGTAAGCACTTGGACGCGGAAAAATTTGTTGTGGTCGGAAACTCGTGGGGAATGGTCCTGGGTCTCGCTTATGCGGGCACCCACCCCGACGCAGTGCGTGCAGTCGTTACGCTTGGTTCTGGTCCAATCACTTACGAATATCTCGGCGTGTTTGGCGACAATCAAAGCACGCGATTGTGGCCGAGTGAAATCGAAATACGCGATTTCTGGAGAGACCCTGCGCGAGAAGCGGCTAACTTTGACCGGGCCAGCTTTGAACGTTTACGCGCGGCGACTGCTGCTTATTTCTACGATCGAAAGAAAGCGTTAGCGATGCAGATGGAACTTGATCCGAAGGATTACAACTTCCGCGTTCCACCTGCATTTATTGAGGCCGAGGGAAAGTATGACATCCGGCCGAAACTCAAAACGATCGCATCCCCTGTCCTTCTCCTTCAAGGGCGGCAAGACCTGGCAGGCGAAGCGAATGTTTGCGAAGCACATTCATTAATCGCGAATTCGAACCTGGCGTTCATCGACAAATGTGGCCACATGCCCTGGCTGGAGCAGCCAGAGCAAACGTGGAAAATCGTTGACGACTTCTTAGCTCATTTACCGCACTGACAGAACTTCTTAAAGCTTGCTTCTGACCTTCTTACTTCGCTTGATACTTCGTTAAATCAAACCCAACGCGCGCACGGTCGGTTCGTCGATAACACCCGTGGCATCCAATCCGTAGTCCTGCTGGTAAGCGGTTAGGGCATTGCGAGTGTTAACTCCCAGCGAGCCGTTGATATCTCCGGTATAGTAGCCGAGCTGTTGGAGCGCGCGCTGCACGTTAACGATGACCTGGTCCGGCAACAGATTGCCATAGGTGTAAATCGGTCCGTCGTAATCGTAGCGCTCATAGTTGGGATCGTATCCCCAAGCCGGATACCAATATCCGGAGTCCTGATAATAGTATCCGCCTCCGACAAGCACGATGACGACATAGTGTTGTTTCCACCAATCGTGGTCGTGCCGTTCATGCCGGTAACGGCGCACGGCCTCCGCGTAATTGTCGTGATTATCGTTGTTTCTCTTCCCCCGGCCAACATTGTTATCGCTTGTTTTCCCATTCCCTGGCTTGTTATCGGCTGGTTTCCCATGCCCGGGATTGTTAGCGATTCCTTGTTTCTGACCAGGATTATTGTTTGCTGTTGTGCCCGGCGTTGGTTGAGCTCCTGGCTGCGGAAAAGTCCGGATCGGGCGCGCCTTGGGTTTCGAGCTTTGTTGCGTCGCCGTGATCTGGCCGGGCGATGCCTGCTGGGCGTTTAACGTTGGCATCGCGGCCACGACGACCCAAATCAATGAAAGAAAAGCTTTTGTCATGATTCGTTAGACAGCAATAAACAGGTCTCGCTCAGCAAGCTGCAAGACTTTGTGCGTCTGGGCGGAATAGGCGCTGTCTATCGGAGAACCTTCTTAAATCTTAAGTCAGCCTTCTTACTTGGCTTGGTACTGTTCCTCACACACCCTTTCCATCCAATCGACCTGTTTCCCATCTAGTGCCTCCTGGATGGCGATATGCGTCATCGGGGTCGTCGGCGTGGCGCCGTGCCAATGCTTCTCGTTAGGCGCAAACCAAACGACATCGCCCGGCTGGATCTCCTCGATCGGCCCCCCTTCGCTCTGCGCGCACCCGAGGCCGGAGGTGACGATCAACGTCTGACCGAGTGGATGAGTATGCCACGCGGTACGCGCACCTGGCTCGAACGTGACGCTCGCGCCACGAACACGCGCTGGTTCCGGCGCCTCAAACAGCGGATCAATGCGAACTGTGCCCGTAAACCAATCAGCCGGCCCTTTAGCGGATGGTTGTGTCCCGACTCTCTTAATTTCCATGTACTAATCTGATCGCATGCACTCGCCTGCCAAGCCGTAGCCTTACCGCCAGTCCGGCTCGGACCGAAGGCTGGTCACTCGTCAGGTGTCACTCGTCACTTTGTGTATTGATTGCGAACCTGATCTCTTTATCTCCATTATCAACTCCACAAATTTGATCGATTGCAACGGTGTTCCATATTTGAACAGAGATGGAACGCCGCCTCACTGCAGTCCTTGCCGCTGACGTAGTGGGCTATAGTCGGTTAATGGGCGCGGACGAGGCCGGCACCCTCGACGCGCTAAGTAAATTACGAAGCGAATTCATCGACGGCAAAATCGCCGAGCATCAGGGACGCCTTGTTAAGCTGACTGGTGACGGGCTCCTGCTGGAATTTCCCAGTGTAGTCAACGCCGTCAGATGCGCCGCTGAGATTCAGTGCGGCATGCGAGATCGCAACGCGAACGTGCCGCCGGAAAAACGCATCGAATTCCGGATTGGCGTCAATCTGGGCGATGTGATCGTGCAAGATGAAGACATTTTTGGCGATGGTGTCAACGTCGCAGCCCGCCTTGAAAGCATCGCCAAGCCTGGCGGGATCACTATTTCAGGTTCCGTTCGCGAGCTGGTCGGTAATCGGCTGGATCTTGTTTTCGACGATATGGGCGAGCAAAAGTTAAAGAATATCGAGCAGCCGGTTCGGGTTTATAGCCTCTCGCAGGAGGAATCGACCATCGCAAACACTGCGCCAAACCGAGATCAGCGACCGTCCATCGCCGTGTTGCCGTTCAGCAACATGAGCGGCGATCCCGAACAGGAATACTTCAGCGATGGCATCACCGAGGATATCATTACCGACCTGTCGAAAGTCTCCGGGTTATGGGTCGCCGCGCGCAACACCGTCTTCACCTATAAAGGCAAGCTGGCAACGGTGGAGCAGATCGCACGCGAGCTTGGCGTCGCTTACATTCTGGAGGGAAGCGTCCGAAAGGCGGGCGCGCGTGTCCGCGTTACGGGCCAGCTAACCAGCACTAAGGACGGCGGAAACCTGTGGGCCGATCGCTTTGACCGTGATCTGACCGATATCTTTGCGATTCAGGATGAGATCACGCACGCGATCGTCGCTCAGCTCAAGGTCAAACTGCTTCCACAGGAAGCGGAGTCGATTGGCCAAGACCCCACCGATAACGTCGAAGCTTACACCTACTACTTGCGCGGCCGGGATTTCCTGCATCGCCGTTCCAAACATTACTGCCGCATCGCACGGCAAATGTTCGCCAAGGCCGTCGCGCTCGATCCTAACTACGCGCGCGCCTACGCCGGAATGGCGGATTGCGATTCCTTTCTCTACCTCAACTACCGCGTGGACGTGCCGATCGATGCGTTACTAGCTACCACCGAGAAAGCGTTGAGTTTGGATAATACTTTACCCGAAGCTCACGCCTCCCGCGGCCACGCGCTCGCCGCTGCTCGACGCTACCCTGAGGCAAACGCGGAATTCGAGAAAGCGATTGCCCTCGACCCAAATTTATTTGAAGCCTACTACGGTTACGCGCGCGCCAGTTTTGCCGAAGGGCAACTCGAACAAGCCGCGCGACTTTTCGAACGCGCTTCCCAGCTTCGTCGCGATGATTATCAGTCAGTTTGTTTGCTGATTCACATTTATCGATCGCTTGGGCGTCTGGCCGATTGCAAAGACGCTGCTAGACGCGGCATCGAACTCGCGGAAAAGGAATTGTCGTCGCATCCCGACGATCCGCGGCCGGCGCACCTGGGCGCCGGCGCGCTCTTCGAACTGGGCGAAATGGAACGCGCGCGGGAGTGGATTTCCCGCGCCCTCGCCATTGACCCGGACGATCCCCTTACCCTGTACAACGTCGCCTGCGGTCTGACCAAGCTGCGTGACTACGACCAAGCTTTTGCCTTGCTGGAACGTGCCATCGCCGGCGGTGGCCCCGAACTCGTTAACTGGGCCAAATACGATTCCGACTTGGACGGTTTGCGGAACGACGCACGCTACCCGGCACTGCTGGCACGCGTGAACGAACTATTTCCGGACACAAAGTAGCGTTGCCACCCACAAATCTGCTTCAACACGGGAAATTTTTGCGAAAACACACGATCTTTCGCCAATGTTCGTCTTTGCGCAAAGTGTCAACCGAAGCGAGCAAAGAGACAATCAAGTCTGAAGACAAGCTAAGTGATCGCTTAAACGAGAAGCGAAAGCTTAACATATGAAACACAGGCTCATCGGATTGATCTTTTTGTTAATCCTCCCAGCGACGCATGCGCAGGAGTCGCCCACGCCCGCTCCGTTACGGCTTGCGCCCAAGCGTCTGACAAATGTGCTGGACAGCTATCCCGGACGGCTCGAAAATAGTTTTTGAATCGAACCGTACCGGCGCAGCTGAAATTTACGTCATGACCGCGGACGGGAATAACATCACCCAGCTCACCAATAACAAAGCGTCGAACCACTCGCCCATCTGGTCGCCCGATGGCTCAAAGATTGTGTTCGCCTCTGACGGCGACCATCAGTGGGACGTCTACATCAGGAATGCGGATGGTTCGGAGCAGAAGCGGTTAACAAACCAGCCGGGCGACGATGGTCACCCGCATTGGTCGCCAGATGGGAAGCGCATCATCTTCAATTCAGCGCGCACCACGCCCGACCTGAAAGCTGAGTGGTCGAAGCAATTCCACGAAGTTTTCACGATGAACGCTGATGGCGGCGACGTGAAACAAATCAGCAGTGCAAAAACTGTCAGCACTTACCCTTCATTTTCGCCGGATGGAAAGCGCATCTGCTTTCGCCGGGTGATCGATGCACCGGGGTATCAATGGGACCTCACTCTCAGTCCACGCAACTCCGAGGTTTTTGTCATGAATACTGACGGAACGAACGCAATTAATCTGACAAAAAACGCGGCCTACGATGGCTGGCCCATGTGGTTGCCGGATGGTCGAAAGATTTTATTTTCATCTAATCGCGCCGGTCCTGCCAACATTGGTCAGCTTTACGTCATTAATCCGGACGGAACGGGGTTGCAGCAAATTACGGATGGCCCGGGATCTTTTGTTCAACCTTCGTGGTCACGCGACGGAAAAAAGATTTTCGCTCATCAACATTGGGAGACTGAAGAATTTGGCAACCTGGTACAGTTCGACGTTCCGGACCTGAAGTAGGCCGCTGGTCTCAGCCGCTCACTTGTCGATGTTCGTGCCCGTTTGGCTCCGATTGAGTTCTGATATTGTTCGTCACTGGCCGTTTTTTCGCGGTCAGTCCTCCTCATTTCGGGCTTCGACATTGTTTCGGGCTTCGTCAGTCTGGTTTGGTCATTGTCGAATGGACGATGTGTATGCCATGCGGTGCGCGCGCCCGGCTCGAACGTGACGCTCGCGCAACGAACACGTGCCGGCCCGGGTGCCTCGAACAGCGGGCCAATGCGCACCGTGCTGGTGAACCAATCCGCCGTCCCTTTGGTGGAACTTTGTGAGCCAACTCTTGTTATCTCCATCTGACAAACGTCGTTGCTTCGTGCTTGCCCCCAACTCCGTAAAGGAGCGTGGCTCC
>QHNR01000134.1 GCA_003218475.1 Verrucomicrobiota bacterium | reverse complement strand
TGCGAACACCGCAATCATTTTTGGGAGGCACAATGCTAACGAGCAGAACGCGACGTTTTGCTGTCATCGAGAACTAGCAGGTAACAGAGGTATGCCCGTGAGGCCACCGATGCTTCTCGCTATCGTGGCAAAATCACAATCAGTCCGTTTTTTCATCCAGAAGGAAAGTAGTTCCGACTTAGAACTGACCGCCAGCGCAATCTCAAAGCATCGCGATAAAGCAAATGCCGCATCCAGTTGACATAGTGCCGGGAGTAATACCCCTCATCCTGCATGTCGCGGGAGCGAAACCTATGAACGTCATCGAATTCAACCAGACTCAGTTTCTCCGGGAAAAACTCTCCACCAAGCTTCACCGCGGTGGCAATAATGGTCTGTTCGAATGTGCCATCCTTAGGGTCGGCAAGCGCTTCATGCACCATCGCGCGTAAGATGTCCTCTGGTAGAAACTCGCCGTGCAGAGCTAGTATGCCACCGTTGACAAATGGCGGCTCCAATACCTTGGGACAAAAGCGCAGAGCCAAATCGCGGTGCTGATAGCAGTTACTTTCCCGCACACCTCGGGGCTTGGCCCAGAAATCGCTGGGACCGAACAGATCGGCCGGGTCCGCGAACCAAAGGATGTCCGCATCTACAAACAGCAAGGGTTCCCGGCGCGCTAAAAGGACAATGGATGCAACCTTCAAACCCCAAGCGCTGGCCTCGGCATACTGCGCGAGCTCGCGCTCTCCGGCAGCGTGCGCTTGAGCAATAATCCGCTCACGGGAAAGAACATTGATTTTCGCTGGCCACCAGCAAAAGACGGGATAAAAATCCGCCGCCGACCAGCTCCCGTCCGAAACTACAGTGATCGTGGGCAGCTTTTTCCACGACCGGTAAAGTGAAAACATGCTTTCTCGCAACATCAACCAATGAGTGCGGCTGCCAATGGTCAAATAACACATGCCGGATTCGGGCTTTGGCGGTAAAGGCTTGATGGACCAGCGAGACAGGATATTCAAAGCGAGCTGGCCTAGACGGACCGATACGCTCATTCTGCTGAAGGGATTCAGAAGACCGGCAGCGAATTTAAGTCTAAAGGCTTCCCTTTGAGCGTTCGATGTGCTGTTCAATGCCGTTTCCACAAATACCGATGAAACCATCCAGGTTTATGATTCGTAACGTCGCGTAGACTCTTCCAGTCAGCATCCGGCAAGACGAAATCCGAAGCCTCGATGCTGGCAGCCAGGTGCGCTGGTGTGCCGCACCCAATAATGGGAACGACCTTAAACGGATGTGAGCGTAGAAACGCCAGCACAACAGCCCCGACAGGGACGCGATTCCGTCGAGCGATCTCACCTGCAAGCCTTGCTATTTGGAAGTTGGCCTTGGTCGCGTATCCGGATTGTTCGGCCTTCAAACGCGTTACATTGTCTCCTTCCAACCAATTACTGAAAAAACCGCCAGCTTGCGAAGAATAAGGCATCGCGACCAAATTGGCTGCTTCGTGCAGTTGCTCTGCATCGTCGTCCATCGAGCGTAGAGTCGATTCGAGTCCACGATAGTGACGACTGCCGAGATTCCAGAACAATTGTGTAGCCACGAATCCGGCCTTGCCTGCTCGGGATGCGTAGTCATTCGCTTTGCGAATCCGCCTCGCCGTCCAGTTGGCTGCCCCGAGGGCTTTGACCCGCCCGTCACGAACAAACGCGTCACAGCTGTCTATGATCTCCTCTACAGGAAGCGTCTCGTTATCGCGGTGCAAAAACCAGACGTCGATATAGTCTGTTCCAAGCGTCTCCAAGCTGCCTTCCAAATCTTGCTGTAACTCCGAAGGTGAAAGCCTCACCCGCCAGCTATTGTCGAAGAGGGGATGTCCCGCCTTCGTGGCCAACACAATCTGCCCCCGAACGCCCGTAGCTTTGAGCCAATCGCCTACAATCCGTTCGCTCCGATGCTTCTCTCCAGGGATCCAGTCCGAATACACTCTTGCGGTATCAACGCAATTTCCGCCGTGTTGAACCCAGTAGTCCAACAGGCGATGCGCCTCAATCTCCGTCTGACGGACACCGATCTCAGCCACTCCAAGGCATAGCGCAGAAATCTCAATATCGGTTCCGGGAAACCTCACGCGGTCCATCATAGTTTTGCTTGGTTACAGACGAAGCGCCTCAGTGCGTTGAAAATGCGCTACGTCAAAGGTGACACGCGAAAGCACGTGCGGAAGAGAGAAAGAACACGCGCGAGGTAATCGCTGGATACGTTGTGATAGCCTATAAACACACCTGAATAGGACCATGCGGGCAAGTTGCCTTTTTCTAGCTGTGACCAGACGCATTGGATCTCGACTTTATCCGGCGTTTGAGTCGCGACGCGATGATTCGAAACCATAAACCAAAAAACGAGCAAATCTTCCAGATGACGCGTGGGCTATGACAAAGGCGCAGCGCTTCGACAATCTGTCGCCAGGCAGGAGTGAAGCCGACGTTCACTAGCAGATCGCGGGCGTTGAAAAGCGCCACCTTGGCGTACCAGGAGCGCGCTTTTCTTGCGAGCATGCGACCGCGCGCAGGGCTGTGGTAAGCCGCTGTGAGTTCGATCATCTCGCGCACTTCGCGTACATCCGAGGCGTTGGATCGTATCCGTGATGTAGCAGAGTCCGAGTGTACTCGATAACAAGCGAGAATTGAAGGCTCAAACCAGAACGGGAATTGAGAGGCAATTCGTTGCCACATCTCCCAGTCAGGAACGAATTGAAGGTGCGGCAAAAAACCACCAAGTTGCTCGTACACTGCCCTTCGAACCATGATCGCCGGGCATCGAATTAGCTGCTCAACGGTGATTTTCGCGTGCCAGTCGTCAAGTAAGCCCGCAAATCCCCGGTGTAGCTCGGACGTGCCTAGCCAATGGCCCGTTGAATTCACCGTAGCGCATCGACAGAAGAGCGCGCCCGCGTCGCTCTGCTGGGCGCCTTTGCGCAAAAGATCGTAAAACCCTGGCAACACAAAGTCGTCCTGATGCAAGATATGCACCCAATCTCCACGAGCGCGCTCAAGGCATCGATTCCAGGTGTTTGCCAGACCCCGATTTTGGGGTTCGGCGTGGAACGTCACGCGTCCCGCGCCAACGCGGCGCGTAATTTCGGAAGCGGTTTTATCCATCGAGCCGTCATCGATCACTTCGATCTGCATCTGTTCCGGGCCGGGATCCTGCTGCAGAACACTCTTCAACGTTTCCTCCAAGTATTCTGCCCGCGGACTGTAAGTCGGAATCATTACGGACCAGTAAGGACGCGTAACAGGACCTTCTGTGCCTGGAATCAATGGAGGGGGGAGCATCTTCTCAGCAAAAACAGCGTCACAGTGTTCCGCAATTTAAGGATTCTCTACGCATGCGAGAATCAACTGGATCGTCTTTTACAGTCGGTGTTCTCGTCGTTGGCGGAAAATCATTCTCTTAAGAGCCACACCGAATGCAAGGACTTGTTTAAACCTCGCAAAGGAGAATCCACACATCGAGCAGACAACCAGGCAAATTGTCTTGGCGGAGCAATCGTGTTTTAGCAGCGTAACTTTGCATTGCAGAGGTATGTGTGACCCAGCCTGATATAAACGCCACACGGCCTCATCCAGCGCCAAAACCAAGTTTCTTTCTTCTTCTGCGTTTAACCACCCCCGGCTAAGGCGTAAAAGCTCCGCACAAAACGCTGGATCGGCCGTTGTGGCAGATTTACCGCCCGCCTCATAATTTGCAATCCGAAGAGGGATGTAGCGCTTGCGGATACGTCCATCGTTAAAGCAACGAATGTTAAATTCCCAATCCGCCAGAAACCGGTATTTCGTGTTGTAAAAGCCTAGTCGCTCGAACACCGAACGCTGATAGAAAATGGCTTGGTGACAAATGTTGCGGCGAAGTAACTTGAAGCGGTTAAAGCGTCCATCGTAAGGTTGGCTGTAGCCTGGCCAGTCCACATTTCCGTAGAGGAGCGTTGGCTGCGAGGTTTGCCCTTGGCACGGCAATTTCCTGATCTCGGCAGCCACCGCTTCCAGCACGCCGGGTAGCAACCGGTCACCTGCGCCGAGGAAGTAGAGAAACTTGCCGCTGGTCAGCCGAATGCCTTTGTTCATCGCATCGTAAATGCCCTCATCTGGCTCGGAGACGTAGCGCAAGGCGGGACCCTGCGCGCGTAGATGCGCGAGGGTGCCGTCGGTCGAGCCGCCGTCGATGACAAGAAATTCGTACAGCCCTTTTTGTTGCGAGAGGACCGAAGCGACCGTGGCTGCAATTTTTGCTCCACTGTTGAAAGTCGGAGTAATGACTGATATTAGCGGCGGGTTCATGACTAACTCGGGGCGCGGAGGTGGCAGCACCTAGGGCGAAGCCGGCTGATGGAGAACAACAGGCTCGGAAACTGACGCCACCACCATGATTTCATCCAGGGACGTAGCCGAAAGCCTTTCGGTGCGGGGAAATCCGGTAATAACTCACTTGCCAGTAAATCAACCTCTATTCGCCTAGCAGCCAACCGTTCGCAGAGCAGCAAAGTGTGAGCGCTTTCTGGCGAGCGGCGCGGCGGATAATGACTACGAAGAATCAAAAGCCTCATCAATTCCGGTGCAAAATCAGCATCTCATTTTGTCAACTTTGGGCATCAGTAATCGCTGCCGCTATTGACGGCAGAAGATCGCATCAGCCTGAAGGACGCGACCATCCTTCGGACTAAACAACTGTTCGAAGTTTCCATTGTACGTAAAACCGTGCTCCTTGAGAAGCCGGTAGACGTCGTCGAACAACGGACCTCCTTCGTAAAGAGGCTGAAAACTCACTTCAATAATTATGATCTTTGTCCGCGCGACCACATCCTCGCCTCCGGCAATGACCTTGTCTTCAAAGCCCTGTACGTCCAACTTGAGCAGCAGCGGGTCACGCACGTTTAGTTCCCGAACCACATCTGAAAGCCTACGGACTTCGATCATTTCAGGTTTTTCTTTGACCGCGAACGTGAATGACTGCTTGTGTAGTTCGGCCATTGGCAACAGAGATGAACTTGGGGCGTATTCATTGTGACGCATCTCGTATTGCCCCGCCTTTTCACCAAGTGCACAGCGAATGGCACGGAAGTTTGGCTGTCCTTTAAATCGTTCTGTCAGTTTTGCGAACGGTTCCTGGAGCGGCTCGAAGGAGATCAAATCCGCATTAGGGAGCATTGCGCGGATACGTTGAGCAAACTCTCCCGTGTGCGCGCCCACATCCAGCACGGTCTTGATGCCCGAGGTCGCGAACCAGTGCTCCTCGGGCTTGTACTGCGGGCTAAAAGCCGCAATTATTTCGAGTTCTTCAGGCGGAATGACAGGCTGAGGCTTCGGCGGACGCCACCGCACAAGATCCATTCCTAACGCCCGGAACGGTGCCTTGAGGAGTCGCTTGGTAGCAGTTTTAACGTTCACGACAGAAAATTGAATCTATGAGTTAGGTAAACGCCCTTCCAATCTTTGGACGAATTCGGCGAAGCAGTTTGATTCTTTGAGAAACAGCAGGCGTCACGACACCAAACGGCGATAAACTTCCAAATGTTGTTCAACAGTTTTTTTCCATGAAAACATGCGCACACGCTCCAGTCCGCGGTCAATCATCAAATCTCGGTCCCCTCCTCCCTTGGCGGTTTTCAAAATACACTCGACCCAGTCCACTTCCCGCGTGGGATCCAACATGATGCCACCGTTGCCAACGACTTCCGGCAGACTTGTGGTGTTGGACGTGATGGCCAATGTCCGGCACGCCATCGCTTCAAGTGGAGGAAGGCCAAAACCCTCATGCAATGACGGGTAAACCAGCGCGACGCTGGAACAGTAGAGACTCATGAGATGTTGTTCATCGGGATAGACCGTCACCTCTACCCTGTCACTGATTCCCAGCACATGTATCTGCCACCGTTCTTCGGTGGTCAAAGGCGCACCGGCGACGTGTAAACGGATACGGGGATTGGACTCGCAGGCTCTGGCGAACACACGTAGCAGAAAAGAAAAGTTCTTGTAACCCCACCGGCCGCCGACAAAAAGAAAGGAAGGCTTCTCAAAGATTGACTGCTCCGCCAGCGGCGGCTGGATCTCAAAAGACGATGCCAGATAAATCACCGAAGTTTTGCCCTGCTTTTCTGGGAACCGTTCCAACAAATCATTCTCCGTCGCCTTGGAAATACAGATGATATGGTCAGCCTTCCGGATCGCCTCGGTTTGATCTCGGATGACGCCTTCTGACCCCTCAATCAGCTTCGCATAAATGGCGTTAATAAAATCATAGACGGTCAGAACCATCGGACACTTGAAATCAGAAAAAGAAAATCCGTAAGTTAGGTCGTAGTAGGTAGGATGAAACAAGTCAAGCTGCCTAAGCAAACGCGGTTTCCACCACCGTTCACGCACCTGGACGCTGATGCGGCCGGGGCGAAAATATTTAAATCGCGGCTGTTCAAGATTGGGATGACTGGCGACAGTTTCTCCAAAATCCTCCACGCCGGTGATGAGCGGATGATAGTCCGCCGGCAGACCGGTAATGACCTCCGCATAAATGCGCCTGACGCCGCCCGCCCTTTGCAATTGAAAAACCCGACCGTCGTAGAGAATTCTCACGCCGTTGCGATGCACATTCTTAAAGGCTGCTTAGCTTGACCGTCTGGCCGCTCTTCAAGTCAATGACACTCATCGCACCAATCAGCTTGATTCTATTTTCCCCGGACACAAAAGTTAGCATGTTTTGTTCATCTCTGGACTCCCGAAATTTAGAGGCAACATAGCCTTCCTCCAGACTGACCACTGGGAGATTGCCTATGACATCCTTACGGACGAAGAAAGCATTATTACCAGCGCTGTTACAGCCCACAAAAAAATAACCCCGCCTTTCTGCCAGCATGCTCAGGGCCCCTAACGACGCGCCAAAATATAAATTGGAGCAATGAGCGCTCTGCCTTACAAAATCAGCGCTGTATGGAATGGTAACACAATGCTTACTCCCGAAAACACTGTTATACTCGCAAATGACGATCCTTGGATTTACAACATTGATTGAATCCCATATCCAATAGTCATTCCCGTCAATATCTATGCTAAGCAAACCCATGTCCCCGGAGAACCGGGATGCAATTAATCTATTGATGTTGTCCTTGGTAATAAACGCATTTAATGCGGTCAAGTCGTGCTTCCAATAAATGGCGTCATTCTTAATGCTCTCCACGTTTGGCTGGCTACCATCAATTACCAGACCGCTCCAATTATTATTGATAAGTAAAAATCGAGTATTGGACTCCGCATAATCCTCGACGCCGAATTCGACAAAAGTTTTGTTCGGAATTTCTATATTGGAAATCAAAAATTGAATGATGCCGTCTTCTCCAAATTGGGAAAAAACCCGGAACTCTGTTTCCTGAATTGAGCTGACACCCGATGCTTCTTTTGCTGGCAATGATTTCGCTGCAAGACAGGAGATCTTCATTTGCGCATCACGCAGGATTCCTAACATTTCCAAACGAAGCTTTTGATTCTCTGCTACCAGGGAATTACGGGAATCATTGATCGCCCCAATCAATGGCTGGAACACTTTTGCCAGACATTTTTTAATCAGCATTTTCATTTTGCATTCGGCGATGTTTTAAAGCAATTCAGCTGAGAAGCTGAAATTCTGCTTTTTAAAAATCGGAAAGAGCAACTACGAACGCGTTGTCTTGCTTACCATTGTAACGAAAACCGGTGGGGCCGACATGCCTGCCGTAGGGTCGGGCAAGAAAGAGAACGCGGCGAATCAGACCGGAAACGTTATGAATAAACGGGGGCACGTCTTCGAGTTACATGTTGAACAAGAATGGGCGCATCACATCCTGCCAGGTGGGAAGCTTTGCCAATTATCTGCGGGAAAACTCAGGTGTCAAAGGCTACCGGTCCTAAGCGGCGTGCACAGGACTGCCCGCCCTACCAATGCGGATGCGTTCGGTTTTGTTCGGTAGGCGCGTCACCCCGTGCGCGCCGTCTTTTCGATCGCGATTCACGACTCGCGCGAAAACACAGCGACAGTGTTTCGCCTTCCTCCAACCATTTCAGTTCGGCTCTGCTTAATCACGCGAGTCGATGGCGGCGAGCTCCGCCTCAACCATTTCGCGGACAAGCTCGCGAAAAGTGCCTGCGGGCTTCCAGCCAAGTCTTTTGCGAATCTTTTCCGCGCAACCGGCCAGCCGGGCCGGTTCTGCCGGCCGATCAAACGCTCGATCATGCTTCACGTATTTCTGCCATGGAAGGTCAAAAACAGCGAAAGCCGCTTCGACGAAATCACGGACTGAATGTGATTCGCCGGTTGCCACTACGTAATCATCGGCTGTGTGGTATTGGAGCATCAGCCACATTGCATGGACGTAATCCTGGGCACGACCCCAATCTCTTTGGCTCTCAATATTCCCGAGCACCAGCTCCGTCTCCAGATTCCGTGCGATCCGCGCAGCCGCGCGCGCAATCTTGCGCGTTACAAAGTTCTCTCCGCGCCGCGGCGATTCGTGATTGTAAAGAATACCGTTGCAAACAAAGAGGCCGTACGATTCCCGATACACTCGCGCCAATTGTGTCGCAAAAGCTTTGGCGCATCCATACGGGCTCGTAGGGCGCATCGGCGTGCTCTCG